>JAJQBR010000175.1 GCA_021203185.1 Clostridiales bacterium
ATGAGGTATTTTTCCAAGAAAATAGTGTTGCACTTGATTGACAACCTGCCCTGATGGTGCTGGTCATGGTGTTCCTCTACCCGCTGAGCAAGCAGCGCGTGGCAGAAAACAGAAGGATCCTGGAAGAGCGGCACGCTGCCATGGAAAAGGCAGCGGGCGAATAAGCCGAACGTTCCAGTTTCCAATACAGTTTTTCTCTCTCCCCTTTCTTTCCTGAAGTCGGGCCGGGGCTTTGCCCCGGTCCGGCGAACCTCAACACAACAAAATCGCACCCCGGTCCGGTATTCGGCCGTGGTGCGAATTTTGCGTGAATCGAGGCGTAGAAAAAGCTGCCGTCAATCGGTTTCGGTAAGGTCTTTGATGATAAAACGGAGGAATGCGGACACCGCAGCCGACTTCTTCTTCCGGGTGGGGTACACCACATAGATGTAGAGGGGGATCGAGGGCTGCAAATCGACAATGGCCAGGTTTTCATCGTCCTGGGGAATGCACTGCCGGTTCAGGATGGAGATGCCCTGACCCTCCTGGATCATCTTGATGATGGTAGAGGTGCGGCTGATGACGGCCAGCACCTTGGGGGCGATGCCTCTGTCGCTGCACAGGGTCATAAATTTCCGCGTCTCCAGGTAGTGGCCGCCGGAGGGGTTGGCGTGGAGAATGACTGGAGTATCTGAGGCGCAAATCTGTTCCGGGGTCAACCGCGGTTCCGCTGCCAGCGGGTGGTCCTTGGGCAGGACGGCCACCAGGCGGTCTGTTTTGTAGACTAACTGACTGACGTTGCTGTTGATGGAGTCGTCCTCCGGCAAAAAGCCGAAGTCGCACTCATGGGAGTTGATCATGTCCAGCACATGGGGCGACTCCAGGATTTTCAGGTCATACTGGGGATGCGCTCTGGAGAAGGCGGAAATGACCTCTACTACGCCGTACTGCCCCACAGTGGGGGTGAAGGCGATGCGCAGCTTGTTGCGGGACTCGTTGCGGATGTCTGTCAGCGACTGCACCGCCTCCTGGTGCAGTTGGATCATCTGCTTGACATAGGGGTAATAGGCCTGGCTGTAGGCATTCAGTTGGACCGTCCGGGTGGAGCGGTCAAAGAAGGTAACGCCCAGTTCCTCCTCCAGCTTGTGGATGTGCTTGGTCAGGGAGGACTGGGAAATATTCATTTTTTCCGCAGTTTCCTGAAAGCTGCACGTTTCGGCAAGATACGCGAACTCTTCCAGCAATTTAAGGTCCAAAATGGGTTCCTCCTTTTTCACTTTTTCCTCGTTGGAAAATATTATACCTGAAGATGAATTGATTGTCAAGAAAACCTCAGTTATAATAAGGGCATCAAACGAAAAGGAGCATGGATTTTATGTATATCGACATTGAAAAGGAAACCTTCCCCTGCGATGACGCCAGCGTAATCAACACCCGGCAGAAGCTGTTCCCCGAAGAAGAGAAAATGCCCCTGGCCAAGTATTTTTACGACTATCCCCTGCACTATCCCAGCCCCGTGGAAATGCAGATCATCAACAACATGAACCCCATGAAGCTGGAGGACGCCATCCAGCCCCAAAACTTTATGGATCTGCTGAAGCCCTACGGCTATGACAAGGTGGAGCTGGGCTATTGCATGTTCCCGGACGGCTCCGGCTACGTGGCCACCTATCGGGTGCGCCCGCCCCACATCACGGCCGAGATGGAGCGCTGGTACCGCAACTGGCGGAACCTGAAATCCAAGAGCATGGTGCCCGGCCACGGCAACCTCCGCTATAAGATTTGGAACTACGCCGACCACTTCGACCACTATTACGTGAACTGGAGAGACGGCTCTGAGGGCATCCACACCACCGAGAGCCTGGACATGGGTGCCGGGGACCGGATGTACGACACCATCCGCCACCAGTTCGACCTGAAGGACTTCGGCCTGACCGACGAGCGGCTCCAGGAGCTGCGGGACGCAGGCTGCAAGCTGACCGGCAAGGGCAGCTATGAGACCTTCGACGAGCCGGGTACTCACCTGTGCCTGAGCTATGACCGGCCCTGCCCTCTGGGCGGCGTTGAAACCCGAAGCCGGGAGTGGATCGGCTGGCGGCCGGAGAACGGCAAGCTCATCCGGGACGAGAGCACTCAGTGCAGCGAGGAATACCTGAAAAAGGTGGTCATCCACACCCTGGTGGAGTGGGAACACCTGTACACCTTCCTGCCGGACCTCTACGCGGAGTACCATGACCAGCCCATGGACGCGGATTAACGGCTTCGCCGAGCCGTTGGCTCTTAGCTTTTAGCTATTAGCTTGAAAGTGCTTGCTTTTTTGCTCTGCGCTTATCGTTTGTAGTGGCAAGCTACAGGCAGGGAGCGCAGCGGAAGTGCCGCTTGACGGCAACAGCTAACGGCTAATGGCTAATAGCTAATTACAAGGAGGAGATCAAGATGGCAAATCATGTTATTTTTTCCATTGGCCGACTGTACGGCAGCGGCGGCCACGAGCTGGGAGAGCGGCTGGCGGCGGAGCTGAACATTCCCCTGTATGACCGCGGCATTGTGAACAAGGCGGCCCAGGCGCTGCACCTCTCCAGCCAGTCGGCTCAGGAGGAGGACCGCAGAAGCTCTAACCGGTTCTTCGCCTACACGCCGGTGGAGTACATCGGCTTTGATGTGGAATCCCACTTCGGCAAGCCGCTGAACGAAGAGGTCTATCAGGCCCAGGTGGAAATCGTCCGCCAGGCGGCGGAGCAGTCGTCCTGCGTCATCGTGGGGCGGTGCGCCGATGTGATTTTGGAGCAGGAACCGGGTCTCATCGACGTGTTCCTGACCGCCAGACGAAAGGACCGTGTCCGGCGGCTGACCGATAAATTCGGACTGACCGAGCGGAAAGCCCAGGACCAGATCCGCAAAATCGACAAGGAGCGGCGGTATTACTATGAGCTGCACACCGGCCGGGAGTGGGCCAGTTGGGAATCCCACCAGATGATGCTGAATCTCAGTCGGCTGGGCGCGGACTGCGCTCTGGAAATCATGTTGGACCTGTACAAACGGAAAGAGAAAGAGCTGCGCGGATAAGCAGGAAACGAAATGGAAGTACCGGTTGACGGCAATGGCTGCTCCACGTTGACTTGGCGTGACCATACGGCGTAACAATGAACTGTGGGAAAGCCTGCCCTCCGGTGCAAAACCGGAGGGCGTTTCCGTTTGCAGACGCAACGGAGGAGAAGAAACGACGTTTTGAGAGATTCCTTCTCCGCCGTATCCAAAACAAAAAGGAGCAATGAATGAATACAGATTATAACAATCAAGGCCATCGGCACGGCAGAGCGGGCGACCGCCACGAACGGCCCCGCACAAACTCGCTGGAAGAACGGCTGGGCGGGGACGAGAGTGCGATCCTCGTCTTTGTGGGGTCGCTGAACTGCATCCGGCACAAGCCCTATGCACAAATCGGAAAAATGATGCAGGAGGGGCGGGCGGCATTGCTGTGCCCGTCCATGAGCGACTTCTCCAGCGGACGGTATCTGAACCAGCTTGTGGACGCCATTGTGGAGCTTTCCCAGGAGCGGAACACGAAGCATTTTGTTGTCACCTGCGGCTGTCAGTGGGTCATTCTGTCTACGGACGGGGAACTGCTCATCGAGCGGCTGAAAAACGACCACGGCATTGACCTGAAAATCGCGGAGGACGCCCATCTGGAGTTCGGAGACCATGAGTGAAAAGGGGGAATTGAGATGAAACGACTTTGGAAAGTGATTCCACCCTGCCTGTCTGACCTGTTGGGCTTTCAGATGGTGCTGGGCGAGACGGAGGGCATGGGATTGATTGACGACCCCAGCCGGTACAAGCCGCTCCGCCGGGACCAGACTGGCCGCAGCAGTCGCGGCGGACGAGGCGGCGGGCGCAGTGACCGTGGGTTCCGGGGACAGGAGAGAAGCCGCCGAGGGTCCGGCGGCGTGACCGCCGGTTCGCGGGTGGTCCACTCCGACATCCGCAACGAGGACATCATCACCGGCACCGAGCGCAAGGTGATGGCTGCGTTTGAGGCGGGTGCAGGGCAGCTCTCTCCGACGTTTGTCCTGCTGGCCTACGGCCCCTCCGCCTCCATGATCAGCTCTGACCTGGAATACGCAGCGGAGCAAATCCAGGAACAGAGCGGCATCCCCGCCCTGTCTGTCAAGCTGGACGGGGAAAAGGACTACCTCTATGGTATCGGCTGCGCGCTGGAGGCCATGGGAAAGCTATTGCTGTCAGAGCGGCGGATTCTCCCCGGTACGGTGAATCTGCTGGGCGCCAATCCGGTGGACTGGACCCAGGAGACCGCCGCCTCTGTGGAGACGTTGCTGACCGATGCAGGGTGGCACATCCTCTCCCGCTGGGGGATGAAAGAGACCACCGAGAACCTGAGAAACGCCGCTGCCGCCCAGGTGAATGTGGTGGTCAATGAGAGCGGCCTTCGGCTGGCGAAGTATATGCAACAGGAATTTGGCGTCCCCTATGTGACCGGCGCGCCCTTTGGCCAGGCGGCAACCGAGAAACTGCTTGCAGCACTGGAGCGCGTGCGGAACGGCGACAGTTCGTTGGAGCAGCCGGAAGCGGCCCAGGGAGAGCCGGAGGTTCTGGTGGTCGGTGAGCAATTCACCGCTAACGCCATACGGCTGGCCCTGGCGGACCGGGGCTGGGAAGCTGTCCGCGTTCTCAGCTTCTGCGAGATGGACCGGGGAGAAATGCTGCCCGGCGACAAAAAGTTGACCGGCGAGGACGAGTTCGCGGCCCAGGCCAACGCGCCCTCTGTCCGGCTGATTATCGCGGACCGGGACTACAGCCCTCTGGTGAAGCAGGAGGTCCGGTGGATCGGCCTGCCCAACGGCGGCAGCCTTTCACCGGTGAATCCGACGGCAAACTTTAACATGGCAGGCAGCAGGCTGGATGCCTGGCTGGACGTGGAACTGAAAGGGGAAAAAGTATGAGGCAAATTGCAATTTACGGAAAGGGCGGCATTGGCAAGTCCACCACCTCCCAAAATCTGGCGGCAGCGCTTTCCGAAATGGGGAAAAAGCTGATGATCGTGGGCTGTGACCCCAAGGCAGACTCCACCCGGCTCATTCTGGGCGGACATGTGAAACAGACAGTGCTGGACACCATGCGGGACAAGGACGAGGACGATGTGGAGCTGACAGATTTCCTTTACACAGGCTTCCACAACATCAAAGCGGTGGAATCCGGCGGCCCTGAGCCGGGGGTCGGCTGTGCGGGCCGGGGCATCGTTACGTCCATCAACCTGCTGGAAGAACTGGGCGCTTATTCCGCAGATATGGATTATGTGCTCTACGATGTATTGGGGGACGTGGTCTGCGGCGGCTTCGCCATGCCCATCCGGGAGGGCAAGGCGAAAGAAATCTATATCGTTTGCTCCGGCGAGATGATGAGCCTGTACGCGGCCAACAACATCTGCAAGGGCATCCGCCGCTACGCCGCCTCCGGCAAGACCAAGCTGGGCGGGCTGATTTGCAACTCACGGCTGGTGGACAACGAGAAGGCGCTGGTGGAGGAGTTCGCGCAAAAGCTGAACACCCAAATGATTTACTTTATCCCCAGAGATAATGTAGTTCAGCACGCCGAGCTCCAGCGCAAGACTGTCATCGAGTACGCGCCGGAGTGCGCCCAGGCGGAGGAATACCGGACGCTGGCCAAGACCATCGACACCAACACCGCATTCTCTGTCCCCACACCCATCTCTAATGACGAGCTGGAGGAGCTGCTGCTGCGATACGTCCCGGTGGGAGGCTGACCGACTGCGGCGGTTCTCTTATCTTGGAAACGCTCTCAGGCAAAAGAGCAAAATTACCATCCAGAAAATTACGAGCTGATGAAAAGTGGGTAATAATTCCAGCACAATAGGCATCCCTTCGAAAGATGTCGTTTCCCGGATATGCCTACGGAGTCAGCTATTACTTGCAATTCACAACAGAACCAGCCAGGCAGCTGCCTGGCTGGGAGGTGGCGGGTGATTTGTTGTTGTCCGCAGCCCTGGGACGCTGTGGACAAGGAGCAGGTAGGCAGCAAATTCGTTTTTTGTGGTACGGTCAGAAATGCGTGTTTTGGAACAATAGGCCAAGGAATTGGAACAATAGGCTAAGGAAAACGCCAATATGAAAGGAAATTTGGACGAAAAGCGCAAAATCAGTCAGCTTTCCTGATTGCAGCATTTAGCCTTTGAAGTTCAGCAAGCGCTGATTTATCCAAAAAGCCGAACAAAAACAGCTCAAATCCCCGGAAAAGAAGGCTTTTCCGGGGATTTTTCATATAAATCAATTTAATACGGTTTGCCCGAATTTGACCGGATGAGACGTGTTTCGACCCGGTTTTTTTGAGTTAAAGATGGGGCAACCGGCCTTTTTTTGCCCCGTTTGAGTTAAAAAATGGGGCAGCTTTTCCCCGTTTTGACGGCTTGAAAAATGGAGTTTTTGAAGCGCGTTTCGTGCTGACCGGATGACAAATAGAGGTCGCTTGATCCTTTGAAGGCCTTCTCTGAATTTGTCCTGATTTGACCAAATCAAATTCTGTTCTCAAACGATATTTAATTGCTAAGTTAATACTTGCAGTCTAATTTCCTTCCCGTTTTTTGCAGCATTTTATTCCCTCTCCGCACCTTGCTTTTCTCAACCATAAACGGTACAATAAATGATGAATGACTGCCGTATCACAGTACCCAGGGGAAGGAGTGACTGCCCACCATGAATCAGCGGACAAACGCCATCATCCATATGCTCAGCGACGCGAAAGAGCCGCTGAGCCTGGCGGATCTGGCGGCGCATTTTCAAGTCTCCCAGCGCACCATCCGCAACGACCTCAACGAGATCAACGCCACCCTCCAGCAGCACCAGCTGGAAAAGCTGATGCTGAAAGGCGGGCGCGTCCTCCTGCCGGACGACTTTGCCCAGTCCATCCCGCTGCTGGTGTCGGGGGATTTTTACACCTATAAGCTGTCGCGGGAGGAGCGGAAGCTGGTGGCCGCCGCCATTTTGGTCAACGCCACAGGGTACGTCACCCTCTCGGAAATCGCCGATCACCTCTTTGTCAGCAGGGCTACCATCATCAACGACCTGGATTCCATCAAAGCGTACATTCAGCAGGCGGGGCTGGAGGTCCACTCCCACGCCAGCCGGGGCCTCCGGGTGGAGGGGCCGGAGAGCGTCAAGCGCTTTTTCCTGTTGGAGCTTTTAGCACCCGGCGCACAGGAGGGTCGGCAGGGAGGGGCAACGCCCCGGAAGTGCCGCTTGACGGTAGAGGTACAACAGGACGTGGTCTCCAACCTGGTCAGCGTCCAGGCTGGCAACCGGGTCATCATCCAGAAAATCATCAACGAGCAGGAACACCAGCACCGCCAGTTTCTGACGGACGGCTCCTTCCGGGAGATTTTGTTCTATCTGGGCATTATGGTCAACCGCAGCTTGCAGGGGGCGATGCTGGAACCGCAGCCCCCTGTGGACAGCGACAAATATTACATGGCCCAGGACATCCTGCGCTATGTGACCCAGTACTGCGGCGTTACCACCACCGAGGACGACATCCGCTTGCTGTGCCAAATGCTGACCCGCGCCCGGTATATGCGGCGGGAGTCCTTCCAAAACAACATCGTCAAAATCCAGCTCATTACCCGCCAGTTTATTGCCTGCGTCTCCGAGGATCTGGAGATCAACCTGAACAACGACTACGACTTCTTTGAGAACCTCTCCAACCATCTGGAGTCGGTGTTCTCCGCACCGCCTGCCACCTACCCGGAGAGCGATGTCATTCAGGAGGTGCTGGAGGACAATCAGGACGTGGTGGACGCCGTCCAGCGGCAGCTCCCCGTGCTGACCCAGTATCTGTCACGGCCCATGACCGAAATGGAGGGGGCTTATGTGGCAGTCCACGTCTGCGCCGCCATCGAGCGGAAGAAGAACCGGGAGCTGGCGTTCCGGGTGGTGGTGGCCTGTCACGCGGGCATCGGTACCTCCCGGCTGCTGCTGGCCCGGCTGAAACAGCACTTTGACTTTCAAATTGTGGACATCATCTCTGCCCACGAAGCCACCCAAATCAAAGAGGGGATGGCAGATTTTGTCATTACCACCGTCCCCTTGCAGGGCTGCCCCATCGACTACGTCATCGTCTCGCCCCTGTTCAGCGACGAGGACTACGTGCGGGTGGGCAACAAAATCGACGCCCTCCGCAACAGCCGCTATCTGCCCTCCCGTGTGGAGGTGCAGGAGGTCAGCTCCAAGGGGTTGATTGAAAAAATCAAGCCGGTGGTCTACGAAACCGTCCCCAAACAGGCACCAGAGCTGATGAAAAAGCTGCGGCGCATCATCCGGGACTATATGAACCAGCCTCTGGAGGCTGAGTCCGAGATTTTCTCCCCCTACCTGCACCACCTGCTCCCGGCCTCCAATATCGAGCTGGACGTGGAGTGTGCCACCTGGCAGGAAGCGGTGCGCCGCTCGGCCCTGCCCCTGCTGGAGCGGGGGTACATTGAGGAGCGGTACATCGACGCCATGATCTCCAACATTGAGGAAAATGGCCCCTATGTGGTGCTGTCCAGGGGCTTCGCCGTCCCCCACGAGGGCTTGGAGCAGGGCAGCGTCCGGGTGGGGATGTACCTCATCCGCCTGAAAACCCCGGTGTATTTCGGGGCGGACGAGCTGGACCCGGTGGAGTTCGTCTGCTGTCTCAGCGCGGTGGACCACAAGACCCACCTGAAAGCCTTCTTCAATCTGGTGAATATGCTGCGGGAGGACGAGTTCAAAGAGCTGCTGCACACCGCTAAAACGCCGGAGGAGGCGGCGATGGTCATTGAGCGCTACGAATACGGCACCGCAACTTAGCTGTTAGCCTTTAGCTATTAGCTCTTAGCTTAGCAGTGCTGGACGGTTCGTCCTACGCTTTGCCGTCAAGCGGCACTTCCGAAGCTGTGACCGAAGGAAATCACCAGAGGGGGCGCTTCTCCCTGTGCTTTGTTGTACAGATTACAACGCATAAATGTTTTAAGCTGTTCGCTATTGATTTGTAGCTCGTAACTAACAGCTAACGGCTAATAGCTAACAACTACTCTGCGGGAGGCTGGATTCCAGCCCTCCGCAGACTTTTTATGGTCAGGCAAATTTCTTTCCCACTTCGGGAAACGAATTTGACCATTGTATTTTATTTCACAACATTTGAAAAACCTTTGACTTTTCCTTTCCTTCAAGCTGTGCTACTATATCATCAAGGAAAGATAAGAGCTGGCCAGCACGAATCAAACCCGGAAAGCAAACCATTTGAGACAGGAGAATCACCTATGATTTGGGAAGAATTGAATCCATCTCTGATTTTTACCGACGTGGAAGCCGCTACCTCTGACGACGTGATGAAGTTCGTGGGCGGAGCCTTCACCCGGGAGGGTTATACGAAGGACTCCTACGTGGACGCACTCATCGAGCGGGAGGCTGAGTTCCCCACCGGCCTGGACATCGACGGCGTCGGCGTAGCCATCCCCCACACCGCCGTCACCCACGTGAACAAATCAGGAATCGCTATTGCAGTCCTCACCAACCCCGTCGCATTTGTCCAGATGGGTACCGACGACGAATACACCGACGTACAGATCGTGTTCATGCTGTCCGTCGTGGACCCCAACCAGCACATCGACGAGCTGCAGCAGATCATCGCCATTATTCAGGACAAGGGCGTATTGGAACAGCTGCTGACCGCCAAAACCCCCTCTGAAATCATCGACCTTATCAAGGAAAAGGAGAATACATTATGAGCAAGAAAGTTATCGTAGCCTGCGGCGGCGCCGTCGCCACCTCCACCGTAGCCGCCAACAAGATCGTCGAGCTGTGCAAGAAGAACGGCATCGACATGGAGCTGTGCCAGTGCCGCATCTCCGAGATCGCCTCCAACCTGCCCGCCGACCTGATCGTCACCACCTCCAAGGTCAAGCGTGACTTCGGCGTGCCGCTGATCACCGGTATGCCCTTCATCTCCGGCGTGGGTCAGGCCAAGACCGAGGCCGCCATCCTTAAGGTGCTGCGGGCGGAATAACCGTCCCGGACGGGGACCCGGCGGCTGAAAAAGCCGCCGCCCCCTCCCGGTGGAGGGAGAATGGGAACCGTCACAGCCCAACTGCCTAAAAATCACGGATTTTTCGTACAATCCACGCCATAGAGAAAGGAAGGAACCATGACTGCGTTTCTGAACGGCTGCTATTTCGTCATCAACTACATCATCGACATGGGCGCGTCCGTCATGCTGCCCATTATCATCTCAATTCTGGCCATCATCATCGGCGTCAAGCCCGGCAAGGCCATCCGTTCCGGTCTGATGATCGGCGTGGGCTTTGTGGGCATGAGCCTCATCGTGGACATGATGAATGACAACATGGGCCCCGCTGCCCAGGCCATGGCCGAACGGCTGGGCGTCAGCCTCTCCATCGTAGAGGTTGGCTGGCCCGGCATGAGCGGCGTCACCTGGGGGTCCATCATCGCCACCATCGCCATCCCCCTGTCCATCGCCATCAACCTGGTGATGTTCGGCCTGAAACTGACCAAGACCATCAACATCGACATCTGGAACGTGTGGCACATCGCCTTCACCGGAGCCATCGCCTACGCCGTCACCGGCAACCTGCTCATCGGTCTGCTGGGCGTAGCGGTTCACTCCATCTTTACCTTCAAGTTCGGCGACCTGTGGGCGCCCCTGCTGACGGATTACTTTGAACTGGACGGTCTGACCACACCTCACGGCACCTCCGCTTATATGGCACCGGTGGCCTGTCTGGTGGACGCCATTATCGAACGCATCCCCGGCGTGAGGAAGATCAACTTCTCCGTGGAAGGTCTCCAGGAGAAAATCGGCGTGCTGGGCGAGCCTGTGGTCATCGGCTTCATCCTCGGCACCATCATCGGTTTCCTGGCCGGGTACGGCCCCCAGGAGGCCCTGCCTCTGGGCATTAAGATGGCCGGCGTCATGGTTCTGATGCCCAAGGTCATCAAGTGCATCATGGACGGCCTGCTGCCCATCTCCGAGCGGGCCAAGGAACTGATGCACAACCACTTTGGCGAAGATTCCGACTTCTACATCGGTCTGGACCCCGCCGTCCTGCTGGGCGACCCGGAGGTCGTCACCGCCGGTATCCTGTTCATCCCCATCACCCTGCTCATCGCCATCATCATGCCCGGCAACCGCATCCTGCCCTTCGGCGACCTGGCCACCATCGGCTTCTTTATCGCCATCGCTGTTGCGGTTCACAAGGGCAACTTGTTCCGCACCCTGATTTCCGGCACCTGCATCATGACCATGACCGTCTGGATCGCCAACCAGACCGTCGAGTGGACCACCAAGCTGGGTACCTCTGTAGGCGCCATTGAGGAAGGCGCGACCCTCGCGGCCATGGACCAGGGCGGCTGCCCCATCACCTATGTGTTTGTCCAGCTCTTCACCCGTGAGAACATCCTCGGTCTGATTGTCATCGCCGCCATCTACATCGTCTGCCTGTTCTTCGCCGTAATGCACTCCAAGGCCCGCGCCGCAGAACTGGCCGCCGCCGAGGACGAGTTCTAAACGCAGGTTCCCCCTCTCACTTACCCCAATCAAAACGAACCATTTCCTTCAGCTTCCAGAGAAATCTGGAAGCTGAAAACTTAGAAGGCCAAATACGGTTCCACCGCCCCAGCGAAATTGGGGGCGCAAAGAAAGGTTGATTTACTATGAAAGCTGGCGTCTTATACGCCTCTCAGGACATCCGCTATGCGGAAGTTGAAACGCCCACCCCCAAAAAGGGCGAGGTGTTGGTCAAGGTGAAATACACCGGCATCTGCGGTTCCGACATCCCCCGCGTCAACGCGGACGCCGCTCACTATTACCCCATCATTCTGGGCCACGAGTTCTCTGGCACCGTGGCAGCCGTGGGCGAGGGTGTGACTTCCTTTGTCCCCGGCGACCGGGTGGCGGGTATCCCGCTGGTCCCCTGCATGAAGTGCGAGGACTGCCAGAAGGGGAATTACTCCCTGTGCAAGCACTATGACTTCATCGGCTCCCACTCCAGCGGCAGCTATGCGGAATACGTCTGTATGCCGGAGCACAACGTAGTAAAGTTCTCCGACGAGGTCTCCTTCGTCCAGGGCGCGTTCTTTGAGCCGGCCACCGTCGCCCTTCACGGGCTGGAGCGCACCGGCTACAAAGGCGGCAAGACCGTCGCCATTCTTGGCGGCGGCACCGTGGGTATGATGACTATGCAGTGGGCCAAAATCTTCGGCGCGAAAGAAGTGGTTGTGTTCGACATCGTGGACGAGCGGCTGGAGCTGGGCAAGCGGCTGGGTGCCACCGGCGGTGTGAACACCCTGAAAGAGGGCTTCATGGAGGAGGCGCTGGCCTACACCGGCGGCAGAGGCTTCGACTACGTGTACGAGACCGCCGGGAACACCATCACCATGAAAATGGCCTTTGCCCTGGCCGCCAATCGCGCCGACGTGTGCTTCATCGGCACCCCCACCAGAGAGATTTCCTTCTCCGTGGCGGAGTGGGAGAACCTGAACCGGAAGGAATTTAACCTGACCGGCAGTTGGATGTCCTACAGCGCCCCCTTCCCCGGACACGAGTGGGAGCTGGTGGCCCATTACTTCGGCACCGGCGACCTGAAAATGGACGATTCCTTTGTGTTCAAGACCTTCCCCCTGAGCAGGATCAACGAGGCGTTCGAGCTGTATAAGACCCCCGGCGCAGTCAAGGGGAAGATCCTCATCGACTCGGAGTGCTAAAGTGAGCTGTTAGCTGTTAGCCATTGGCTGTTAGTTACGCGTTACAAACCGTAAGCGAAGAGCGAAAAAGCCAGGTGCTACACAACTATCTATTTGTTCAGCATCACCAAGCTAAGAGCGAAACAAGCCGATTGTAAAGCGCTGCAGACAAAAGCGCAACTTAAAAACAAAGAACCACCAAGCTAATAGCTAAGAGCTAAAAGCTAATAGCTAATTGAGGAGTGAATCAAAATGATGACAACAAAGCATCCTTTGCAGATCATGATGGACCAGCGTCGGGCTGGCATCAAGTGCGGCATCCCCTCCTATTGCACCGGCAACGAAATGGTCATTGAGCTGCTGCTCCGCCGGGCCAAACTGCTGGACACCCCGGTTCTCATCGAGGCCACCGCCAACCAGTCCAACCAGTTCGGCGGCTATACCGGCCTGAAACCCAAGGACTATTACAACAAAGTGCTGGACATGGCCCAGAAGCTGGGTGTGCCGGAGCATCTGGTCATCCTGGGCGGCGACCACCTTGGCCCGCTGACCTGGCAGGACAAACCGGAAGCGGAGGCTATGGCCCTCTCCGAGGAGCTGGTTTACCAGTACGTGCGGGCCGGGTTCACCAAAATCCACCTGGACACCAGCATGAAGGTGGCAGACGACCCGGAGGGTCTGCTCTCCACCGAGACCATCGCCCGCCGGGGCGTCCAGCTCTACAAGGTCTGCATGAAAGCTTATGCCGACCTGCTCCAGGAGAAGCCCACCGCCATGCGCCCCGTGTTCATCATCGGCTCTGAGGTCCCCATCCCCGGCGGCGCGCAGGAGGCGGAGGACACCCTGGCCGTCACCAAGCCCGAAGCCTTTGAGGACACCGTCCGCACCTACAAGCGGATGTTCGCGGAGGCAGGCGTGGCCGAGGGCTGGAAGGATGTCATCGCCGTGGTGGTGCAGCCCGGCGTGGAGTTCGGCGACGACCAGGTGTTCCTCTATGACCGTCAGGCGGCCTCCGACCTGTGCGCCAAGCTGGAGGACTATCCGGAGGTGGTGTTTGAGGGTCACTCCACCGACTACCAGACCGCCGACTGCCTGCGGAAGATGGTGGAGGACGGCATTTGCATCCTGAAAGTCGGCCCCGCCCTGACCTACGGCCTGCGGGAAGCCCTTTTCTCCCTGAGCTTGATGGAGAAGGAGCTGGTCCCTGCCGAGGAGCAGGCGTATCTCATTGAGGCGCTGGAACACTCCATGATTGACAACCCCAACAACTGGCAGAAGCACTACCACGGCAATCTGAAACAGCTGGCGCTGGCCCGGAAGTACAGCTTCTCTGACCGGGTGCGGTACTACATCGGCGACCCCAAGATCACCGCCATCATCGAAAAGCTGTTCGACAACCTGAGACGGTATCCCATTCCGGCCAATATGCTCCACCAGTATATGCCCGTCCAGTATGCGGCGGTGCGGAATGGCACCCTGGACAGCGACCCCAGAGAGCTGGCCCTGGACGGCGTGACCCAGTTCGCTTACGATTACGAGTATGCGGCGGGACAGACCACCGTTGCTCCCGCCGTGGGACAGTAAGAGGGCGCGGCCATGCTGACCACCAGCAAGGAATTGCTTCTGGACGCCCAGAAGAAGGGCTACGCCGTGGGCGCTTTCAACGTGGAGAACATGGAGATGGTGCAGGCGGTGGTGGCGGCGGCTGAGGAACTGCGCGCCCCGGTCATCCTCCAGACAACACCTTCCACCCTCCGCTACGCCGGGCCGGAATTTTACCTGGCCAACGCCAAAGCCGCCGCAGAGCGGGCCATCGTCCCGGTGGTGATGCACCTGGACCACGGCAACAGCTTTGACCTGGCGATGCGGGCCTACCGGGCAGGGTATACGTCCATTATGATCGACGGCTCCCACCAGTCCCTTGAAGAAAACATCCGGCTGAGCAAGTCCGTTGTGGACGCCTGCCACCCCTCCGGCATCCCTGTGGAGGCCGAGCTGGGCAAGGTGGGCGGCAAGGAGGATGACCTGAACGGCGGCGAGGGCAACCCCTACACCGACCCGGCGGAGGCCGCCGCCTTTGTGGAGGCCACCGGCATCGACTCTCTGGCCGTCGCCATCGGCACCGCCCACGGCATTTACAAAGGCGTCCCCAAAATCGATGTGGAACGCCTGAGCCAAATTCGTCAGATCGTCTCCATCCCGCTGGTGCTGCACGGCACCTCTGGGGTGCCGGACGAAACGGTGCGGGAGTGCATCCGGCGGGGCATTTGCAAGGTGAACTACGCAACCGATTTGCGCATCGCCTTTTCCAAAGGCGTTTGCAGCGTGATTTTCAACGACCAGCAGGTGTTTGACCCGAAAAAGTACAATGCTAAAGGCCGGGAGGAAGTCAAGCAGTACGTCATGCAGAAAATGCAGGTCTGCGGCTGCGCAGGCAAGGCGTAAACACAGAATCAAATCAAACAGGTTTGCAAAACGGGAAATACCCCTGTCGCTCCGGCGAAAGCCGGGCGGCAGGGGTATTCAAATGAGCTGTTAGTCATTCGCTGCCAGTGAGGCATTGCAATTCGGCGCAATTTCTATTACAATGATATTTGTCAACAGCGGGCTGGGCTTTGCTCCTCTGAGCATGGCGGTTAGTCCGCCGGACGGTGTGGCGGCCCGTATTTTCCTGAGCCTGACCCTTGGGGCAGCTTATGGGGTGATGGGCTGCCGGTACATCAACGGACTGGCTGGAATCGTCACGATTATTCCGGGCGCTGACGCACACAAAAACTGCTGGCGGATGAATAAGGGGGTAGCCAATGGAATATCTGATTTGCTCAGAAAATGATCTTGTGGATATGGTTCAGGAGTACGGATTTCTTCCTCTGTTGAAAAACAAAATCCCTGGCTTTTCCGTGGAGGAACACACCCCGTCTGAATACTGGTTCGCAGAAAACGTAGACGGCCCCTGGGAGTGGAAAGGGCCGGTGATTCGTAAGACCGGCTGTGCCTATGGGAAGTTTTTCGCCGGGAAAGCGGGTTTTATCAGCCGGGAATGGTACTGCGACTTTGCCAATTACCGCAGGGACGGCTATGATTTTGATGCAAGATATGACGATGGACTGGCTCGTATCCAAGATAAAAAGGTCTATGACATCCTTACGGCGTACCCCTCCCTGCTCTCGAAGGAGTGGCGGCGGCTAACTGGTATCCCAAAGCGGGGCGAATTTGACGCTATCGTCAACCGTCTTCAAATGCAGGGATATGTGGTCACGGCGGATTTTGAATACGCAAGGGATAAGTACGGCAACGCCTACGGCTGGGGGCTTGCCAGATATGCCACGCCGGAACAGTTTTTTGGCACAGGTTTCCGAAACGCCGTTTATCGCTGCGCGCCGGAGGAATCCGGTGAACGAATCGAGCAGTATTTGAGGTCGCTTCTCCCGCAGGCAAAAGAAGCGCAAATCAAAAGAGTGCTTGGAACGAGGAGGTAAGAATATGACAGAACTGGAAAAACTGGACGCCGGTTTGGAATATGACTTTTGGGATGAAGGCGTGAACAGCCGAAAGCTGCGAGCCATTGAACTGTGCGGGCGGTTGGAGAAGATCCCGCAGACGGACGAGGCCGCCCGCGCAGTTGTCATCAAGGAGTTGTTTGCCCACACAGGGGAAAACCCGTCTCTGCTGCCGGGGTTCAACTGCGACTACGGTCTGCATATTTCCGTGGGGGAAAACTTTCTCTGCAATTACAACGTGACGATTTTGGACATCGCTCCTGTGACCATCGGGGACTATGTGATGATCGGTCCCAACACGCTGATTTCCACAGTAAATCACCCCATGAACCCCGCAGGACGAAGAAAGCATTTGGGCGTTGCCAAGCCCGTCACCATTGGGAACGACGTGTGGATCGGCGGGAATGTGACCATCCTGCCAGGCGTGACCATTGGGAATAACGTGGTGGTGGCGGCAGGCGCTGTGGTCACGAAAGATGTGCCGGATAACTGCGTGGTTGGAGGGGTACCGGCTAAGGTCATCCGAGAGATAGAGAGTGATGTAGATTAGTAAGCATATATAGTCTCCAACTTTGAGCCAAAGAAGAGAATGACAGCAATATGAACCTGTGAAGGTAGACACAGTGACGTAAGCCATAAACCTCCAAGACAGCGTCATGCCTTAAGGGGCCTGCAAGTGCTTTATTGCACCTGCAGACCCTTTTGCTATGTATTGAACGGTGACATCTGAAAAATGAAAAATACCCTTGGCAAAACGCATCTGAGCGAAAATTGACCACGTATCCCCGTACAGACAGCCGCTATCTGACCGATGATATGGCAGAGAAAGTTCCTGCGCTGGTGGGGGTGGCCGCAACGCTGACCGGCAAGGCTGCTCCCTCCGAGATGCTGGTAAAGCCCATCATCAACAGCAAAAAGGTAAGCGACCACCACGCCATGATCCCCACCATGAGCGCAGAACGGCAGACCTGTCCGCACTCCCTTCCGGGGAACGGGAAATTCTGCGCATGATTGCCACTAGGCTGCTGGCCTCCGTCGCCCCGCACTATCATTATGTGGAGACCGTTGCGGAGTTCCGGTGCGGTGCGGAGACCTTCACCGCCAAGGGGAAAACGGTTCTGGACGTAGGCTGGAAAGCCATTGAAAAGCCCGGAAAGACCGAGAAAATGGGTACACCCCTGCCCATGATGCAGGTGGGTGACAGCTTCCCGGTGGTGTCTGCCGAGGTCAAGGAGGGCCAGACGAAACCCAAAGTCCATTACACGGAGGACACCCTGCTCTCCGCTATGGAGCGAGCCGGTGCGGATGAAATGCCAGACGAGGCAGGACGCAAGGGTATTGGCACCCCGGCCACCCGAGCCGGTATCATCGAACGGCTGGTGACACGGGGCTTTTTGGAGCGCAAAGGCGACAAAAAGGCCAAGAATCTGATTCCCACGGAAAAGGGCAGCGCCCTCATCACTGTACTGCCTGAACAGCTTCAATCCGCCTCCATGACAGCAGATTGGGAGGAAAAGCTGCTGAAAATTGAGCGTGGAGAGTATTCTCCGGCGGCGTTCATGGATGAGATTATCGAGATGGTCACGAGCCTGGTGGACACCTATCAGGTGGTGAAGGAGGCCGCTGTTATCATGCCGGACG
>JAJQBR010000180.1 GCA_021203185.1 Clostridiales bacterium
TTCGTATATTTGGGGCCAGGTGCTTTACCTGACCCCAACAATTATTATAGAACCACAAATTTCAACTCGTATTCGTCTAAATCAAAGGCGCTGCTGAAAAACGCTGCCAAAATCGTCTCCGCGTTGGTTCTGGCGTTGTCCATCAGGCCATCGGCAATAGCGCTCTCCTTGGCTTTGTCCGTGAGGGTTTGCAGAGCCTCGTTGCTCTCCTCCAGGGTAATGTGGTTAAAAGCACTCTCCTTCTCGTAGTACACCTGGAAAGAGTCCAAGTCCAGCTCACAGCTCAACACCTTTGCCTCCGGGAGCGTCACTTCGATGGTGGTGTCCTCCACCGACCAGGTGATGGCGCTGAAATCATAACCCGCCTTGACCTCCACGCCATAGCTGTAGATGTAGGTGCTCTGAGTAAAGGGCAGCGTGAACCCAAACAGGTTTTTTGCGCTGTTTGTGGTGTTGATTTCCTTGCAGTAGGCGGACTGGGTGACCAGTTCTCCGATATCCTCAAACCCAATTTCCACAGTCTCGCTTCCAGAGGATGTCTCCCTGGTTAATCCGTTGGCTGTGATATAGGAGCCGATAAGCAGCGCCACTATCACAAGAATAACCACAGTGATAATCTGCACCAAATGCCCGAAGAATCCCGATGCTTTATTTTCTTTCTGTTTTGTACGCATTTTTCTTCCTCTCTTTCAAAGTTGTGGTTCACAACAGCACAAACGTGACCCCGTTGTTGTACCGGTCCAGGTCTTTGTCGTTCCGCAGGTCCTCCGCCAGGGAAAACGCCTGGAGAGTGGCGCTGTTGAAAATGGAAAACTCCTCGCCGGGAATGTAATCTTTGATTTGGCCTCGCAGCTTCTGCCCGCCCAGTTCTCGGCGGATGGCCACCCGGATCTTGCCGCCCTTGCCGGAGCTGCCGTAGCCGTGGATCAGCTTGACCGCCCGGCACCCCATACGGCGGCTGGTGTACAGCTCGCCGCTGAGACGGCGGAGCGCCTGGTCTACGGTGGGCATTCCCGCCTCCAGATTGACGACGCGGATGGTCTGTTTCACGTTGGTTCCCTCCCTGTTTGTCTCTGCCAGAGCAAGGTATTATTGTAGCACACTTCTGAAAACTGCTCAACCTCCAGGAGAAAATTTGCGAAAAAAACCGGCCACTTTTCGGAAAAAAGGGTTTACAATTGGGGAGAAGGCTGTTATAATAAACACGTTGGAGATATGCACCCGTAGTTCAATGGATAGAGCGTCAGATTCCGGTTCTGAATGGTGGGGGTTCGAGTCCCTTCGGGTGTACCAACTGATTCCCGTTGATTTGTTTTCAAATTAGCGGGAATTTCTTTGTTTTAATAGAAAATCCGCTCGTAAAGTTCAAACTCTACGAGCGGATTTTTTCTTTTACCCCAATTTTTACCCCTTAGAGATTCTTTACGCCTATTTTTCGCCTCCAGAAGCGGCGTCGAAAAGCTCTTCCATACGGGCACGGGTGTCCTCCATCATCGTCTTGGAGACGGCGGCGTAAGTGTCCATCGTGAACGCGCTGGAGTAGTGGCCCAACATTTCCTGAACAGACTTGACGCTGCACCCGGACTGTAAAGCCATGATAGCGCAGGTGTGGCGTAGATCATGGAACCGGGTTCCCTCCATTCCGATTTGCTTCACGATGGCCTTGAAGTGGTTGTAAACGGTGTTGTGTTTCAGGTGGTTCCCCGCTTCGTCGGTAAATACCAGGTCGTGTGGATTTGACCACCCTGTACCGGCGGCAAGTTGCCACTCTGCCTGTTGGCGCTTCTGTTCCCGCAAAACGGAGACCACACCGGGGGAAATGGGAACAACACGGTCTTTCCCGTTTTTGGTTTCGTCGAGGAAGATATAACTTCCGTCTCTCTGCTTCTGGAGCTGTCGGCGGACGGTGAGCGTTCCGGCGGTAAAGTCTACGTCTCCCCATTGGAGACCCAGCAATTCAGACTGACGCAGACCGGAGAACAGGTCTACCACAAACAGCCGCTCAAACCGGTCCCCCTTTGCCGCTTCAAGGAAGCGCGCCACATCTTCGTCCATCAAGGGCTTCAAGGCCGGTTTCTTCACCTTTGGCAGTTTGGTATTGTCCGCCGGGTTTGACTGGAGGATACCAGAGGAAACAGCTTGTTTCAGGGCGCTATGCAACAGCCCGTGGATGTTCTTCACGCTTTTCGGCGCGAGCGGGGCCTGCCCTTTGTAGCCCCGGCTCAACTTGTTTACAAATTTTTGCACCTGTACCGGCGTGAGGGCGGAAAGTTGCACGTTTCCAATGTTGGGGATTATGTACCGCTCTGACTTTGTCCTGTAGTCTCTGGCGGTCAAGGGCTTCCACGTCGTCCCATACGTTTCAAGCCATTCCGCGATCCACTCCCCCACGGTGTACCGCTGGCCCTTGTGATAGGCCCCCTTTTCCACCTGAGCGAGCGTGGTGGTGAGCTTTTGGCGGCATTCCTTCTGTGTTTTGCCGTAGATGGATTCCCGCCGGGGCTGGCCCAGGTCGTCGGTGTAAGTAAACCTGGCCTCCCACAGACCGTCGGGCCTGTGGCGGATAGTACCGGACCCGTGGGCGCTTCTATTTTTCTTCGCCATGATATCCCTCCTATTTAAGCGGGTCGAGGCCGTTTTCTTCCCGCAATTTATTGATAAACAGGAACAAACTCTCTTGCGCCCTCAACTTTTGAAGTGCAACATTCGCCTCAGCGGAAAGGAACTCCCATTCCGTTTTGCTGTAGCGAATAGAACCTTCACGTGCTTTCCCATATATCGCCGGGGCGATGCAGACCGGAACATCGGAAAGAATCAGGGCAGAGATGATAGAGAGAAGCATATCATGATGTTTTATTTCGTGTTCCGACTTATTTTCTTTTTTCGCCATGTTTACAAGCCTGTCGGCGGCGGCCTCGTTTAACCCCGTGGCCGTATAGACGCTGAAAACGTCGCGGCGGGGGGTATCCTGGACGCCTAACAGGTATTCAACGTCACATTCCAGAGCGTCGGCAAGGGCGACAAGGTTGTCTGCTTTGGGATTTGCCTCACTTTTCCACCCCAGCCACTTGTCAACGGTGTTCACGGAGACGCCGCAAGCCTCCGAAAAACTTTCGTGGGTAAATTTAGGCTGACCGGCCTTTTCTCTCTTGAGGTTGACCGCCTCATACTGGGATTGTATCCTTGTTTTTATAATACTGTAATTACTTACGGTTTTCACTAATAAAATTCCTCCATTCTTCGTAATGCGGTGTATTGAGTTACAGTCCATCTACCGCTATAATAACAGCAAGAACAGCGGATGTCAAGAGCAACCGCAAAAAATAGGGGGTATCCGATGAAAAACAAAACAAACCGGGAAATCCGGGAGCGGATGGAGAGAGGCGGCTTCTACTACTGGCAACTGGCCCAGGCTGTGGGTATCAGTTCCGGGAACTTGACCGTCTGGATGCGGCAAGAACTGACCGGCGAGCGGCTGAGCCGCGTTTTGGCCGCGCTGGACAAACTGGAGGGGGTGAGCAAGTGAGCGAGAGATTGACCCTGGATGCAAAAGGTGTTGCTGAGGCCCTGGGAATTGGCACAAACGCGGCTTATGCTTTGATGCACGACCCGACGTTTCCGAGCTTCCGCGTGGGGCGGCGCTGGTTGGTGTCCGTCCAAGCGCTGGAGGCGTGGGTAGCCAGGAAGGGTGAAGCAAATGAGCAATGATGACCGGATGCTGTCCGAGGTGCTGTCAAATATCAGCATGGAGGAATACAAACGGCTACGGGACAGCGGGGCAACCCTGGAGGAAATTCACGACAGCGTGAGCCGGATACAGGAACGAGGTGAGAGCTTCGAGCCTGACCCGCCCGGCGGTCCCTGGTCTCCCCCTGTCCCCTTCTACACGGTGGAACTTCCCCCTTTTCCGGTGGACAAGCTTCCCCCGCCGCTATCCTCTTTCGTGGCGGCGGTGGCGGAATGTTACCAGGTAGACCCCGCCATGCCGGGTGTGCTGGCCCTGGGTGTGCTGGCCGGGGTATTTCAAGGAAAATTCAGGATGTTCGTCAAGCCGGGGTTCACTACGGAGTTGAGCCTATACACCGTTGCGGTGGCCGCTCCCGGCGAAAGAAAGACCCCCGTGTTCCAACGCCTGACCGCCCCTATGAACGACTACGAGGCGGCAAGATTGAAGGATGAAGGCCCGGACATCCAACGCAACCAACAAGAGCGGCGACTACTGGAGGGGCGCATAAAGGCCGTAGAGGGCCAACTGATGAAAGGCAAAGGGGCCGACCGCTCCAACCTGGAGGCGGAACTGGAGGGCTTAAACCAACAGCTTGACGACTTCGATGATGAAGTAGAGTTTCGGGTGCTGGCCGATGATACCACCCCCGAAAAGTTGGTTGACCTGCTGGACAAGCATGGTTCGATGCTAGTTGCCAGTGATGAGCCGGGGCTGTTTACCAGCTTGAAGGGCCGCTACGATAGCAATTCCAGCATTGACCCTTACTTGAAAGGCGTTGATGGTTCCAGTATTCGGGTTGACAGGATTGGCCGCCCCTCCAACATTATCCCCGCTCCACACCTGAGTTTAGCCCTGGGAGCACAACCGGCGGCCATTAAAGACTTCGTGAACAATCCCACCTTTTCCGGGCGCGGATTGGTACAACGGTTTTTATATGCCAACTGCAAGAGTTCGGCGGGTAATCGGCGGTGGAGCGTGGAGAACATCCCCGACGACATTCTTCTTGACTATGAGGGCATGATCTACCGCGCTTTACAACTGGAGGCCGAAAAACCGGTGATGCTATACTTCACCGATGAGGCCCAACGAGAGGCGGGGAGGTTCGGCGATGAGGCAGAGCGGGAACTGCTGGATGGCGGGAGGTTGGACTTTGATAAAAGTTGGGGCAACAAATTCCCCGGCTATGTGTTCAGGATAGCGGCATTATTCCACCTGTGCGCGGCCCTCTCCGATGGGAAAGACCCAAACAGCCGGGTAGAGGTGGAATGGCTGCAAGCGGCTGAGGCCGTCGGGTGGTGCCTGGCCAAACACACCGAGAGCATTTTCACCGAGGCCGGGGCAGACCCGGACGTGGGAGATGCAAAATACATCTCCCAGAAGCTCCAGCGTCTGGGGGAGCCGGAGGTGAGCAAGCGGGAATTACGGAGGATTTGCCGGAGATTCAAGCGGGCGGATGAGATGGCCCCGGCGCTGAAGATGCTGGAGGAACGAGAGTATATCAGGATAGACCGGAGCCTGACAGGTGGCCGCCCTACTGAGATAATCCGCGTAAATCCGTTTTGGCTTACGTGAAAATAGTGTGCCAAAAGTGCCAAAAGCCTTTTGTCCCTTTTGGCACGTTTTTTCAGAGAATCAAAAAATCATTTTTAGGAGGTAATACCAATGACAACGGAGCAAATCAGAAAAATGCCCCTTTGCCCTTTTGCCCTGGGCGGCAAGGTCAAAGACTTCCACTGTACCGGCGACGGGTGTATGGCCTGGACCGGTAAATCTTGTGACCGGCTTCACGGGGAACCTTCCCCGGCGGTACAGCGGCGAATTGACCGGGCAATGGCGTATCTCCCCAACAACGACAAGTGGGGGTAATCATGGGGAACAAGTCGCAGCGAAAAGGACGAGGCGGGGAACTGGAGTTGTCCCGTATCCTTTCGGAATATGGGTATGATGTCCACCCTGGCCGGGCGGTGAGCTACGGGGCAGAGCCGGATTTAACCGGCCTCCCCGGTGTTCACATCGAATGTAAAAGGGTGGAACGGCTGGACCTGACCGCCGCCCTGGAGCAAGCAGAACGCGATTCTGAGCGATTCCGGGACGGCCTCCCCGCCGTATTCCACCGGAGAAACCGGGAAGCGTGGCGGGTGACGATGAATCTCACCGATTGGCTGAAACTCTACGAAAACGAATATCGAAAAGGGGGGTAACAACTTTGACCATAAAACAAGCCCGTGGTCTATCGGCGCTGCTGTCGTCAAATTCCATCCCGGAGGCCGCAAAAGAGGCGGGTATCTCCGAGGGGACGTTGCGGCGGTGGCTGAGGGAAGATGATGAGTTTTCCGCGGCGTATAACGAGGGGCTGAGGACGATGTTGGCGGATGCGGTCCATGTGGGGCGAGTGCGCTCTGCTGAGGCTATGGGGGTTTTCGATGAGGTCATGGGCGATACCACGATCAACGCCCAAACGCGAATTACGGCGGCCCGTTCGCTGCTGGAATTTACGTTGAGGTTGGCGGCGTCCACCGACTTGCAGAAGCAGATGGACGAACTGGAGCGGCGTGTTGAAAATCTGGATGGGGGAGGTGAGTTTTAATGTTCGAGAACATCAAAAAGCGACTGGACGACGCGAAAAAGACCGTAGACATCTACGACAACGGTGACTTTTTGCCGCCTGTTGGCATTATGGCGTTTGACGCTCGTATCTGTGCCTTTGAAATTTTCGGCGTTGAGGATTGTATGACCGTGTACACGCAAAAAGAGGTAGACCAAATTATGACATTGAACAAGGAAGATTGGGACCCGGAAAGCTGGAAGCGGATTGTGGCGGTTCAGAGATCCATTGAGGAATACCGCGAAAACCATCTGTAAAATAAAGCCCTCTCCACACCGGAGGGGGCTTTTTCAGTCTGTAGAAAAAGTGTGCCAAATGTGCCAAAAGTCGGATGGGGGGCTTTTGGCACTTTTGGCACGTTTTTTATGGAGATTCAATTTTTATTTTGCACCACCTGAGGGTGCTTGCTTTTTGTCGTTTCCTGTGTTATTCTGTCGATGGCCCCTTGTGGGCCAGGGCGCTGTCCAATACGGCGGCGGTTTGCCCCTTCACAGGGGCAGCTTCTTTTGCCCCTGATCTGAAAGGAAAGGGGGCCTGCCTTATGACCACGATGGAAGTACTTACTCTCTGTCTCGTTATTATCGGCGTTTGTGGGCTGTTCATTCAGTCCAATAACAAAAAGAAGTAACCGCCTCACCTTGCTACCCGAGACGGTTACTCTTCTGTAATCTACCAGGGCGCAAACCGTTGTCGGGCAGCGCCTGTTTCTATGTTTATTATAGCCGCCTGGAGGCCCTTCTGTCAAGTCCCCTCTGGGGGCTTTTCTTTTTGCCCTTCCTCCGGCTCATACTCCAGGATGTCCCCCGGCTGGCAATTCAGCATGGCGCAGATACGGGAAATGTTGTCGAGAGAAATCATTTTCCCGGTGCGTAGTGCCTGGATGGTGGATTCTGCAAGCAGCTTTTCCCGCCGGAGCCGAGACGTGTTATAACCCGCCGCTTTTAAGGCGGGAAGAATGTCGAACTTGTATTTTATGGGCAACTCTGACCCCTCCCCTTCCTGTGGGTGCCTGAAAAATAACGATACCTCTCCCACTGTACAAGATTATATACCAAGATTTACACGATTGCAAGTGTAAATATGTACAAAGATTAACACGATAATTCGTGCAATATGTCAATAGACAGAACACGAAAAAACGTGTAAAATGTAATCACGATGAAGGAAGGGGAACAGGTCAAGCAAAGGTTAAGAGAACATGACAAGAGCGGAACAGGATACGCACGAGAAACCCGAGGAACTCCCAACGCAACGCCTCCCGCCGCCTGACCTGATAAAAAATTGAACACGGTTGAGCCAAGGCTGACGGGTAACAGCAAGACGGCAAGGCAAGACCGGGACGGGATTCGGAATAGGCCCTCAAAGACGGTAGCTCTGAAAAGCCCCCCCCCGGCGCGCACCCTGAACCACCCACCACAGCCCGAAAGGAGCCACACAATGAAGATTCCCGCCGAGCTTTTGGCATTGGAGCCGGACATGAAGGACTATATCGTGAACGTTATCCACGTTGACACGGACGCTTACATGGAGGCGTTCAACCGCTACCTGGACGCCCTGAACGAGTGGGCGCGGGTCCCCGGCTGTCCGTTCTGAGGGGAGGTGAACACGATGAGCATTGAAGAAACCGCTCTGGAGCTGCTGGCCATCAAGTCTGAAATCGCCCGCCTCCAGGAAGAGGCTGAGGCCCTGACCGACGCCCTCAAGGGGGCAATGGTCGAGGCTGGCCGGGAAGATCTGGCCGGGGACGGCTGGAGCGCAAGCTGGAAGAACGTCAAGCAAACCCGCTTCGACGCCGCCGCTTTCCGCCGGGAAAACCCCGAAGAGGCCGCTATGTACATGAAGCAGGTCACCACTACCCGCTTCACCATCGGCTAAAAAAGCCCCTTGTGCTACACGGCGACCAAACCAAGCACAAGAGGCCCTGCACCTACCCACACAGGGGAGGACGGTGTTATTGTACCGCCGTCCTCCCCGCTCGTCAAGAAAGGATTCGGAATGACAGCGATTTTTCAAGACATTGTTGCCACTGCAAGGCTGTTCCCCGCTGTGCGGGAAGCGCGGCAAAACGGGGCCGTCCGAGTGCAAGCTGTCTACCCCGTGAAAGAGTACATCGTCGGCGCGTCCTGGCTTGATACGATGGAGGGAATGATGATGTACGACGGCAACGCGCAAGTTGGCGCGCTGTTTTTGGACTTTTCCCCGGAACAGCGCCACTGGCTGGCCTCTACACCGAAACACCGGGGAGGATGGGCAGAGCGGCTGCGTTTCTGGATGAACGTTCTCGAGCCCGTGTTGCCCCCTGACCTTTACCTGGACACGATTTTGCAGTATAGCGCCAACTATCGGCGTGCTATCCTGCTGGAAAGGAGAGCTACACAATGAAAGAATCGTTTGTTGTGCGCAACGAGATAGAGAAACAAACCGCCATGTTGTCGGACGCCCAGATGGGGCAACTGTTCCGGGCTATGCTCCAGTTCAACCGGGGCGCGGAACCGGCCCTGTCTGACCCGCTGGTGTCCCTGGCCTTTTCCTTCGTGCGTGACAGCATGGAGCGGGACCGGGCAAAGTATGAGGCCACCTGTGAGAAGCGCAAGGCCGCCGGAGCTAAGGGCGGACGGCCCAAAAAGCAAAAGGTTTCTGCTGAGACCGATTTTTTTAACCCGGAAAGCAAAAGGTTTTCCGAAAACCCTGATAGTGTCCCTGTCCCTGAACCTGAACCTGTTCCTGAAAGTGTCCCTGTCCCTGTCACCCAGTCTATGGGGGTTTCAGGGGGGACGCAGACCGAGACGGGGACGCCGGACGGGGAGAACACACGGGATTTTCAGGACTGCGTGGCCTATTTCGACAAGTGCGGCCTGTCGCTGAGCCGGGGGAACCGGCGCATTTTGGCCCGTTGGGTGCGGGAAGTTGGCTTTGACGTGGTTGTGATGGCCGTTGACCGCTCCATGATTCACGGGGCAAAGACGGCGGGCTATGCGTTTACCGTCTTGGAAGAATGGCGGTCTTTGGGCCTTCATGATGTCGAGGCGGTGGAGAATCACCTGGAAGGGGAGGGTGTAGCATGAACGAGCGGAAAAACGAGCGCGGCCCTTTTGATAACCCCTTGCCCGTTGACCGGGTGCTGTCTCTGGTAGCTCTGGCCGTGGGTGCGGCGGCTCTGGCCCTTCACGATGGCCCCGCCATGGTTGGCGTGGGGGTGCTGGCCCTGTTGATGGGCGTGTTAGGGCTGGCCTTCGGCAACTGGTGAGACCATGAGAGGCCCGATTAAGACGCAGGAAGATTTTAACCAGCGGGTGGAGTATCTGGCCGGGATGCTCCACGCCCGCGCCGATATAATCGCCTGTGGCGTCCCTCTGCTGGCCCTGGTGGTGGCCGGGTGTCAGCCGGAGCGGATTCACCCCGTTGCCGTGGCTATTTGCCTTGTGGGGGAGCTGGCCTGCGTGATCTGGTTCAACCCGTGGGGCTGCCTGAATCGCTGCCTGCCCCCGCTGTCCCGCTCTATGATGATACTTTCTATCCTGCTTGTGGCTATGGCCGCTGCTATGGCCGTTATGGAGGCCCCGATTGTGGCGGTGCTGCTGATTCTGCTGGCCGCCGGGTGCGTGGCTGTGGCCCTGTGGAGGCGTAAAGCGTGGCTGCTGGCCTGGGAGGTGCAACAAAGCCCGGAGGTTGACACAGTGCTGGCCCACTTGACCCACGGCGGGGAGTGGGAACCGGGGACCGCATGGGACAATGACGGGTGCAGACAGACCCGCGCCCTTCTCCACCAAGCCCTGGGGATGGAGTGCAACGAGGATGAGCTTGCAAGAGCTTACAAGGCCGTGTATCTGCTGGCCTACCTGTGCGGCATGGAGGGCAGACAATCCGAGGTGGAGCAGCTGAAAAAGAAGCTGGCCGAGGCCGAGACCAACGCCGACCAGTGGCGCTCTGAGGCTATCAACTGGAAGTCCGTGGCGAGGTACAACCAGGACACGGGCAACGCCCTGGACCGGATGAAACAGGAGCTTCAAGAGGCTACACAACGCGCCCAGGACGCCGAACAGAGAGCCGCGGATGCAGAGGCTGAGGCCGCCGCCTGGAGGCCGGAGGAAGCGGCGGAAAGCAAAGAGGCGGCGGTACTGGCCTACCTCCAGAGCGGCCACAGCTACAAGGAAACCGGCGATAAATTCGGCATGAGCAAGTCACAGGTCTGGAGGCTTGCAAACGGGGGAGAGGGGCAAGAATAGCCGTTCCAAACCGTTCCGGGGTGCGTTCCAAGTCGTTCCGTGGGCCGTTCCACGGCGTTCCTGAGCCGTTCCAAACCGTTCCAGGCCCGTTTCCCTACCCGTTCCAAACCGTTCCACAGAGGGGCTACAGGCCCGCTCCAGCGCGAAAAACGACACCCACCACCACCCGGAGCGGTAGGGGAGGGGAGGACACACAAACAAAGAGAGGTTCCCTGTATCAGCGGGGAGCCTCTTTTTTGTGTGGCGGGAAAGGTCCGAAAAAGTTCTGAAATCCTATACCCCATTTTACCCCACTTTTTACCCCTTAGAGGATAAAGGGAAATAAAAGTAAAAAAGAGAAAACGTGAAGAAACTCTCTGATATGCAGTTTTTCCAGCGGTTATTTAACGCTAAAAATGTTCAATTAACAATCTGACTTAATAATTCGAGTCCCTTCGGGTGTACCAACGATAAACCCGGCTTGGAGTGATTCAAGCCGGGTTTGTTCTGCTTTTTAGACGGTTTTATGGGTTAAGAAGTTGCAAAAAAATTTGTACCAAAATCGAGCCCCCGTTTTTGCTAATGCCCGTATATGCCTGTTTATGCCTGTTTGACTGCACACAAAACTGCACACAAGCCAAAAGGGGCAAACGCACCGAAAAAGTTGCAAGTTTTTCAGGGCGGCGATTTTCAAGTGCGCCGCCCCGGAAATCTGCCCCTTACTTGACGCTGAAAAGGTAACCGTGGACTGTCTCATACTCCAACTCTCCAGCCGTGAAGGAGAATTTGGGGTCTCCGTGCAGTTCGACCATCCCCTCCAGCTTGCAGCCGTTCTGAAGAAAAAGCCATGCGGTCTCCACTGTGCTTGTCCACCCGGAGCTGAAGGTGAGGTGGTCGATGCCGTACTCGCGGAAAGCGTCGATCAGTGCTTTCACATCCCTGTCCCAAATGTTCTCGCGCAGGTCGAGGTAGGCATTGCCGCGAACCTGGGCCTCTGTGTAGAGCTTGTAAACCGTGCAGTAGGTTTCGCCCTTCTGCACCATCATCTCGTTGAACTGCTTCATGCTGGTCTGCGCCGCCTCGATCATTGCCTGGTCTCCTTTGCTCTGGCCCAGTTGGTAAGCGGCCTCGATGGTCTTTCGGATTTCGTACTCTTCGGCAAAATTGTTGTTCATGGTTCTTTCTCCTTTTTGTTCGGGTTTCCCCTTTGTTGTGTGCATATTCGCTCTATTTCCCTGTAATAGCAAGTTAATTCTGAGAATAATCTGCACAAATAAACAGGCGGCTTTTGGCGATTGTACACCATCGGCGGGAGGTGGAGCCTGTCGGCTCCCCTCCCCATCCGTTTTTCTCAAGAAAACTGAATGTTCAGCATTTTCTGGTGTCCGAGGAAGTAATCCAACTCAGTTGCTGGGTCTTCCATGTAGGCTTCCTTTGCATCTTCGGTCAGCCGCTTCACTCGGTCTGCTCCAGTCAGCTCGATGAGCTTCTTTTGGGTGATTTTCTTGCCGTTCAGTCTGTAGGTGGTTTTCATGGTGTTTTCCTCCGTTTTGTTTTGATTTTCCTTGTATTATAGAGTAGTAGTTTTTATAGCCCCTTTCCAAGAGCTGTGCTACACTGTAAAGGATGCTGTGGATTGGTTTTCACCCCCTTGTATTGCTCTCTGTCGTTTTGCTGATTGGCATCCTGCCAGTTGGTATTGTTCTGGTTGCCGTAACGGTGGCCTACAATATGATTCAGAGCAAAGCTGTCAAAGCCTACAGCGCCGATTTGGAAAGATTGGCCCGTTACCAAACCATCACGGATGCAAAGACGGAGGCGGCGAATATAAGAGATGTTGCAAAGCAGGACGCTGACCAAATGAAAAGCGTGGCTTATGCAGAAGCAACTCATGCGAAGGAAGATGCACAACAATCTGCTGCGCAGACAAAGAACGCTGCTGAGGCAGAAGCGGCCCAGATCGTAGCAGAGGCCCAGCGCAAGGCGGAGGAAATAGCAGGAGACGCAAAGAGAGCTATTGCCGAGGCCGAAGCAAGAGCCAGCGAGTTTTCCGAAGTGCAAAGCAAACTGGCCACAGCCAAAAGTCAGCTGGTAGAGGTAGAGGAAGAAGTCTTGATGCAGAGTTTCGGCCTTTACAAACCTCAGTTCAGCTTTGCCACCTCCGCTGAATACAAAGTGCGGTTGAATGACCTCCGGGCCAAAGAAAAGGCCATGCTGAAAGACGGTACAGCAGCCACCGGAAGTTCAACCTGGACTGTAAACGGGAGCGAGGCAGAAGGCAAAAAGATGGTTCGGAATATGCAGAAGCTGCTCCTCCGGGCCTTCAATGGCGAGTGCGATGTCCTGGTTGAGAAGGTCAAATTCAACAACCTGGAGGCCACTGAGAAGCGGATGGTCGCCTCCCGTGATGCCATTTCCAAACTGGGAACCATTATGAAGGTCTCCATCACACCGGCCTATTTCTCTTTGAAGGTTCAGGAGCTTCACCTGGCGTACGAGTATCAGGTAAAGAAGCAAGAGGAAAAGGAGGCGGCAAAAGAAGCTCGCCAGAAACAGCGTGAAGAAGCCAAAGCCGCCAAAGAGCTGGAGAATGCCCGCAAAAAGCTGGAGAAGGAGCAGAACCACTACTCCAACGCCCTGTCTCGCCTGGATGCACAGATTCAGAACGCAACGGACGAGAAGGAACTTGCTGATCTGAAACAGAAGAAGGCCGAAATGGAGACGCAGCTCGCCACCATCGACCAAGAGATGAAGGATGTCGATTACCGTTCCGCCAACCAGAAGGCCGGGTATGTGTACATTATTTCCAACATCGGCGCATTCGGAGAGAATGTGTATAAAATCGGCATGACCCGCCGCCTTGACCCGATGGATCGTGTGGACGAATTGGGGGATGCCTCTGTCCCGTTCAACTTCGACGTTCACGCCATGATTTTCACCGACGATGCTCCCGGCTTGGAGGCCGCGCTGCACAACGCCTTTGCTGACCGGAAGGTGAACTTCGTCAACCAGCGGCGAGAGTTCTTCAACGTTACGCTGGATGAAATCAAAAAGGTCGTCCGCGAGAACTACGACAAGACCGTTGAGTTCGTGGATGTTCCTCCTGCGGAACAGTATCGGGAATCGCTGTTGATGCGGCAGCAACAGACGGCGTAAGGAGACAAGATGAAATCCAGAGCCGACGGACAAGCTGGAGGAACTCGCCATGTCTCACGGGCTTTCCCCTCGGTATGCAGCCGTCGTCCGCAGCCTGCTGTCTCTGCCGCCTGAGAAGCAGAACACTATCGTGCAGTTCGTGCTGGATACGGCGGAGGCGATGAGGACGATGGAGAAAGAGTCTGCGGAGGAAAAGAAAAAGGGCTGAACAGAACTCAGCCAAAAAGAAAACCCTGATAGGGCAGACAATTTAATAGTGTAAAGCGCATTGACACATATAAAAATATTTGTTCTCACTATTGACAAATGTTTTTATATGTGTTATTATATATTTGTCAGGAGGGATAACGTGAAAAGTTATTCATCGAGGGAGGTCATCAAGGCTTTGGAGGCAGACGGTTGGTATCTGGTCAATGTCGTCGGAAGTCATCACCAGTTCAAGCACCCGGTAAAAAAGGGTCGCGTCACGGTGAAACACCCTGACACGGGCATCCCGCCCAAAACGCTGCGGAACATTGAAAGGCAATCCGGGCTTACCTTCCGGTAAGCCCTCCCTCCTGACTTCTTAAAACTCTCAATCCACAAGGAGGAAAAGACATGAAAAAAGTCGAACGCTATGTTTACCCGGCAGTCTTTACCTACGAGCCGGGACAGGAGATCGCGGTTGTGTTCCCGGATTTGGATGTGGCAACCAGCGGAGAAAATGATACCGACGCCTTGCTTTCTGCCCGTGAGCTTTTGGGCTGTGTAATGTTTGGTCTGGAGGAAGATGGGGAGGAAATCCCTGCTCCCACCCCGCTGACCCAGGTACAGACCCAGGAGGGTGAAACGGCAATGCTGATTGACGTATATATGCCGTCTGTCCGCATGGCTGAAATCAATCGGTCTGTCAACCGTACAGTCACGCTCCCTGCGTGGTTGAACGCCGCCGCCCAGGAACGGAATATTAACTTTTCGCAGGTGCTGCAAGAGGCTCTGAAAAATCTGATTCTGCCCCATGACGCAGCCGATACCGCATTGTGAGGGAAGAAAACTGGGAGAACGGGTGAGCATTGTCCAGACTTACAAAAAATTGACCGAAAGTTTGGCGAGTTTGCCAGTATATTTTGGCTTGGTCATGAGATATAATAATGGTGTGATGTCTCCATGCAAGTTGAGACCGAAAGCGCGAGGCAGCACTGTCTCGCGCTTTTTGAATAAGCAGTAAGCGGTTTACACAGATTAGAGAGGCCGGGTTGAATGTCAAATATGGATGAAGCGGCGCTTCAAAAAAAGTTTCCCTCTTATATGGCTTCTATCAAATTGCCAGACTGCGCGAGAGAGCAGGCCATCACTGTGTATCGTGCCTGCAAGACTGGCAAAATCGAACGTGAATCGTTCCTTAATACATACGAGGAGAATGGATTTAAGGTGTCGCTTGGGCAATCACCCGATGATCCTCAAGTGTACTGTCTTTCTACCTCTTATCGGCCCAAAGGATTGCGGCGTTATGTTTCACATGATGGAAGGTATAATCCGCCGTGGTTGTTGGCTAAGGGAACAACAGATCCAAGCTGTGGCTTATCTTGTTGCAGTAAAGAATGGGTGAAAAAGAAAAAGGGCAACTATCATGTGGACTGGTGGCTATATGAAGGTGCCGAACCTTGGAAGTTTTTTGAGGAAGCAGATTATGAGCAAGAAGAGCAACATTTTATTCAGGATAGACAGCGTTGATTTGCAGATGGATATGGTCCTGGTAGACTACGTTTATCCTGTTTTGTTCACCTGTACCGGTGACAATGGAAAATTATATATTGCGACTTGCTATTGGACGGACGGCGACAAAAAGGAATGGCTAATTGCAGAAACTACACCCAGACGAGTCATTGACCTTTTGCAAGATAAAATCACACTCCGAGACCCGTTCCTAAACGCTCCACTTTGGCAGGTGATATTGAAGCGTGGAGAGGATTTCCCCACTGCTGTCCGTGTCAATGCAGAAGATATTGACCTGCACTGTCTGCCTACGGCGGGCGAGTACATGGACGCTGATCCGGGCGAGTTTGATGAAGAAATTCAGGCGTTGGCCAGCAGAGAAGAAAGTGTTCTTTGCGTAATCATAGACTACTTTTCGCGCAAATCGACATATCAATTTGTTCCAAAAACAAACGTCACACATGTTTTAATCAGGAAAGATAAATACTCGGAGTTGTCTGGAGGTGAGCAGAAATGCTTCAATACAAGCAAACTTATATTTGCGACTTAGATTTTCATATGCCTACTTCAGAAGGGCCGGTCAGTGGCGTGTGTTATGCAAATGCAGCCATCAGATTGCCCGATAGCGATTCAGATAAAACTGTTCGCATTAAGGTCAATATCAAAGCAACTAACAACGATTCGGACACCCCTGTTATTGAGGCAATCTCCATTTCTGTATTCGAGTTGGATGATAAAAGCCAGCCTAGAGATTCAATTTTGGAGGAAGCGAAAACGAAGTGCATTTCTGTTGCAATGAAAAAGACTTCTGACCTTCTCGCGGATGCAACTGAACGTTTGTGCGGGCAGCGAATTGTTTTGCCTGTTTCCGATTCTTGATCGGCAACGATCGAAAAGCGGCACCCCTTTGCCGTGAAGTAGGGACTTAAAAAGACAAGATGGTTGCAGTCTCGCCTTGAAGCCCCTGGCAGTAAGCCCTCCACCATACGGAGAGTACCAAACCCAGGGGCTTTAGATTTTGTAAATAGCAGAACGAGATATCCGGTAGGAGTGATAAAAATGGCAACGAAGAGCATCTTGAAGAGCATCAACATCAAGGACAAACAGACCGCCACTGATTTTGTCCGAGCGTTGGAACGTGCTTCAAGGGAGAACGCAAAGAACGTCGTTCCAAGCCAGGCTTTTTCTGACGCAAGCAGAGAGGAAATCCGAGAAATGTTCAAAATGGATAAATGATACACGCAAAAAATAAAGGCGTCATCCTTCCTATTGGATGGCGTCTTTTTAATGTGTTTCGTTGTAAATCACGGAAAATATTTTAAGAATTTTGATCTTTTTCTAAAAAACGCTTGACACGGACGTGTCATGGCGTTATAATTTAATCATCGAAGGGGTGAACCGGTTGAGCAAGAAAAAGCACAAGAAAAAAGGGCTGAAGGCCAAGGATGTGATTCAGCTGATAATCGAAGCAATCGTTGCCATCGCCGCTCTGATTACAGCCATCAAGTCCTAAGTCCCAGCCCGGCGGGGAGCAATTTCCCGCCCCCCTTCGGGGATTTCATTATAGCATCAAGCAGGAGGTATTGCAAATGAAAAATAATAACTTTTGGTTTTTCTCTCTGGTGGCCCTGTTGGTTCTTGGTGTTGCTCTCCAGTGGCCCACCATCTTGCGGATCGCAATAATCGCCAACAGCGGAGTCGTTTTGTTCCATGTGGTTTCCCGTGTGTGGGAGGCGTATCATGGCTGAACCGAAATACAAGCGTCAGGCGGAGTACAACCGCTCCCATTATGTGCGGTTTCCTCTGGATCTGAAACCGGAGGTATTGGAGGCTTTCCGCGCAGCTTGCAAGGCCAACGGCACCACACCCACCACCGAAATTAAGAAGTTTATCGCAGGCTACATTGACGCCAACAAGCAAGCTGACGTGGAGGCGACAAAATGAACACCAGAATCAAAGCTGTCCGTACTTTCGTCGGTCTTACACAGCCTGCCTTTGGGGAGCGACTGGGGATGAGCAGGAACGTGGTCAATGACCTGGAACAGGGCCGCAAAGCCGTTCCGGAGTTCCTGATCTTGAAGATATGTGCGGATCCTGATCTTGAAGATATGTGCGGAGTTTAATGTCAATGAGCCGTGGCTCCGCACCGGCGAGGGTGAGATGTTCGTCCCCTTCCCCATCAACGATTTGGAGAGCATCGCCGAAGCAAACAACCTGTCCGCCGACTACGCCACCGCCATCCGGTGTCTGCTGAAGCTCCCGCCGGTCAAGCAAGACATTATTGTTCAGTTTATCAAGGACGTTGCAAGAAAACTGGAGGAAAAGTAGGCTAAAAGCGAAACAAAAGGCACCGTCCTTATTATGCGGGATGGTGCCTTTTATGCAAGGAAGGTCGTGATGTGTTTGTCAAGAAAAGACTACAGCAAAAGGCGGCGAAAAATGCAGCACTCA
>JAJQBR010000197.1 GCA_021203185.1 Clostridiales bacterium
CAAACGGGTGGTTTCGCTCTCAGTTTCCTTTTTATCTATTTGCTTTAAACTGGCAGCACCTGACTAACAGCTAACAGCTAACGGCTAATAGCTTATCACAACGCGGCTGATTCAAAGGGATAGCCAGATTGACTTTTATGGTCATTCCGATTGCCCGGCCTGATGCGTATTGCAGCTTTAAGCTATTGGCTTATCACAACATGGCTGAGCAAAAGGGATAACCAGTATACATGATTGTACCTTATTGTACCCTGCCTCGCCGCAAGGCGATGGGGAACGGGCCGGATTCCCACATAATTGCACATTGCTAATTGCTAATTACGTTCCAGCAGCGCCACGACCTGCTCCGGGTCGGCGTCTTTGGCAGGCACCAAAAAGGCTGTGTCGTCGGAGGGGCAGCCCTGCCGGGAGGCCACCAGAACGATGAGACCTGCCTGGTTCATCAGCCGGGCGGTCTCCGCCAGGCGGTTGGCGTTCCAGCCCAGGCTGCTGCCGTCCAGGGTCATGGTGTGGCGGCCCAAAGCGAAGAGCTGTTTTTCCACCCGCCGGGCCACCTCAACGCTGCCGCTTTGGAACCAGACCGTTTGGGGGCGCTGCCCCTTCTGACTGGCGCGGAGGGCGGGAGTGATTTCGCCGCTCTCCTCGCTGCGGCCGGTCAGGTCGCCGGTGACCACGCCGCAGGCGGAGGTCATGTGGGAAACCCGGTCAATGAGAATGAGGGAACCCAGATCCTGACTGTTGTCGAACAGGTCAAAGACGATTTTTTCCGACACCACCAGCTCACAGGCCGCCAGCTCGTTTTTTGAGAGGGTGTCGGCGGGGATTCTCTCCCCGGTGTTCACATCGATTTTGTACTGGATGTTGCTGATGACGGCGGGCTTTTTCTGGGTGCCGATGCGCAGCAGGTAGTTTTTACCCTCGGCCAGCGGCTCGTCGTCCATCCACAGCAGGCGGACGGCGATTTGGTCGCCCAGGCAGGGCTTTGCGCCGCAGGCCAGCACACAGCCACGGGAAATATCCACCTCCCGGTCCAGCTGGAGGGTGACGGCCTGGCCTTTGGCGGCGGAGGGATTCTCTGTCCCGGCGTTGAGGATTTTTTTCACCTTCGCCCGCTCCATAGAGGGCAGGGAAGTGACTTCGTCTCCCACCTGCACCTGGCCGGAGGCGATTTGCCCCTGGAAGCCCCGGAAGGTTCGGTCCGGGCGGCACACCCGCTGCACCGGCAGGGTGAAGCCGGTCTCGCTATCGGCAGTGGACACGTCCACCGTTTCCAGGAAAGCCAGCAGCGGCCCATCGTGATACCAGGGCATATTTGCAGAGGGTCTGGTGATGTTGTCCCCCTCCGTGGCGGAGACGGGGATGATCTTCACTGTATCGCAGCGGAATTCCTGAACGAGACACTGAATTTCCCTGGCAATTTCCTCAAACCGGCTCCGGTTATAGCCAATCAGGTCCATTTTGTTCACCGCAAAGACGAAGTGGCGAATGCCCATCAGGGAGCAGATGCGGGCGTGGCGGCGGGTCTGGACCAGCACGCCCTGGGAGGCGTCCACCAAAATCACCGCAAGGTCGGCGAAAGAAGCCCCCACCGCCATGTTACGGGTATACTCCTCGTGGCCGGGGGTGTCCGCCACAATGAAGCTGCGGCGCTCGGTGGTGAAGTAGCGATAGGCCACGTCGATGGTGATGCCCTGCTCCCGCTCGGCCATCAGGCCGTCCAGCAGCAGCGAATAGTCGAGTTTGCCGCCCCGGGAGCCGACTTTGCTTTCCAGTTCCAGGGAGCGGGTCTGGTCCGCGAAGAGCAGTTTGGCGTCATAGAGCATATGGCCAATGAGAGTGGACTTGCCGTCATCCACGCTACCGCAGGTGATAAATTTAAGCAGTCCGTTCATTAAAAATACCCTTCTCTCTTGCGCTTTTCCATGCTGGCAGAGCCGCCGTCGTGGTCGATGACCCGGCTGGTGCGCTCACTGTCCACGGCGCTGAGCGTCTCCTCAATGATGGCGTCCAGCGTATCCGCCTCACTCTCCACGCCGCCGGTCAGGGGATAGCAGCCCAGGGTGCGGAACCGAACCTTTTTGGTTACGACCTCTTCGCCGGGGCGCAGGTGCTGCAAAATGCGGTCATCGTCCACCATGATGATGTCCCCGTCCCGCTCGATGACGGGGCGCTCGGCGGCGAAGTACAGGGGGACGATTTCGATATTCTCCCGCTTGATATACTGCCAGATGTCCTTTTCCGTCCAGTTGGAGATGGGAAACACCCGAATGCTCTCCCCCTGGTAGATCTCCGTGTTGTAGAGCTTCCACATCTCCGGGCGCTGGTTTTTGGGGTCCCAGGCGTGGTTGGCGTTGCGGAAGGAGAAAATCCGCTCTTTGGCCCGGCTCTTTTCCTCATCCCGGCGGCCCCCGCCAAAGGCGGCAGTGAAGCCGTATTTGTTCAGCGCCTGCTTTAGGGCCTGGGTCTTCATAATATCAGTATAGGAGGCCCCGTGGTCAAAGGGATTGATGCCCTGGGCCACGCCCTCCTGGTTGATATACTCCAGCATTTCAATGCCGTATTTCTCCGCCGTCTTGTCCCGGAACTCGATCATCTCGTGGAATTTCCAGGTGGTGTTGACGTGGAGGAAGGGGAAGGGAGGCTTCTCCGGGTAAAAGGCTTTCAGGGCCAGGTGCAGCATAACGGAGGAATCCTTGCCAATGGAATAGAGCATAACAGGGCGCTCGCATTCCGCGGACACTTCCCGCATGATGTAGATCGCCTCTGCCTCCAGCTCGTCTAA
>JAJQBR010000104.1 GCA_021203185.1 Clostridiales bacterium
GTCTTTCTTTATTTGAAGAATTTGAAGGTGTTGCACTTCGTATTGTAACCTACCCACCTCCCCTTTCAGGGGAGGCAAGAGAGGTGGTCGCTAAACGGCGGATGGATGGTTTCACGCCACAAGGCCCGCAAGGGTGCAAAGATTTAATCCCCGCAAGGGGACGAAAACAGACAACCACATATCTGCGATTATTTACTTTCTACAGAAACACTTAATCCCCCGTAAGGGGCCACGACCCGCGCCCACCGCTTCATTGCTAATTGCACATTGCAAATTGCTCATTGAATTTCGGGGCCACAAAAAGAACGCCGCACTCAACCGTGCGGCGTCTTTTTCTGTCTTTGAGCTTGTATCTGTTGCTCCTGGCGGGGCTGCGCCGACTTTTTGGCTTGCGGCGATGGCCGGAGCGTGATATACTAGGATGGATTTGAAGAAGAGAAGATTTGTTTTTAGACTGAGGTAAGTTATGGCAAGACGCAAAAAAGACACCGCACCCAAACCCACCAACAACGAAAACGTCAAGGGTCTCCACGCCGAGGTGCTGGAGCAGCCCATCACCGAGACGTTGGAGATCAACTATATGCCCTACGCCATGAGCGTCATCATCAGCCGGGCCATTCCCGAAATCGACGGCTTCAAGCCCAGCCACCGAAAGCTGCTGTACACCATGTACCAGATGCACCTGCTGGGAGGCAACCGCACCAAGTCCGCCAACGTGGTCGGCTCCACCATGAAGCTGAACCCCCACGGCGACGCCGCCATCTACGAGACGATGGTGCGCCTCTCCCGTGGCTACGGGGCGCTCCTCCACCCGCCGGTGGACTCCAAGGGCAACTTCGGCAAGGTGTACTCCCGCGACATGGCCTACGCCGCCTCCCGTTACACGGAGGTCCGGCTGGACCCCATCTGTCAGGAGTTTTTCCGGGACATCGACAAGGACACCGTGGACTTTGTGGACAACTACGACGGCCAGCTGAAAGAGCCGACGCTGCTGCCCACCACCTTCCCCAACGTGCTGGTCTCCGCCAACCAGGGCATTGCCGTGGGCATGGCCTCCAACATCTGCGGCTTCAACCTGGGAGAGGTCTGCGACGCCGCCATCGCCCGGATGAAGAATCCCAAGTCCGACCTGTTCGCCACCCTCAAGGCCCCGGATTTCCCCACCGGCGGCCAGCTGCTCTACGACCAGAAGGCGCTGGAACAGGTCTACCGCACCGGGCGGGGTTCGCTGAAGGTTCGGGGCCGCTGGCGCTACGTCAAGGCGGAAAACCTCATCGAGATTTACGAGGTCCCCTACTCCACCACCATTGAGGCTATTATGGACAAGGTGGCCGACCTGGTGAAAGCCGGGAAGATTCGGGAAATTACCGATATGCGGGACGAGACCGACCTCTCCGGCCTGAAACTGGCCATCGACCTGAAACGGGGCGTGGATCCGGAAAAGCTGATGGCCAAGCTGTGTAAGCTGACTCCCTTCCAGGACGCCTACCCCTGTAACTTCAACATCCTCATCAACGGAAACCCCCGCGTCATGGGCGTGGGGGAGATTCTGGACGAGTGGATCGCCTGGCGGATGGAGTGCGTCCGCCGCCGGGCCAGCTACGACATGGCGAAAAAGCGGGAGAAGCTCCACCTGCTGCTGGGCCTGCGGAAAATCCTGCTGGACATCGACAAGGCCATCAAAATCATCCGGGAAACCCCCACTGAGGCGGAGGTCATCCCCAACCTGATGATTGGCTTTGGCATCGACCAGGTGCAGGCGGAGTTCGTGGCGGAAATCAAGCTGCGCAACATCAACCAGGAGTATATCCTCCGCCGCACCAACGAGGTGGACCAGCTCCAGCAGGAAATCAACGACCTCCAGGACGTGGTGGACCATCCCCAGCGGGTGAAGAAAATCATCACTGGCGAGCTGCAAGCGGTAAAAAAGAAGTACGCCGTACCCCGGCGGACGGAGATTGTCTACGACTACCAGGAGGACGTGCCGGAGGAGACAGAGGACGCGCCGGACAACCCGGTTCATGTGTTCCTCTCTCAACAGGGGTATTTCAAAAAAATCACCCCCCAGTCTCTGCGGATGTCCGGCGAGCAGAAGTACAAGGAGGGGGACGGCCCCAGCCAATATTGGGAGACCACCAGCAATCAGGAAATCATGGTATTCACCGACCGGCAGCAGTGCTACAAGGCCCGGCTCAACGACTTTGCCGACAGCAAGGCCAGTGTGCTGGGGGACTACCTGCCCTCCCGCCTGGGCATGGACGAGGGGGAGAACGTAGTGTGGGCCTGCCTGCCGGGGGACTATTCCGGCACCCTGCTCTTTTTCTTTGAAAACGGCAAGGCCGCCCGTGTGGAGTTGGAGAAGTACCGCACCGTCACCAACCGGCGGCGGCTGACCGGCGCTTACTCCGACAAGTCCCCCCTGAAAGCGGCGTTTCTGCTGAAAGAGGACGCAGAGCTGGCGGTGTTCTCCACGGAGAACCGGGCGCTGCTCTTCAACACCGCCGCCCTGACCCCCAAAGCCACCCGTACCACCCAGGGCGTGGCGGTGCTGACCCTCAAGCCCAAGTACCGGCTCAGCCGGGTAGTGCCTGCGGAGGAGAGCGGCATCGTCAACCTGGCCCGCTACCGGGCCAGGAATATCCCCGCCACCGGCGCGCTGCTGAAACCGGAGGACAAGGGCGAGGTGCAGTTGGCGCTGGATATCAAGTAAAACGCCCGACGCTGCGTTGACAGGTGGGCGGTTCTATCGTAAAATATGCCTAGCACAGAGAAATCACAGCAGACGCAGGAAAAACGGACTTCAACAGGGGCTGTCCTGGGCCGTTTGCCAGAGAAGGAGCTTTTTTATGACCACCAAAACCATCATTGTCACCGGAGGCGCGGGCTTCATCGGCGGCAACTTTGTCCACTATATGCTGAAAACCCACCCGGATTACCGCATCGTCTGCCTGGACTGCCTGACCTACGCGGGCAATCTGGAGACCCTGGCCCCCGTGATGGACAACCCCAATTTCCGCTTTGTCAGGGACTCCATCACCGACCGGGCGGCGGTGTACCGCCTGTTTGAGGAGGAACACCCCGACGTGGTGGTGAACTTCGCCGCCGAGAGCCACGTGGACCGCTCCATCGAGAATCCCTCCGTCTTTTTGGAGACCAACGTCATTGGAACTGGCGTCCTGCTGGACGCCTGCAACAGGTACGGCATTGGCCGCTACCACCAGGTCTCCACCGACGAGGTCTATGGCGACCTGCCCCTGGACCGGCCCGACCTGTTCTTCACCGAGGAGACGCCCCTCCACACCTCCAGCCCTTATTCGGCCTCCAAAGCCTCTGCCGACCTGCTGGTCATGGCCTACCACCGCACCTATGGCCTGCCTGTGACCATCAGCCGCTGCTCCAACAACTACGGGCCGTACCACTTCCCGGAGAAGCTCATCCCCTTGATGATTGCCAACGCCCTGAACGACAAGCCCCTGCCCGTCTACGGCGAGGGCAAAAACGTCCGGGATTGGCTCTATGTGGAGGACCACTGCCGGGCCATCGACCTGATTATCCACAAGGGTCAGGTGGGCGAGGTCTACAACGTGGGCGGCCACAACGAAATGCAGAACATTGACATCGTCAAGCTCATCTGCAAGGCCCTGGGCAAGCCGGAAAGCCTCATCGTCCACGTGGAGGACCGGAAGGGCCACGATATGCGCTACGCCATCGACCCCACCAAAATTCACAACCAGCTGGGCTGGCTGCCGGAGACGAAATTTGCCGACGGCATCCAAAAGACCATCCAGTGGTATCTGGACAACCGGCCCTGGTGGGAGCATATCCTCTCCGGGGACTACCAGCGGTACTATGAGGAGATGTACGGGGAACGGCTGAAGGCAATTGGCAATTAGCAATGTGCAATTCTGCGAGGGCGGGGGCGCGCTGCTTCCTGCGAAGCGTACAGTTTATCCCTGTGAAATCACTGCTAAAGCACAAAGATAAGGCGTTCTGTGGAAAAACCACGGAACGCCTTGTCTTTTTCATTTTAAAGAAGCGTTGCCGCCTAAAACACCGTCTCCTGCCCGTAGCACCGGGCGGGCAGCACCCCGCTCAGCTCGGTGAGGACCTGGTTATAGTTCTGGGCCGGGTCGAAAATGCCCCCGTCCCGGAGCAAATTGCACTGGGAGGGCGAACACAGAGGCAGAGACAGGGTGACCGCCGTCCCCTCCCCGGCAGGGGCCAGCAGCAGCGTACCGCCGAAGAAATGGGCGATTCGGCGGCAGATGGGCAGGCCCAGCCCGAAGCCGTCCGACAGAACTTCGGACAGGGGCCGGTCCGCCTCCGGGGAGAACGTCCGCTCCAGCTTCTCCGGGGGGATACCTCCGGCGCTGTCCGCCAGGGTCAGCACCGCCCGGTCTCCTGCGGCGCGCAGGGTCAGCACCAGCGTCCCCTTCTGCCCCAGGGCGTTGGCGGTCAGGTTGTAGAGCAGCCTGCGCAGCAGGTACTCGTTGACCCACACCGCAGCGTCAGACGCCTCCTCCCGGTAGACGAAGCGGCAGCCGATTTGCTCCAGCAGGCAGTCCAGCAGATGTTCCGTCTCCCGGCAAAAGTCCGACAGCTCCAGGGCGCCGGAGGGGTAGAGGATGGCCAGGTCGTCGTCGCTCTGGCTGTAAAAATCCAGATTGTCCACCAGTCGGAGCAGCTTGTGCTGGCTGTGGTTCAGATAGGAGATCCATTTTTCATTGCGGTATTGCTCCGTCTCCACCAGGGTGCTTTGCAGCGTCTCGATGGAGGCGTTCAGCGGCCCCAGCAGCCGCCGCAGCTGCACAGCCAGCTCCCGTACCCGTTGGGGGGAGAGACCGCCGTCCCTGTTCCGCTCAAACAGGCAGAGGACGCCGTTGACGCCCAATTCCCGGCTGCGGACGGTCCAGCGCTCCCCGCCCATGTTCAGCTCCGCCAAAACGCCATCCCCGTCGGGCAGCGTGACGGCAGGGGATTCTCCTTCCGCCAGCGGGAGGGTGCAGGCGCGAAAAAGGGCCTGGGCCGCCGGATTGCAGTATTTGATTTTTTTGTTTTTTACCAGCAGTACCGGCTGGGAAACGCCGTCAAAATAGGTGTTCCCAGACATGGTAAATTCGCCCATACCTTTCTCCACTTTCCGCCTTGATTGTAGTTCACTTTACGGAGCAGCGCGCCATTTGAGGCTGTCACGCCGACTTAGCTTGCCCAAAAAGGCGTTGAGCGCTCCCCTTTCAACTAGTATACCAAAACATGGCGTGACAAACAAGAATTTTGTCGAAAACAGGCTGCATAATTTTGTGAAAAAAATAACAATGTCCCTCTTCCCATTTCACTCCGACTGCGTTATAATGGAATGGAGGACAACGAACCGGAACGACCGCCCCAGTATCCTATGACGGGGCGGCCCCAACCGTCACCGGCGAACACAGAACAGAATTTCACATTCCATCAGCAGGAGGTTTCTCTTATGGACTATCAGGCACTTTATCAGAGCAAGCTGACCACGGCGGACGAGGCGGTCAAGTGCGTCCGCAGCGGCGACTGGGTGGACTACGGCTGGACCGTCACCACCCCCGTGGCGCTGGACAAAGCCATGGCAAAACGCATGGACCAGCTGGAGGACATCAACTTCCGGGGCGGCATCCTCATGTGGGAGCCGGAAATTTTCAAAATCGACGACCCCGCCAGCCGCCTGACCTGGAACAGCTGGCACATGGGCGGCGTGGAGCGCAAGGCGGTCAACAAGGGCTTCGCCTTCTATGCCCCCATCCGCTACTCCGAGCTGCCCCGCTATAACCGGGAGCTGGACTGCCCCAGCCGGGTAGCCATGTTCCAGGTTTCCCCCATGGATCAACACGGCTATTTCAGCTTCGGCCCCAGCGCCTCCCACATGGCGGCGGTCTGCGAGCGGGCGGAGGTCATCATTGTGGAGGTAAACCAGAATATGCCCCGGTGCCTGGGCGGGTTCCAGGAGGGCATCCACATCTCCCAGGTCAGCATGGTCGTGGAAGGGGACAACCCTCCCATCGCTGAGATGGGCGCTGCCGCCGCCACCCCCGTGGACGAGGCCGTGGCCAAGCTCATCGTCAATGAGATTCCCGATGGGGCCTGCCTCCAGCTGGGCATCGGCGGTATGCCCAACGCCGTGGGTTCTCTTATCGCCCAGTCCGATTTGAAAGACCTGGGCGTCCACACTGAGATGTATGTGGACGGTTTTGTGGACATCGCCAAAGCGGGCAAGATCACCGGCGCGCGCAAGCCCATCGACAAGGGCCGCCAGGTCTACGCCTTCGGCGCGGGGACTAAAAAGCTCTATGACTACCTGGACAACAACCCCACCTGTATGTCTGCCCCGGTGGATTACACCAACGATGTGCGTACCATCTCCTCCATCGACAACTTCATCAGCATCAACAACGCCGTGGACATTGACCTCTACGGCCAGGTGAACGCCGAATCCGCCGGCATCAAGCCCATCTCCGGCGCGGGTGGACAGCTGGACTTCGTGCTGGGCGCGTACCTCTCCAGGGGCGGCAAGAGCTTCATCTGTATGTCCTCCACCTTCAAGAGCCGGGACGGGGTACTGCACAGCCGCATCAAGCCCACCCTGGACAACGGCTCCATCGTCACCGACACCCGGGCCAACACCATGTACGTGGTTACGGAGTACGGCCTGGTCAATTTGAAGGGCCTGTCCTCCTGGCAGCGGGCCGAGGCGCTGATCTCCATCGCCCACCCGGACTTCCGGGACGAGCTGATCGCCAGCGCCGAGAAAATGCACATCTGGAAGCGCAGCAACCGCCGCTGAACAGAATAAAATTTTCTGGTTATCCCTTTTACTCAGCCATGTGCCAGAACCCCCTCCGCCACCGTCTAAAGGCCGCGACGGAGGGGTTTCTCGCTGGAATTACTAGCCAGGCTGATTCAAAGGGATAGCCAAATAAAATTTAAGGGGACGCAATCGGTGCGTCCCCTTTTGTGTGTGCTGCGTGCATTCGCACCGTATGGAAATCAACATTGAACGGCAGAAAAATTGCTGTGCGCCCACTTGCGCAACAGCGAACGGCTAAAAAGGACAGGAGAGAAAATCCTCCCCTGTCCTGTGGGTCACTGCAAATAGGTTTTCAGTCGGTTGATGTTGTCCTCCTCCGACTGGATGGCGGTCTGAGCCAGCTCTCTGGCCTGCTGCTGGGTCTGCTGCCCGGCGGGGTCGTCCATGGGGTCGGCGGGGGTGTAGCTGTTCAGCACCTTGGTCAGGTTGACGATGCCCATGCTGCTGCCCTGAATCATCATCTCCGCCAGGTGACTGGTCTCCTTGTTGCAGAGGGTTTTGCCCTGAACACAGGCCCAGAGCATGGACTGCTGCCCGGTACCCAAATCTTTGGGGCAGTCCCCCAGGGCCTTCATCTGCTTCTCCGCGTTGGCGGCGGTCTGCTTGTACTGCTTCTGCTGGGTCTGTAGGTCGGAGCGGAAACGGGGGTTGTCCACCTTGGGCAGCAGGTAGCGGATGGCGTCCGCGCCCATGGCCGCGCCCTGGTAAACCTCCTGCAAAAGAGCGGATTCGTTGGTCAGTTCCATAGTAATGCCTCCATTGTGCGCACTGCGGCGGGTTTGAGGATAGGTTGCGCCAAATGGGGCGGTTTATGCTTCACGCCTGTGTTTTTTCGAGGTTGCTTTTTTGTGGGAAATCGGATATGATACCCATGATACGGAATTTGCATAGATACCCCAGGAGGAATTTTTATGGATCAATACTGGCTGGAAGTCTCCATTGACACCGCCCCCGGCTGCCTGGACGAGCTGGCGGCCTACCTGACCGCCTGCGGCATTGTGGGCCTGGTGCTGGAGGACGAGAGCGACCTGGCGGACTTCCAGGACGAGCGCCGCCCCTTCTGGGACGAGGTGGACGAGAGTCTGGTGGAGAGCCGCCGTGGGGTCAGCCGGGTCAAGTTTTACGTCACCCAGGACGAGGAGGGCCAGTACCGGCTGGACGAAGTCACCGCCGGGCTGGAGGACTTCCGCGCCCGCGTGGGCCGGGACGCCGGTACTCTGGCGGTGTCCACCGTCTCCCTGCGGGAGGAGGACTGGTCCAACAACTGGAAGAAGTATTACCAGCCCTTCCCGGTGGGGGAACGGCTGTATGTGGTCCCCGAATGGATGCGGGGAGAGCCGGTCCCGGAGGGCCGCACCCCCATTTACCTGAACCCCGGTCTGATTTTCGGCACCGGCAGCCACGGCACCACCCGCCTGTGCCTGGAGGCTGTGGAAAAGTTTGTGGAAACTGATGAAAACGTTTTGGATTTGGGGACGGGAAGCGGTATTTTAGCCATTGCCGCCCTGTGCCTGGGGGCAAAAAGCGCGGTGGGCTGCGACATCGACCCCAAAGCTGCCCGCGTTGCGGCGGAAAACGCCGCCTACAACGGCATCGGGCCGGAGACCTTTCGGGTCTACACCGGCGACGTGGTGGGGGACGCCGCTCTGCGCCAGTCTCTGGCCGGGAAATACGACCTGGTGCTGGCCAACATCATCGCTGACGTTATCATCCCCCTGGCCGGGGTGGTGGGGGACTTCCTGAAAGAGGACGGTCTGTTCCTGACCTCCGGCATCATTGAGCACCGGGCGGAGGACGTGGCCCGCGCGCTGACGGACAACGGCTTTGCCATCGCGGAAACCCACCGGCGGGAGGGCTGGGTGGCCTACGTCTGCCGGAAGGGGTAAACCGCCGGAGGTTCGCGCAGAAAAAAACGAAAAAATCGCCAAAAAACGGTTGCATTTCCCGAAAACCCGTGGTATACTCAAAATGGTTTTGGTGGAACTGCGCAGCGCAGCGTATGGTGGGCGGCGCAGCTTGTGCAGGTTTGCCGAAATGATTTATCCCCGTAAGGGGACGGACGCATGTTCTCACTCTCCTTCGACGGCTTCCGGCTTGAGAAACAATTTATCCCCGTAAGGGGACGGCTACAAAATCAATCTCTGCTCAATCAATAAGTTACTCAGAAACAATTTATCCCCGTCAGGGGACGGAAACTCAAAATCTGAAAAATTTATTTCTCTTTCTCTGCGAAACAATTTATCCCCGTAAGGGGCCACAACCCGCGCCCACCACTTCATTGCACATTGCAGATTGAATTACCCCCGTAAGGGGACGGCTACATGAGGTAACACACATTTCTGTGTCTTGTTTCCTGAAACAACTTTATCCCCGTAAGGGGACGGACACCGTTTAACCCTTTGGTTGATTCTAGCCACCTTGAAACAATTAATCCCCGTAAGGGGACGGCTACTAAAAATCAATCATGAAAACCGCCAGTTTTGGAAACAACTAATCCCCGTAAGGGGTCACGCCCACCACTCACCGCTTCAATTGCACATTGCTAATTGCAAATTGAAACAACTTATCCCCGTAAGGGGACGGCTATCCTTTTTAAAGTCCATTGGACTATTTTTTTACTGAAACAACTTAATCCCCGTCAGGGGGCAAAAAAAGAACGCCGCACTCACCCGTACGGCGTCTTTTTCTGTCTTTTTCCCATTTTTCATTGCTTCCGGCCCCAAAACCAGCTACAATAGAACCACCAAACCCACCCCAAAGGAGGCCCCCGCCATGCACCAACCGAAAGAACGCTATATGACCGCGGCCCTGGCCCTGGCGCGGGAGGCCGCCGCCCACGGGGACGTTCCGGTGGGCTGCGTGGTGGTGCGGGACGGCGAGATCATCGGCCAGGGCTGCAACCGCCGGGAGCTGCTGGGGGACGCCACCGCCCACGCGGAGGTGGAAGCCATTCGGGACGCCTGCCGCCGCCTGGGGAGCTGGCGGCTGTCCGGCTGCGCCCTCTATGTGACGCTGGAGCCATGCCCCATGTGCGCTGGGGCCATCATCAACGCCCGGCTGGACACGGTGGTCTACGGCGCAGCCAACCCCAAGGCGGGGTGCTGCGGGTCGGTGCTGTCCCTGTTCCAGGAGCGGTTCAACCACCACCCGGCGGTGTACGGCGGCGTGCTGGAGGGGGAGTGCGCCGCGCTGCTGGGGGAATTTTTCCGCCCGGCGGGGGAATGAGCTGTTAGCTGTTAGCTGTTAGCCGTCAAGCGGCACTTCCGAAGCTACGCTTCTCCCTGTAGTCAGGCACTACCGGTCTAAAGCGAACAGCGAAAAAGGAAACTGAGAGCGAAATCACCCATTCCTAAAGCAATGCAAACGGGAAGCGCAGCACGTAACACCAAGAACCACAAAGCTAAGAGCTAAAAGCTAATAGCTGCCATGCCCATTGAACCGGGTAAAAGGGATACGCAAACAAAAAGCAAATGACAGCGGAGAGGAGGACGTTCTCATGACCACGGCGGAGCTTTTTGCCCAGTCTGGCGCGGCGGCGTGGGGGACCTGCGCCTTCTCCGACCTGGTGCTGTCCCCAGAGGGCCGGCAAAAAGCGCTGACCCTCTGCCCGGAGGCCCGTGGGGTCTATGTGGCGGCCTACCCCTACTTCGCCGGGGACCGGCCCGGCAACCTCTCCCTCTACGCCCGTGGCGCGGACTACCACCAGAGCCTGCTCCGGCGGCTCCGGGGCGTGGCGGAGCAGCTGGCGCTGCTCCGCCCGGAACGCCGGTTTGTCCCCGGCGCCGACAGCTCCCCCCTGGACGAGCGCCAGTGCGCGCGGCTGGCGGGGGTGGGCGTGTTGGGCCGCAACGGGCTGGTCATCGTGGAGCCTTACGGCAGCTGGGTCTTTTTGGGGACCATCCTCACCGACCTGCCGCTGCTCTCCGCCGCCGCGCCCGCGCCGGACTGCATCGGCTGCGGGGCCTGCGTCCGGGCCTGTCCCGGCGGCGCGCTGGACAGTCTGCCCTTTGACGAAAATAAATGCCTCTCCGCCCTGACCCAGAAAAAGGGCCGGCTCACCGACGCAGAGGAGGCTCTGCTGGCCGCTCACCCGCTGATTTGGGGCTGCGACCTCTGCCAGCAGGTTTGCCCCTACAACCGGGGCGCTGCCCTCTCGCCCCTGTCCGACCTGACCGGGCAGGACGCCGCCCAGCCCTACCTGCCCTCCCTGGCCCCGGAGGATTTGGAGGGCCTGAGCAACCGCACCTTTCGGGAGAAATACGGGGGCCGGGCCTTCGCCTGGCGGGGGCCGGGGGTGCTGCGGCGGAATTTGGCACTAAAAACGGAAAAAGAGCAAAAATAAAGAGGAAAACCGCCCTATTCTGGCGTTTTCCTCTGCTTTTTATTCGTTTTTGTTAGAGATTGTTCTCCTTCAGCCCCATCTCCTCGGCCATGTTCAGCTTGTCCAGCAGGGTCAGCAGGGTCTCCTTTTCCTCCTCGGTCAGGGGTTTGAAGAACTCCTCATTCTGCCGGTCCTTGACCTGGCGCAGCTCTGCGGCCCGCGCCTGGCCCTGTTTGGTCAGGGTGACACAGGTTTCCCGCAGGCTGTCCTTGCTGCGGGAGCGGCTGACAAAACCCCGCCGCTCCAGTCTCCCTATCTCGTCTATCAGCGTCTGGGTGGGCATGGAGATCTGGTTTGCCAGCTGCCGTTGGCTGATGGGGCCGTCCATCCGGTAGATCGCCTCAATGATCATTTCCTGACGGAGGGCGGAGCGCTCCTCCTTCATTTTGTTCAGCTGTTTCTTCTCCATATCCGCCGCACCTCTTGTCCACGGTTGTATTGCAAGCTCCGACGGGCCTTTGTTTCCGTCTAACAGCAGGATGCCCTGGAGACGCCGCCTGCGCAGCAGGTTGTATGTGAGCCGGAGGCTGTTCATCAGTCGGCGGTTCAGGTCCTCCATACCATCACTTCCTCTGTCAAGATTCCTCACTTGTACCAGTATCAATCATATCTCAACCAAAATTGTTTGTCAAGGAGACGCAGGTATTCCAAAGTCCCCCGGCGTAAATGTTTACATTTTAGTCAAATAAATTTTACAGAAATCTTGATAAAACTTTACGTTTTCGTCAGGCAATGACAAAACCGGTGCGCCTCCCGCACAGGGGCAACGCGCCGGTTTTCTGTGCCGTTGTTACTTAATGCGGAGCTTTTCCGCCAGCTTTTTGTCCGGGTCCACGTAGGCGGTCTGGTAGGTGGTGTAGATGACCATGCCGGGCCGTGCGCCGCCGGGCTTTTTCACGTATCGCACCTGGGTGTAATCCACCGGTACATGGCTGCCCTCTCCGCTCTGGGAGTAGGTGGCGGCCAGCACCGCCGCCTCGGTGACGGACTGCAAATCGGGCTGGCCCCCCTCGCACCAGAGGATGACGTGCGCCCCGTGGATTTTCTGGGTGTGGAACCACAGGTCGTTCCGCCCGGCCTGCTTGCAGGTCAGGGCGTCGTTCTGGGTGTTGTTCCGGCCCACGGAAATGCGCATCCCGGTGGTGCTGCGGAACTCCATCGGCCCGGAGCGCACCCGTTTGGGGGCCTTGCGGCCCGCAGCCTTCTTTTTGCGGAGATAACCGGTGTCCTCCAGCTCCTGGCGGATTTCGGCCAGATCCTTTTCCCCCTCGGCGCGGGACAGGGCCTCCAGCACGCTTTCCAGATAGTCCAGCTCCTTCCGGCCCTTTTCCAGCTGCTGGGACAGCACCTGGTCGGCGGTCTTGGCCTTGGTGTACTTTTTGTAGTACCGGGCGGCGTTCTGCTGAGGGGTCAGCAGCGGATCCAGGGGGACGGCGACGGTGGCGTAATCCGGGTCATAGTAATTTTCGCAGACCAGTTTGTCCATGCCCTTTTCCATCTGATAGAGGTTGGAGGTAATCAAATCTCCGTAAATCCGGTATTTGTCCCGGTCTGCGGCGGCGGCGCGCTCCCGCTCCTGGTTGGCGATTTTCCGGGCGGCCCGGTTCCGGGCGTTGGTCAGGGTTTTAATGAGTTCCTGCCCTCTGGCGCGCACCCGCTCCGTCCGCTCCTGGTCGGCATAGAACTCATCCAGCATCTGGGAGAAGTTGGGGTACTGGCGGCACTCCATGGACAGGCCGTATTGGTAAATCCGCAGGCAGGAGAAGTCTTTGGGCTTGCCGGACTGGTACAGGGCGCAGGGGATCAGCCGCCCCAGGCGGATGTTCTCCAGCATCTGCCAGAGCGTGTCCAAAAAGTTATCCTGGGCGCAGAGGGACAGCTGACAAACCCGGGTGTCCACCCCATCGGTGGACTGACACACCAGTTCCCGGCACAACAGCGGCGAAAAGCCTGCAAAGTGATCCAGCATCCAGTCGGTCAGCTTGCGCTCCGGCGGGGCCTGGAGGAACAGCGTCTCCAGCTCCTCCCGTGTCAACTCCAGCGGGTTCACCCGGTCCCCCCGCACCGGCGGCAGGCGGTAATACAGGCCGGGCAGCACCGGGCGCTCGGACATTTCCGGGTCAATGCGGTGGATGCAGTCGATGACCCGCCCGTCCTCCGCCGTCAAAATCAGGTTAGAGCGGCGGCCCATGGCCTCCAAAATCAGGTGCAGCTCCACCTGGTCTCCCAACTCGTTCAGCGCCTCTATCGTCAGATCCACCAGCCGCTCCATGGGGGGCTGGGTGACGGCGATGATGCGCCCGCCTGTCAGGTGCTTGCGCAACAGCATACAGAACATGGGGGGCGCGGCGGGGTTCTCCCGGCGGCTCTCGGTGAGCTGGAGCCGGGGGTGGGCGGGGTTGGCGGTGATGAGCAGGCGGCAGTTGCCCTGTCGGGTGCGGAGCTGAAAGAGCAGCTCGTCTTTGGCGGGCTGAAAAATTTTGTCCAGTTTGGCACCCTCCAGCACCGGGCGCAGTTCGCTGACCACGCCGGTCAGGGTGGCGGCGTCAAGCGGCATGATTCGTCACTCCTTTTCGTCCGTTTCGTCCACAATGACGGCAAACAGCCGGTTCAGCCGGTCCTTGTCCCCCTGGAGGTACAGCCAGCCGAACAGGGCCTCCAGGCCGGTGGCCTGGGCGTACTCCCCCCGGCTGGCATTTTTGGGGATTTGATGCACGTTGGCGTTCCGGCCCCGGCGGTAGACCGCTTTCTCCTCGTCGGTGAGATAGGGCAGCAGCTTCTGCACACTGGCGGCCTGGGCGGGGGCCTTCACCATCTCCACCGTGGCCCGGTGGAGGTTGCCGATGGTCTCCTCCCGGCTGCACAGCCAGCCCCGGCAGAGAATCTCATACACGGCGTCCCCCATGTGGGCCAGGGCCAGCACATTCCGGCCGGTCAGCTGACTGCGGTTCATTTGTGGGGTAAAATAATCCTTCATCGCCTTGTTCCTGTTCTGCAAGTCAAGCCTCATGGCCCTTCAGGTCGGGCTGAGGCCGGTTATTGTAAAAGAAGATGGCCACCGCCGCCCCGATGATGAGGACGTAGCCCAGAAAGCTCCAGCCATCCGGCACGTCCCCAAACAGGAAGTAGCCGAACACGGCGGAGAAGATGATCTGGGAGTAGTCGTAGACCGACACCTCCCGTCCTGGGGCGTAGGTGTAGGCGGCGGTGATGGAGAACTGCCCCCCGGCAGCGGCCACGCCCGCCATGATGAGGCACAGCAGCTGCACCCCGGTCATGGGCTGGAAGTTGAAAATCATCCACGGCAGCACACACAGGCAGGAGAAGGCCGAGAAAAACAGCACGATAACGGAGCCTTTTTCGCCCCGCAGCCCCAGCATCCGCACAAAGGTATAGGCTGCGCCGGCGCTGACACCGCCCCACAGCCCGATCAGCGAGGGGAACAAGTCAAGGTTGGTCAGCGTGGGCTTGACGATGAACAGGCTGCCGCAGAAGGCCACCGCCACCACGCCGATCTGAAAGGGGGTCAGCTTTTCTTTCAAAAGGAAATAGGAGAAAATCAGCACAAAGAAGGGGGACATCTTGTTGAGCATGGAGGCGTTTGCCAACACCAGATGATCCACTGCGTAGAAGTTGCAGAGAATGCCCATGGTGCCGAAGATGGAGCGGCCCAGGAACAGGGGCAGGTTTTTGGGCTGGAGGTGGAAGCCCTCTCCGCTGCGCAGAATCATCCCCGCCGCCACCAGCATGGCGATGAAGTTGCGGAAGAAGCTCTTCTCGATGCTGGGCAGGTCGCCGGACAGCCGGATGAAAATGTTCATCCAGGTGAAGCAAAACGCGGAGCAGATGATATAACAGACGGCTTTTCCTTTGCGGGACATCTCTTTCATCCTTTCAGTATCAGCCAATTCCTCCGGGGATGGTTGGGTATCCCCTATTGTACCACAACTTTGGACAAATGCAACCGTTCCGCTGTTTTGCAGGCCTTTTGCAAGTCTCATTTCACAAAAATTCATTTCCAAGCAGCGATATTTTTGTGAAACGGTGGTGCAAATCGGTTGCGCGCGCGGCCCCTTTTGTGCTATACTGAACATTGGTAACCAAAGGCGGCGCCGCACAGTCCTGCACAGGCGGATTGTGCGGTGTTGTCAAAAATAAAGAAACGTCGCAGGTGTGCGGCGACCCCAACTGTACTGGAGGTACCTTCCATGCTGAACATCCTTCACTCCGGCGCGTACTACTCCGGCGGGCGGTTCATCCCCGCTGCGGACGCCTCCGCCGCCGGTCTGCCCTCCGCCGAGACCGCCAAAAAAGGCACCATGGCCTATTCCATCCTGGCCAGCCACAACACCAGCGGCGATATGTCGGACCTGAAAATCAAGTTCGACGCCATGGCCTCCCACGACATCACTTACGTGGGCATCATCCAGACCGCCAGGGCCTCCGGCCTCAAGGAGTTCCCCCTGCCCTATGTGCTGACCAATTGCCACAACAGCCTGTGTGCCGTGGGCGGCACCATCAACGAGGACGACCACGTCTTTGGCCTGTCCGCCGCGAGGAAGTACGGCGGCGAGTTCGTCCCCGCCCACCAGTCCGTCATTCACTCCTATATGCGGGAGCGGTACGCAGGCGGCGGCAAAATGCTCCTCGGTTCCGACTCCCACACCCGCTACGGCGCGTTCGGCACCATGGCCATGGGCGAGGGCGGCCCGGAGCTGGTCAAACAGCTGCTGGGCAAGACCTACGACATCGCCTATCCCCGTGTGGTGGCCATCTACCTGACCGGCGCACCCCGCCCCGGCGTGGGTCCCCAGGACGTGGCTCTGGCCCTCATCGGCGCGACCTTCACCAAAGGCATTGTGAAAAACGCCGTGATGGAGTTCTTCGGCCCCGGCGTAGCTTCTATGGCGATGGATTACCGCTGTGGTATCGACGTAATGACCACCGAGGCCTCCTGCCTGTCCTCCGTCTGGTCCACCGATGAAACGGTGAAAAAGTACATGACCGCCCTGGGCCGTGGGGATGAGTTCAAGGAGCTGAACCCCGCCGATGGCGCTTATTATGACGATGTTATCGAGGTGGATCTCTCCAAGGTGGAGCCGATGATCGCGCTGCCCTTCCATCCCTCCAACGCCTATACCATCGCGGACTTCAAGGCCAACATGACCGACATCCTCCACCAGGTGGACGAGGCCACCGCCCGCCAGTTCCAGATGAAAACGCCCCCCGCCTCCCTGACCGAGAAGATTCGGGACGGCAAGTTCTATGTGGACCAGGCGGTCATTGCCGGCTGCTCCGGCGGCACCTACCAGAACCTGATGCGGGTGTCCGAGATGCTTTCCGGCAAGAGCCTGGGGGACAAGGCCCTGTGGCTCAGCTGCTACCCCGGCTCTATGCCCGCGTTCCTGGCCCTGTCCAAGAACGGCGCAATTACCAACCTGCTCTCTGCCGGGGCCTCCGTCCGCTCCTGCTTCTGCGGCCCCTGCTTCGGCGCGGGAGACGTGCCCGCCAACGGCGCGTTCTCCATCCGCCACTCCACCCGGAACTTCCCCAACCGGGAAGGCTCCAAGCCCGCCGATGGCCAGTTGAGCTATGTGGCTCTGATGGACGCCCGCTCCATCACCGCCACCGTCCTGAACGGCGGCGCGCTGACTGCCGCCACCGAACTGCCCGATGTCCCCGCCGACCCCGCCTATGAGCCTTACGACTACGACGACTCCGCCTATCAGAACCGGGTTTACTTCGGCGTGGGCAAGCCCCAGCCGGAGACCGAGCTGGTCTTTGGCCCCAACATCGCCGACTGGCCGGAGCAGATTTCCATGCCGGAGAATCTGCTGATGACCGCCGCCTCCGCCATCTACGACCCCGTCACCACCACCGACGAGCTGATCCCCTCCGGCGAGACCTCGTCCTACCGCTCCAACCCGCTGAAGCTCTCCGAGTTCGCCCTGAGCCGGAAGGACCCCGCCTATGTGGGACGGGCCAAGTCCATCCAAGCCGTGGAGCGCAAGCGCCGGGAGGGGAACTATGACGAGGAAGTCCTCTCCGCCCTGCGGGGCTGCGACCCCGCCACTACCGGCCTGGGTTCCTTCGTCATGGCGCTGAAACCCGGCGACGGCTCCGCCAGAGAGCAGGCCGCCTCCTGCCAGCGGGTGCTGGGCGGCGTGGCGAACATCGCCGCCGAGTACGCCACCAAGCGCTATCGCTCCAACGTGGTCAACTGGGGGATGCTACCCTTTATCGCGGACGGGCTGGCAGAGCTGAACATCCAGCCCGGCGACCAGGTCTATCTCCCCGGTGTCAAGGCCCTGCTGGAAGGGGACGGGGAGGAACTGAACGCCACCCTGATTCAGAACGGCGTGGAGACCCCCATCACCCTCAAGCTGCCCGCCATGACCCGCGAGGAGCGGGACATCGTGCTGGCCGGGTGCCTTATCAACTACTACGCTGCGGAATAATCAACCTGTAAAACATTCGGGAGCGCCGGAAATCGGCGCTCCCGTTTTTGTGACGGAATGTTTGATTTTTCGGCAAAAATCGGCATAGAAACCCCTCCACCATGCTTCGCATGGTCCCCGGCAGGTTGTCAATCAAGTGCA
>JAJQBR010000198.1 GCA_021203185.1 Clostridiales bacterium
GCGGTATGCTCACGTCTGTAACGGCCACGTCCTGGCCTGCGGAGGACATCGAGATCACCAAGGCGGATGCCTATTACACCAAACTGGAGGCGCAGCTACAGAAAAAGATCAACAACATGGAATCCACCCACTCCAACTGTGATGAGTTCAATTACAGCATTGGGGAGATTGGCCATGATTCCACAGCGCTCATCAGCTATCTGTGCGCCAAGTACGGGGATTTTACGCTGAATCAGGTGAAATCGGAACTAAACGCGATTTTTGCTCTGCAATATGACCTGGAAATCGAGACCGAAACGGAGACCCGCACAACCACCAAGACTGTCCGGGCTGGGGAGTATATTGGTGAGGTCGTGACCAGCGGCTACTGTTCCTGCTCCATCTGCTGCGGTATTTGGGCAAACGGAAAGACCGCCACAGGCACCACGCCCACCGCCAGCCACACATTGGCGGTAGACGCCAGCAACCCCATTGTACCCATCGGCACACAAATCATCATGAACGGTGTTCTCTACACGGTGGAGGACACCGGAACGCTGGCTAAGCACGGCGTGGACTTTGACGTTTACTATGACAGCCACTCGGCGGCACTGGCCCACGGCCACAAGACCTGGTCGGCCTACTATGCGGGCGGCAACGGCGAAAAGGTGACGGTCAAGTCCACGGAAACGGTCAAGGTCTGCACTGTTACGCTGGATGTCACGGACTTTGCGAGCATTTTGGAGAGCAGGCTCACCGAGGATGAGACTGAACTGTACGACATTTATCTGGAGACAAAAGGCTGCCGGGTGTTCTTTGGAACGCCGCTGGCCTACGACTGGCACGAGGACATCGTTGGCGGGTATGGCTACCAGTGCAACGGCACCAGCGTAACAACGACGAATTACCTCAAGGTCGAGGTCACCACGGGAACGAAGGTGTTCTCCGTGATGGATGGAACCGTGAAATCCGTTTCGGGCGGCGTTGTCACCATCAAGAACGACAGCGGGTATACCGTTAAGCTCAGCGGGCTGAAAAACATCAGCGTGTCCGCCGGAGAAGAAGTAACCAGCGGCCAGCTTGTTGGCGAGGTGGGCAGCGCCGGGACACTGAAAATTTATCTCAGCTACAACGGCACCTATCTCAATCCCTACTTCTATTTGGGAGTAGGATAACGATATTTTTTAAGCCGAAGGGAGGCATTTATGAGCGCAAAACTTGACAAAATGGGCGCAGAACGGGAGAAAGCCCGCCAGAAACGGGACGAATGGGACCGCCGGTTTAAGGAGTGGGACCAGAAGTACCGGGAGCAGGAGAACCTGGAGATCTGCGACATCACCCATTCGTACCACCTGACCCCTGACCGGCTGGCCGAACTGCTCCGCATGGTGAAAGAGACCATGCCGGAAACCGCCCCGGTGCAGGAAACTACAAAATCTCTCTATGGCGAGGAGGAAGAAGCACATGAGAACTAAAATCATTTCTGTTATGACCGCCCTGCTGCTTTGCGTGGGAGTGTTCACTACCGGGGCCTGCGCCTATGTGGAGGGTGACATCAACAGCGGGGCCGAAGCCTCTGAGGACACATCCATTGTGGCCGAGAGCGAGGAACAGGAAGTGTCTGCGGAAGTGACCGATTCCGAATCCGACACAAGCGCCGATGCCGATGATGAAAGCGAGGAAACTACCACTTTGACCGGGACAGTGAACGTCAACGACTACCTGAACCTGCGCACTGGGGCCAGCACCAATGATGAAGTCATAGGACATCTTCTCCCGGGTACTACCGTGGAGATCATCGGCGAGGAGGACGGTTGGTATCAGGTGATCGTCTCCGAACAGACTGGCTACGTCTGCGGGGACTATCTGGAGGTTGCGGAAAGCGTAACGCAGACCGCGGAGAGTACCACCGAGGAAACGACCAGCGCAGACGAGGACACGTTGCTGGCGCTGTATGAATCGCTGCTGCAAAGCACCGACTCCAGCAGTTCTCTGAGCCTGACCCCAGAGGGGAATTTGACGCTGGTGGACAATATCACGGACGCAGCCAGCGGCAAGCAGTTCATCACGGTTTGCACCAAGTCTGGCAACTACTTCTACCTCATCATCGACGAGGACGACGAGGGGGAAAGCACCGTCCATTTTCTGAACCAGGTGGATGAGGCTGACCTGTTGGCCTTGATGGATGAGGAGGACGCAGCAGAATATGAGGCGTCCATTTCCGATGCAGAAACAGAGGAAATCGAAGATGCAGACACCAGCGAGGCCGACACTTCCACTCTGAAGGACGAGGAACCAAAGGAAGCGGAGAAGAAAAGCGGCGGCGTGAATCTCTTGCCGGTGGTCCTGCTGGTGGCTGTCCTGGCCGCTGGCGGCGGCTTCTTCGCTTACACCCAGGTGATGAACAAGAAAAAGGAGGAGACCAGACCTGACCCGGACGCGGATTATACTGGGGCGGACGATGAACTGGAACTGCCGGAGGACGATTTCTATTCTGAGGATGAGGCGGATACCGACGGCGGCTTCTTCGATGATGAACCTGTCTAATTCCCCAGAATAGGCATTTGCCTGGGGTGGCCTTGAGGCCTCTTTCATCAAGAAAAAGGTGTTCCTACTGCTAATTCAAATTATATTACCTGAATTTCGCCTCTCTGTCTCAATTTACGATACCAGAGGGTGAAATTGTGTTTGTCAAGAAAAGACTACAGCAAAAGGCGGCGAAAAATGCAGCACTCAG
>JAJQBR010000023.1 GCA_021203185.1 Clostridiales bacterium
GCTCAGGGCCAACGCGCCCACCCCCGCCCGGCTGACCCGGAACAGCGGCCCCAGAACCGGGGCCAGCGCCGTCCCCAGCAACTGGGCCATGCCCAGGGACACCGCCAGGGAAGTCAGCACGAAAAAGGGGAACAGCGCGGGAATTACCACGCCGCTGCACAGGGCCAATCCCTCCCGTGCGGCGTCCGCCGCCGCCTGGGGCCAGCGCAGCAGCCCCGCCAGGGTCAGGAGCAGGGCGAGATAGGCGGGCAGTTGACGGATGTGTTTCATGGTTCGTCACCTCCGAGGGCGTTTCAATTAGCAATTTGCAATGGACGGGTTTGCAGCCGTGGCGGGAGTGTGGGAACGGCGTTGAAAACGAACACAAACAGCTTTATTGCCGAACGCTACTGCGATGGATAGCCGCAGCGAAACCCTTCCGCCGTCAAGCGGCACTTCCGGGGCTTTGCCCCTCCCTGCCCTTTCGGGCGAGGCAAGGGGGGCGAGTGCTTATCGTTTGATTTGTGTTTTTTGCTCAAACAAGATAGATTTTGTGATGTAATTTAATCAGTAGCCGAACTTTACCCATAAAGATGTATTTTCCTGTAATTGACCACACCTCTTGCCTCCCCTGAAAGGGGAGGTAGCGCGGCGTAAGCCGCGACGGAGGGGTTTCTAGGGCGTGAGAGAAAAACCAACGCCTTCCTATGCGGAAACGAGCCGGATTCCGCCATAATTGCACATTGTACATTGCTAATTGCACATTGCCCTGACCGCCCAGGCCGCGACCACAAACCCCGTCAAATCGGCGCACAGGGCGGCGGGGATGGCGTAGCGGCTCCGTTTGACCCCCGCTGCGCCGAAGTATACCGCCACGGTGTAAAAGGTGGTCTCGGTGCTGCCCAGCATCACCGCCGCCGTTCGGCCAACAGTCGAGTCGGGGCCGTACTGCCCGATTAACTCTGCCCCCACCCCCAGGGCGGCGCTGCCGCTGACAGGCCGCACCAGAATCAGGGCGATGACCTCCTGGGGGATGCCCAGCAGGTGCAGCATCGGCGCCAGCACCTGCCCCACCGCGTCCAGCAGGCCGGAGGCCCGGAGCATATACACCGCCGTCAGCAGTCCCACCAGGGCGGGGAAGATGCGCAGCAGCACTTTCAGCCCGTCCAGCGCACCTTCCGCCAGGGCGCTGGAAACATCCACGCCTTTCGCCAGCCCCAGGAGAGCGGTCAGGGCCAGGAGACCGGGGACCAGAAACGCGGTAAACTGCCCCATCTCAGTCCCCCCACAGCCGGGCCAGCAGAGCGCAGGCCGTCAGTCCCGCCGTCAGCGCCAGGGCTGAAGTTACCCACACCGCCGGGAGAATGTCGAAAGGCGTCTCGCATCCCGCCGCGCTGCGTACTGCCGCCACCGTGGTGGGGAGCAGTTGGATGGAGGCAGTGTTGCACACCACGAAGCGGCACAGGTCGTCGCTGGCCCGGCCATTGCTCCTGCGGGCCATGCGCTCCGCCGCCCGGACGCCCAGGGGCGTGGCAGCGTTGCCCAGCCCCAGCAGATTGGCAGAGACGTTGGCGGCCAGCAGGTCCATCGTCTCTCCATCCTGGGCGGCGGCGGGGAACAGCCGTCCCAGCGCTGGGGTCAGCAGCCGCCGCAGACCCTCCAGCGCCCCGCATCGCCGCAGCACTTCCATCACCCCGCTCCACAGGCACAGCGCTCCCGCCATGCCCACGCAAAGTTCCACTGCGGCCTGCGCCCCCTCCAGCGCTCCGGCGGAGACCGCCGCCAACTGTCCTGCGGCTGCGCCATAGAGGACGCTGCACAGGATCAGACCGGCCCAAATCACAGACATTGCCATCCCATCACCTCGCTGCTAGTCTATGCGGCCGTGAGTTGAGTATTCCAAATATGTCCATTCCGTAAATCTTCTGTGAAATCAGCGAAAAAATAAAAAATTTTGCCATTTTTGGTTTGACGTTTTTATTACAAACTGTTATAATAAGTTTGCTTGGGGCAAGTAACCATTTTGATAAGGAGGTATATGAGAGATGAAGTCAACAGGCATTGTACGCAAAGTCGATGAGTTGGGGCGGATCGTTCTTCCCATTGAGCTGCGCCGTACTCTGGACATTGCAGAGAAAGATGAGCTGGAGATTTACGTAGAGGGCGCGTCTATTGTGCTGAAAAAGTATCAGACGTCCTGCGTGTTCTGCGGCGAGACCGATGGCGTCACCAGCTTTAAGGACAAACCTGTCTGCCAGTCCTGCCTGCAGCAGCTGCGCGGGCTGTAAAAGCCAGGCAAACAAATCCGCACCGGATTCCCTCTGGGGTTCGGTGCGGATTTTTGCGTTTTTGGCTATAGGAAATGAATCCTGACAATACTCTTGGTATATGTCTATGGGCTGTAATATCCGAAAACCGCCAACACAGCCCCTTGACATTTTTCCGCCGTTGGGGTATACTACAACCAGAAAAAGGGCGCTGCCCGGCAACGGTCAGCCCCCTAAGAGATTATTACAAGAAGTAACCGTTCTAAGTGGCTGTGGGACGGTTACTTCTTTTTGTTATGATAGTAGATCATCAAAAACAATCCACACAGTCCGATGATTACTAAACAGAACTCATAAAATTCCGA
>JAJQBR010000163.1 GCA_021203185.1 Clostridiales bacterium
AGATAAAACAAAACATAAAAACGAACGTAAACTCTATTATACGTTCGTTTTTATGTTTTGTTTATATTTTTTTCAGCCACCCGTCCCATTTTAGGGGCGGGTTTAAGTACGCTTTAGTCGGCCAGGGCAGCGGTGATGATGGCCATGGAATAGACCTCCATGCCGTTGCAGCCGCGGGACAGGTCGTTGATGGGGGCGTTCAGGCCCAGCAGGATGGGGCCGTAGGCGTTGAACTGGCCCAGGCGCTGCGCGATCTTGTAGCCGATGTTGCCGGAGTTGATGTCGGGGAAAACAAAGACGTTGGCGTGGCCGGCCACTTTGGATTCGGGGCATTTGGTGTGGGCGACGCTGGGGGAAACGGCGGCATCGAACTGCAATTCGCCATCGATGGCCAGATTGGGGGCCATTTCCTGAGCCAGACGGGTGGCCTCCCGCATCTTGTCCACGTCGGGGTCTTTGCCGGAGCCGTGGGTGGAGAAGCTCAGGAAGGCGACCTTGGGGTCAATGCCGAAGACTCGGCCGCACTCTGCGCAGTAGATGCCGGTCTCGGCAATCTGCTCGGCGGTGGGGTGAATGTTGATGGCGCAGTCGCCAAAGGCCAGCACTTCGTTCTCGCCGGAGGCGGAGGCGCGGACCAGAATGAAGCAGGAGGACACGCTCTTATAGCCGGGCTTGGTCTTGATGATCTGGAGGGCGGGACGGACGGTGTCTGCGGTGGAATAGGTGGCGCCGCCCAGCAGGGAATCGGCCACGCCCATCTTCACCAGCATGGTGCCGAAGTAGTTGCCCTTACGCAGCATGGGGATGGCCTTCTCCGGGGTCATACCCTTGCTCTTGCGCAGCTCACAGAACAGATCCACCATCTCGTCGAAGCGCTCGTAGTTGTTGGGGTCGATGATTGTGGCGCCGCGGACGTTGTAGCCGGCCTCCTCTGCGGCGGCGAACACGTCGTCGGGGTGGCCGATGAGGATGGGGGTCAGAAACGTGCTGGCCAGCAGCCGGGAAGAAGCCTCCAGGATCCGGGGGTCGGTACCCTCGGTAAAGACGATGGTCTTGGGAGAAGCCTTCAGTTTTTGAATCATTGCGCCGAAGCCGAAAGTTGCCATTGTATCAGTTACCTCCTTCGATTTTTCGCGTTTTCTTATTGCGCGGAGACACAATTGGATAGTTTTACTTTAGCACGATAAACGACATTTTGCAACCCCTTTTTAGGCACATATTACAGTTTTCAGACGACTTCTTTCATTCCGTTTGCAGTATGTTACAAAATTCACAAAGTCAGGGCGGCTTTGACCCGCTGACGGGCGCTCTCTCCTGCCGGAGCGGACGACTTTTGGAACAAAGGAAGCTCTGATTAAATGGCCCTGGATGGCTGGGCGAGCAGATTTTGCGCAAATCGAGGCGCGAAATCGCAGGAATCCTTTGTGGATTTCAAGATTTCGCAACGAAGAGTTGCACGAAATATGCCGTCCAGACGCCGGGAGTTATTCAATCAGCGCTTCCCAAGGTATGTAAATTGTGCAAATTGCGAAAATAACTCTTTTCCTCTGCCCCTGATGTGTGGTAGAATAAAGAATCATATATCTATCTCATTCGTATTTGATTTGCACCTGGGAGAAAGGAACAGACCCATGACCAACAAAGAGGAATTTATTCAGATTTTCAAGGAAAACATTAGGCGGCCCGGCGCGGAGGATCTGCTGGACTACCTGGAGAACAAGAGCGACTTCTTCACCGCCCCCGCCTCCGCCCGCTACCACAGCGCCTTTGAAGGCGGCCTGTGCGAACACAGCCTGAATGTCTACGACTGTCTGGTGGACTACCTGAACCGTCCCCGCGTCAGGGAGGTCTATGAGCTGGACTACTCCGACGAGACGGTGGCGCTGGTGGCCCTGTGCCACGACCTGTGCAAAATCGGCTGTTACAAGTCCTCTGTCCGCAACGTGAAGCAGGTGGACGGCAGTTGGCGGCAGGTTCCCACCTTCCAGTTCGACGACCCCATGCCCTACGGTCACGGGGAAAAGAGCGTCTATATCATCAACGGCTATGTCCGTCTGACGCGGGAGGAAGCCTTTGCCATTCGGTATCACATGGGCTTCTCCGGCCCGGAGGATAACCGGGACATCGGCAAGGTTTTTGAACTCTACCCTCTGGCCTACGCCCTCCACGCGGCGGACAGCGAGGCCACCTACTTTCTGGAGGGGAAGGGTTGAGCATGACCGCCGGAGATTATCAGCGGCTCTCCGCCCCCTTCCGTTCCCCCGCCGGGGAGAAGGGGCTGAACCTGGCCAATTTTCTGTTGACACGGCTGTGCTATGTGGCCTATCCCCTGGCGCTCATCGCATTGGCAGTGCAGAAGGATCCCCGGCTGCTCCGGTGTGTACTGGTTCCGGCGATTTCGTTTGTGCTGCTGTCTGTCTATCGGGATCTGCGCAACGCGCCCCGGCCCTATGAGGTACTGGACATCCACCCACTCATTCACAAGGACAAAAAGGGCAAGAGCTTCCCCAGCCGCCATGTGTTCTCGGTGTTCGTCATCGCCATGACCTTTCTGTGGCTGCGGCCCCTGGTGGGGGCGGTTTTTCTGGCCGTGGGTGTGGCGCTGGCCCTGTGCCGGGTAGTCGGTGGGGTTCACTGGCCCAGGGATGTGATCGCCGGAGCTGCGGTGGGGATTGCTGCCGGTATCGTGGGGTATTGGGTGGTGTGAGGAAGCCACCCCTCTGCTGTCACCATTTTATATCATTTATTGCTTTTGCTATTCCATTTTGCCGGAGGAGGAACACGATGGATCTGAAAGAAACCAGGGTGGAAAGCACCTATTATTACAAGGGAAAAATCATCAACATGAAGGTGGACGACGTTCGCCTGCCCGACGGCCAGCTGGCCAAGCGGGAGGAAGTGGAACACCCCGGCGGCTGCGCCATCGCCGCTCTGACGTCGAAGAACGAGATGCTGCTGGTGCGGCAGTACCGCTACGCCTACCAGGAGGAGATTTTGGAGATCCCCGCCGGAAAGCTGGAGAAGGGTGAGGATCCCTTCGCGGCCATGAAGCGGGAATTGGAGGAGGAGACCGGCTGCATCTCCAACACCTTCATCTACCTGGGGACCTGCTATCCCACTCCCGGCTACACCAACGAACTGTTGCGCATTTGGGCCTGCCGGGTGTCCACCAACGTCGGGCAGCACCTGGACGCAGACGAGTTTTTGGAGGTAGAGCGCATCCCGCTGGACAAGGCGGTGGAGATGGTGATGAACAACGAACTGCCCGACGCCAAGACCCAAATAGGCGTCTTAAAGACTGCCAACCTGGTGCGGGAGGGCAAGTTATAACCAAACCGCAGGCCATAGAAGAAAAGATCGTTCAATCCACAAACCGAGGTATCGTTATGCAGCCTTCCTTTTTCTGTATCGGATTCCAAAAATGCGGCACCACCACCCTGTTCGACCTACTGGAACAGCACCGGGGCGTCGCCCTCCCGCGGGATGTGAAAGAGCCTATGTATTACCGCGCCCCGGCAGTGCTGCGCGTTGGCGGCAACCGCTATTACCAGTGGCGCTATTATTCCCACATTTCGGCAGACGACAAGCGAATGGTGGGAGAGGTCAACGCAGGGCTGAGTTATTGCCACTGCGCCCAACTGCTGAAAAAGAATTTTCTGCCGGAGACCAAGCTGATTTTTATGATGCGCAACCCGGTGGACCGGGCTTGGTCCGCCTATAAATTCTTCGTGGCCCTGGGATTCCTGCCCATGTCGGTGGTACGAGAGGATCTGCGGCTGGGCCACGCCGCGGCCTTTGACCGCTATGTGCGGCGGGTGCTGGGCGACCCAAAACAGCGTGGGAAAATTATGCAGAAGAGGCTGAAATACCTGGTCTTTTCCCAGGGAAATTACGACACCCTTATTTCTGAGTTTGAAGACTATTTTCCCAACCGTAAGCTGATTCTCTTTGAGGAGTTTATCAGGGACCAGAAGGGCGCCTGTGAGGACCTGTACCGCTTCTTGGGGGTGGAACCAGATGAAAGCATCCAGTATGGAATCAAAGCCAACGAGACCCACCGGGCCGCCGCAGGCCCTGTTCGGGCCAAGCTCCGGCTGATGATTAAGGGCGGCGATTATTTCTTTGACGAGTTCATCGGGATGCACTGCTGGGCGCCGTCGGTTTACGGGGCTTACCACAGGTTTAACCGGTTTCTGTACCACACCTGCACGGTGGAGGACACGGACAAGTCCAAATTGCTGCCGGAGACCCGTAAGCTGCTGGAGGACTACTACCGGGGAGAGAAAGGGCGGCTGGAAGTGCGGTTACAGCGGGATTTGAGTGACATTTGGTTTTAGGAAGGTGCAGAATGGAAGATCAGAACAGAACACGGATGCTCGGCGCGATTTGCGGCGACATGGCCGGTTCCATCTACGAATGGCACAACATCAAATACGTACTCACGGAGGATCAGCTGATTCAGGGGCGCGCCCGGTTCACCGACGATTCCGCCATGACGCTGGCGGTGGCCGTCGGCCTAAAAAACGCCCTGCAAAAGTGCGGCAAACGCACCGGTTTCACTTCCGAGGACGAGAAAACCATTCGGGAGGAAGTACAAAACGCGCTGCGCACCTATGGCCGTCGATATCCTCACGCCGGGTACGGCGGCTCCTTCCGTGGTTGGCTGTTCGCGTCCGACCCGCAGCCCTACAACAGCTGGGGCAACGGCTCCGCTATGCGGGCCTCCTACGCTGGGTGGGCGGCCAAAACGCTGGAGGACGCGGAGCTGCTGGGGCGGCTTTCGGCGGAAATCACCCACAACCATCCAGAGGGCGTCAAGGGCGCGGTGGCGGTGTCCGGCGGCATTTTCACTCTGCTGCACAGCAAGAGCGAGGATGCGGAGGCCCGCAAGGAGGAGTTGGCCCGCTACGAGGCCCAACACTATGATTTGAACTTTACGCTGGACGAGATTCGGCCCGACTACTCCTTCGACGTGTCCTGCCAGGGGTCTGTACCCCAGGCAATTCGGGCTTTTTTGGAGGGGAACAGCTATGCGGAAGTCATCGCTCTGGCCATCTCCATCGGCGGGGACAGCGACACCATCGCCGCCGTTGCCGGGAGTTTGGCGGAAGCCGTCTATCCCATTCCGGAACAGATTCGGGCGCGGGCGTTGGAGCGGCTGGACAACACATTCAAGCGGGATCTGAAAGACGCAGTAGATTTTTTGGAATGACGGTAATAGCACCGCCTGAAAATAGTTTAGGGGGTATTGTTTATGGTCAATCAACCGGTGAGAAAAAACAGCGGCCCGCAGGACCGCAACCTGGTCTGGCAGGAACAAAAGGTCACCTATGAGGACCGCTGCCGGGTGCTGGGGCAAAAGGGCGGCGTGTTCTGGCTGACGGGTCTCTCAGCCAGCGGCAAGAGTACCATTGCCGTGGAGTGCGAGCGACGGCTGAACGCCCTGGGGTACAAGGTCTATCTGCTGGACGGGGACAACATCCGCCACGGCATCAATTCTGACCTGGGCTTCACGGACGAGGATCGGAACGAGAACATCCGGCGTGTCATGCACATCGCCCATTTGTTCGCTGACGCGGGAATCATCACCCTGGTCAGCTTTATCACGCCCTTCGCTGCCATGCGGCGGGAGGCCAGAGCCTGCATTGGGGAACCGTTCCACGAGATTTACGTCAAGGCCAGTTTGGAGACCTGCCAGGCCAGGGATCCCAAAGGGCTATATCAGAAGAGCATCTCCAACTTCACTGGCAAAGACAGCGCCTATGAGCCGCCCACCTGCCCGGAATTGGTGCTGGACACGGAGACACTCTCCGTCAGCCAGTGCGCGGATCGACTGATGGGGCTGGTGTTCCGCAGCTGCCAGCTGTGACGAACGTGGAACACAAAGGAAACGCTTTTCGCTGCAATCTCTGTCCCCGCTGCTGCAACGCCTTGCGAACCGAGACAGAGGGTCGGGGCTTCTGCGGGATGCCCAGTCAACCCCGGCTGGCCCGCGCCGCCCTCCATCAGTGGGAGGAGCCGCCGGTTTCCGGGACACGGGGGTCTGGGGCGATGTTTTTCTCCGGCTGCACCCTGCGGTGCGTCTTTTGCCAGAATGAACCCATCAGCCATCAGGGGCTGGGGAAAACCGTCTCCGTTTCCCGCCTGCGGGAGATTTTCGCAGAGCTGGTGGCACAGGACGCGCATAACATCAACCTGGTCTCTCCTACGCCCTACGCACACGTCATCGCCCAGGCGCTGGAGCAGCCTCCAGGCGTCCCCGTGGTGTGGAACACCGGCAGCTATGAGCGGGTGGAGACACTGCGGATGCTGGAGGGCAGGGTGGACGTTTATCTGCCCGACCTGAAATATCTGGACCCGGAGAAGGCCGCCCGGTACTCCGGCGCGGCGGACTATCCTCAGCGGGCGACAGAGGCCATTTTGGAGATGTATCGCCAGGTGGGGCCGGTGCAGTTGGATGAGGACGGGCTGATTCGGCGTGGCCTCATCATCAGGCACCTGATTTTACCCGGTCAGGTGCGGGAGGCAAAGGCCGTGATGGATTGGGTCAGCGAGCAGTTCCCACCGGGAGCGGTGCTGTTTTCGCTGATGAGCCAGTACGTCCCACTGGGCCGGGCGGCAGACTTCCCGGAAATTGACCGCCCACTGCGCAAGGGAGAGGCCAAATCCGCAACGGAGTACATGGCCAACCTGGGGCTGGTTGGGTTCACGCAGGAGCGGGACGCCGCCAGCGCTCAGTATGTGCCAAATTTTGATTTGACCGGGGTGTAAACTCTTCGTTATTCAAAATTCCTTCAAAATTTCTTCTCAATTTGTCCAACACTTCTCCTCTGGGTTCTGCTATTCTATACTTGCAGCAAGCGAACAGGGCAACGCGAACTGCACCAACTGTTTTTCATTTTTTCTCCTTTCTTTTCTCTCTTTTTCTCTCAAAAAAAGGCCGTCGGGTACAAGTCCGGCGGTTCTTTTTGCGCTTTGTCGGGTTTGGGTACGGGAAAAGCCCCTGCGCCGAAACGCAGGGGCTTGACAGACTCATTAGTAATATCTCTTGCGGTTTTTGCGAGCCGCCTCGGACTTCTTGCGGCGCTTGACGCTGGGACTTTCATAATGCTCACGCTTACGAACCTCAGCGAGAACCCCGGACTTTGCGCAGGAACGCTTAAAACGCTTCAGAGCATTATCCAGAGATTCGCCTTCTCTCACTCGAACTTCAGCCATTCTATTTTCCCTCCCTCCGAATATGCCCAGGGAGTCTAGGAACAGGGCACAGCAAACCATGCGACATGGTCTTGATTATAGTTATAATACGCTCTTGAACACCGTTTGTCAATAGTAATTTTGGGGATATTTAAAATTTCGCCGGGAAAACCACTGGAATTTTGGGGATTTTCACCGTCCACAGCGACGGTTCCATATAGTATAGTCATGGAAAGCTGGTTTTTGTCCTGCGTTAAAAATGAGGACGACAGCGGACTGTCGTCCCCGAATGGAACATTCAGCGCTTTGTCCGGATGCTGCGCCGCCTCAGACAGGCCAGCACATATCCTCTTCTTCCTCATCGCCGGTGACAACGGTATGGAACAGCCGTTGGAGCCGGAAGCACAGGCGGATGACTCCCAGCATCAAGGCGGCAATCCCCAGGGAGAGGCCAAGGATTTTGCATATGTTCTTCATGGAAAAAACCTCCAGTGTTTCAGGTGGCGGACGGCGGCAGAGGGTTGCCCTGCTCGTCCAGGTGTTTCCACTCCTGCACAAAGGCAGGAACGAGTGCGCCACCGGTTTTCTGCTGGTAGCGCAGGTAGAGTTCTTTTGCGAAAGCGACCCGCTGGCGGCTGGCCTCCCGCCGGAGATAGGCGGGGTCCAAATCCCAGATGCGCACCCGATCCAGCCCGTCGGCGTCCTTGAGCAGCGCCGCCAGGGTCAAACCCCGTTGTAGGTTCGCCAGGTGGTAGCCCTCCACTGTTGGGCGCAGATCAGCTTCGTCCCGGGAGTGGGCATCCACCACCGCTTGCACCAGCTTTAGGTCCTCTCCCGCCAGACCGGTGACGGCCTGGAGACGCTGCGCGGCGCGCCAACCGTGGAGTTCGTCCCGTGAGTCGTTTTCCCGCCCGATGTCGTGGTAGGCGCAGGCCAGCAGCAACAGTCGGGTGTCCGCCGGAGAGAGGGGTTCCTCCATGGCGCAGAACGCGCCGTGGCAGAGGGTGCGGTAGATGTGGCCGGGGCCGTGGATGGGGCTGGCAAAGAGGACGGAACTGTCCAGTGCCAACGCCGCTTGCCGCAACTGAGGATATCCCGGCCAGCAGAGTAGACGATCCACCAGGGGCTGATGCACACCCCAGTTGGGCGCGGTGAGCAACTCCAGCAGCACCTGTACTGACATGAACGTTCCCCTCCCCTGCCTGCGTTCCTGTCTGTATTATACCCCAAATGCGTCGGGTTGTAAAGCCGGGGGATGTGGCCAAACCAAAAAAACGCCGCCTCTGTTTGAGACGGCGTTTTCTCTTTCAGGTGGTGAAAAAGCCAATCAGCTGCCTGATACCCACAGCCAGCAGACCCAACGCGAGGAAAGCGCAGAGGATGCCGTTCGCCAATTCTGACCGGCCGCCGGGCTGGGGGAACTCCGGCTCCTGAAAGTCAGGGTCCTCCACATGGCCCACCCGCCCGTGGCGGATAATCCAGCGCCGGTTGAAGAACTGAGCGGACAGGGCAGCGAAGGCGGGGAACAGCATGATGCCTGTGATGCCGGAAATCAGGTCCATGGTGGCCATCCAGTAGACCATCAGCAGGACGATGATAACCATATACACTACGCCCATCATGGCCCAAATGCGTTTGGACAGCATCTTACTCCTTGTCCTGCTGTTCCTTGAGCAGGTCACGGATCTCGGTCAGCAGTTCCTCAGTAGTGGGACCGGCAGGCGCGGGGGGTTCTTCCTCCTTCTTGGGCATAATTTTGTTGACAACCTTGACAATCCAGAACACCACAAAGGCAGTGATGAGGAAGGTGATAATGGCATTGATAACCGCGCCGACACCGAAGGGACCGACCTTGATACCAGAGAAGTCGGTGCTGCCGATGATGAGTGCGATGATGGGGGTCAGCAGGTTTTCCACAACGGAGGTGACAATGGCGGTGAAGGCGGAGCCGATGACCACGCCGACGGCCAGATCCAGCACGTTGCCTCGCATGATAAAGACTTTAAATTCGTCAATCCAGGATGGTTTTTTCATTGGTTTTTCTCTCTTTTTTCTTTGTCGAAGGGTGGATAACGATACAAGGCGTTTTGGGAGCCTCTCCTAAACGAAGTCAGTCCTGCGGTGGGATATAGGTTTTCGCCTTTTCCAGCTTGGCCTTGCCGCCCATATAAGGCCGCAGGGCTTCGGGAATGTTCACGGAGCCGTCGGCGTTCAGGTTGTTCTCCAAGAAAGCGATGAGCATACGGGGCGGAGCCACACAGGTGTTGTTCAGGGTGTGGGCCAGTTTGGTGACGTTCCTGACCTTTTTGCGCCCCTTCTTGTCCACAGTCTCCACCTTTTCGCTGTATCGGATACCCAGCCGCCGGGCCTGTGCGTCGCCCAGGTTGGAGCAGGAACAGACTTCAAAGTATTTCTTCTGGCGGGGGGACCAGGCTTCAATGTCGCAGCTCTTGACCTTCAAATCCGCCAGGTCGCCGGAGCAGCACTCCAGCTGCCGCACGGGGATGTCCAGGCTGCGGAACAAATCCACAGAGTTCTTCCACAGTACATCATACCACTTCATGGAGTCCTCCGGGCGGCAGATGACGATCATCTCCTGTTTTTCAAACTGGTGGATGCGGTAGACGCCCCGCTCCTCCAGGCCGTGGGACCCCTTCTCCTTGCGGAAGCAAGGGGAGTAAGAGGTCAGTGTCAGGGGCAACTCCTGGTCGGGGATGATTTGCCCGTTGAACCGGGCAATCATGGAATGTTCCGAGGTGCCAATGAGGTACAGGTTGTTTTTGGGGTCGGTGACGGTGGGGTCGTCGATTTTGTACATCATTGCGTCCATCTCCGGGAAGGACATGACCCCCTCCACCATCTCCCCACGAATCATATAGGGTGGGATGACGTAGGTGAAGCCCCGGTCAATCATAAAGTCGCGGGCGTAGGCCAGCACCGCCTCGTGGAGCCGGGCGATGTCGCCCAGCAGATAATAGAACCCGGTGCCGGATACCCTGCGGGCGCTGGTCAGGTCGATGCCGTTGTAAGCTCCCATGATTTCCGTGTGATAAGGAATCTCGAAGTCAGGTACCACCGGTTCCCCGAACCGCTGAACCTCCACGTTGCAGGAGTCGTCCGGCCCAATGGGAACAGATGGGTCGATGATGTTTGGAATCACCAGCATGATTTCCCGCACCTTGCCGTCCAGCTCAGCCTGCTTCGCCAGCAGCGCCTCCCGCTCTTCGGATTCGGATGTGACCTGGGCGGTCAGCTGGGCGATTTTGGTCTCGTTTTCCTCCGCCAGAGCGGGGTTCTTTTTGGCCTGGCCCTTCAACATACCGATTTGCTTAGACAAGGCATTGCGGTTGGCCTGGAGTGCCTCGGCCCTCTGCTTGGCGTCCAGCGCCTGGGCATACAGGTCAATGACCTGGTCTACCAGGGGGAGTTTTTCCTCCTGGAATTTGTTCCTGATATTCTGCTTGACAACCTCCGGGTTGTCGCGGACAAATTTAATGTCTAACATAACATCCACCTTGTTTTGTTGTTGCCGGAGCGGGATCCCCGCCAACAAATATTTTAGTCTCACAGGCCGCGCTGTGTCAATACTGTACGTTAAAAATCACGCTTTTTTCCGTTTTGGCAGTCCTTGCAGCGCATCCAGCAGGTCGTTCAGGTCGTCCACGCCGTAATACTCCAGCTCCAACCGGCCCTTTCGCTTGCCGGAGACGATTTTGACCTTACGGCCCAGTTTGTCTCCCAAATCCTTCGCGGCCAGCGCCGCGTAATCCACCGCCATGGGATCCGGCTCAGGTTTAGGCGGTTCCTCCGGCTGAGGGGCGGAGAGCTTTTTTGCCAGTTCCTCCGCCTGACGGACGGAGAGCGAATCGGAGATGATTTTTTCTGCCAGGGCGTATCGGGCGTCCTCGTCCGCCACAGAGAGGATGGCTCTGGCGTGGCCGGCGGTGAGCTTGTCCTCCTCCACCAGGGCTTTCAAGTCCTCCGGCAGAGACAGCAGGCGGATGGCGTTGGCCACGGCGCTGCGGCTCTTGCCCACTCGTTGGGAGACGGCTTCCTGGGTCATGCCGTAGTCCTGCATCAGGGTCAGGTATCCCTGGGCTTCTTCCATAGCGTTCAGATCCTCTCGCTGGAGGTTTTCGATGAGGCTCAGTTCCATGGCCTTCCGGTCGTCTGCTTCGATGATAATAACCGGCACCTGTTCCAGCCCCGCCTCCCGTGCGGCCCGCCACCGGCGTTCCCCGGAGATAATTTGATAGTATCCGCTGGCCAACAGCCGGACGCAGATGGGCTGAATCATCCCGTGCTGGCGGATGGAATCGGCCAGGTCGGAGAGCGCTTCGGCTTCAAAGAACTTCCGGGGCTGGGCGGTGTTTGGCTGGACTTTTTCGATGGGTAATTTGGTGACGCCCTCCTGCTCTGGTTCCAGGGCAGCGTCGCCCAGCAGGGCGCCCAGGCCCCGGCCCAACCCAGGGGACGCGGTTCGTTTTGCCATTGCACTGCTCCTCTCGATCTATTTTCGGTGTTTCACGTGAAACATCACTTGCTTTTGGATATGATTTCTCTTGCCAGCGCCAGATATGCCTCCGCCCCACGGGACCACCGGTCATAGGCCATAATGGGTTTGCCATGGCTGGGGGCCTCTGAGAGACGGACGTTCCTGGGAATCAGGGTGTAATAGACCTTCTTCTTGAAGTGCCGCTTGACCTCCTCCCCCACTTGAATGGAGAGATTGGTGCGTCCGTCATACATGGTCAACAGCACGCCCTCGATTTCAATATCCGGGTTTAGCTGCCGCTTAACAATGCGAATGGTGGACAGCAGGTCGCTTAATCCCTCCAGAGCGTAGTATTCGCACTGAACGGGAATCAGTACGCTTTGAGCGGCACACAGCCCGTTCAAAGTCAGCAGCTCCAGGGAGGGCGGACAGTCAATGAGGATGTAATCATAATCCGGTTCCAGCACATCCAGCGCCTTTTTCAGCAGGTGTTCCCGGTCAGGCAAGCCAATCAGTTCTACCCCGGCCCCGGCCAGCGATTTGTGGGAAGGCAGCACGTCGCACCAGGGGGTATGAGCTACCGCCCGCTTTGGGTCGGCCCCATTGACCAGCACATCATAGATGTTGGGAGAAATCACATTTTTGTCCACACCCAGTCCAGAGGTGGCGTTGGCCTGTGGATCAAAGTCCACCATCAGCGTCCGCTGGCCCTGCATCTGGAGGGCGGCGGCCAGGTTGACGGCGGTGGTGGTCTTGCCCACGCCACCTTTTTGGTTTGCGATGACAATTCGTTTTGCCATAAACGCCATGTCCTTTCTGTGTTTCACGGTACTTCTCTATTATAGTAGTTCCGCAAAATTATTTCAACAGTTTCTCAGCAAAAAACGCAAAAAATATGTTTCACGGAGTAATTAGAAGAAGTCCCCAGAGTTTCACGTGAAACATTTCACGAAAATACGGCTCAAATTCCCCGCCCCGAAGAAAATCAAGAAATTTTCTCATTTCCCGGCTTTCGACGGTATTTCCCCGCCCACCCTGCTACACTATGAGAAAGGAGCATTAGGAGGTGAACAATTTTGCCTTTCGCACGAAAGAGAGGACTGTTCGAGAGCAATCGGGTGCTGTTCCTCCCTGTGGAGAGCATCGTACCCAATCCCAACCAACCCCGGACACACTTCAACCCGGAGGGGCTGAACGAACTGGCCGCATCCATTCAGGAACACGGGGTCCTCCAGCCCTTGTCCGTCCGGCGGCTGCCAGGCGGAAAATATGAGTTGATTTCAGGCGAGCGTCGGCTGCGGGCTTCTCGTCTGGCAGGGTTGGAACAGGTGCCGTGCATCCTGGTCAACGCCGACGACCTGGAATCCTCCCTGCTGGCGCTGATAGAAAACCTCCAGCGGCGAGACCTGGACTTTGTGGAGGAGGCGACGGCGCTGCAAACGTTGATCTCCAATTACCATCTCTCCCAAGAGGAGGCGGCCAAACGGGTGGGGAAAAGCCAAAGCGCCGTGGCAAATAAGTTGCGGCTGCTAAAGCTGTCCCCCTCCCTCTTGGACCGACTGCGCCAGGAACAGTTGACAGAGCGACATGGCCGCGCCCTGCTCCGCCTGCCGGAGGAGCAGAGAGAGGTGGTATTGGAATATATTGTAAAAGAAGGGCTGAACGTAGCCAAGACAGACGCATACGTCGACAGTCTTCTCTCCGACCAGCCGGAACCACCAAAACCCAGGGCAAAACCCACCATCTACATCCGGGACATTCGCCTTTTCTTGAACACGCTCCGCCGGGGAATGGACACCATGCAGCGCAGCGGCTTAAACGCCACTTTGGGCAAAGCGGAGACGGAGGAAGACATCACCCTGACCATCACCATTCCCAAGCACAAATCAAAACAGAAATAGCATATCTGCTGTTGTGACGCATCGCCAAAAGAGAGAGGCGATGTCTTTTCTTTTGCCGATTGAAAAAATTTATCTGGTTATCCCTTTTACTCAGCCTTATGAGCCTTTTAGCTATTAGCTATTAGCTTTTAGCCATTAGCTTTGTGGTTCTTGGCGTTACTTGCTGCGTTTACCGGTTGTATGACTTTGCAAACGGGTGGTTTCACTCTCAGCTTCCTTTTTAGCTGTTTGCTTTAAACCGGCAGCACCTGACTAACAGCTAACAGCTAACGACTAATAGCTTATCACAACGCGGCTGATTCAAAGAGATAGTCAGAAAAATTTATCCATTGAATGATGAATTTCAGTGGTAAAGTCGCGGGAAAGGTGTTATAATATATTTATCTGTAAACATTTGTCCGACCGGCTTTCTGCGTGTTTCGCTGCGCCGGAGACGCACTCTCTGGAGGAAACGCAATGCAGGAATTGATCGAGGCCGGACTGAGAGAAATGGGCCTCCCCGCCGCCCCAGGCGCGGCGCTTGCCCGATACGGGCAGCTGTTGCTGGAGCAAAATCAGGTGATGAACCTGACCGCCATCACCGAACCCACAGCGGTGGCTCAACTCCATATGCTGGACTGCGCAGCTCTGCTCAACGCGGCGGACTTCACCCAAAAAACGGTGCTTGACGTGGGTACAGGCGCTGGGTTCCCCGGTTTGGTGCTGAAACTGTGCCAACCGGATATCCGGCTAACCCTGCTGGACTCTCTGGACAAACGGATCCAATGGTTGGCCCAGACCGCTCCCGCGCTGGGGGCGGAGAATGTGGTCTGCGTTCACGGTCGGGCGGAGGATCTGGCCCTACAAAGCGCTTACCGGGAGCAGTACGACATCGTCACTTCCAGAGCGGTGGCAGACCTGCGGGTGCTGGCGGAGCTGTGTCTCCCCTTCCTGCGGGTGGGGGGCGTGTTTCTGGCCATGAAGGGACGCGACAGCAGCCCGGAAGTGAACCGGGCTGACCGTGCCATTTCCCTGCTGGGCGGGCGGCTCCAGACCGCTTACACCTATGAGATCCCTGGCACTGACGTGACCCACAAGATCATTCGCGTGGAGAAGGTTCGCTCCACACCGGAACGTTATCCCCGGCGATTTGCCAAAATCAAAAAGAACCCCCTGTAAAAAAGGCTGGAATGTGGTAAAAAACGCGCCATATCAATGGGCGTATTGAAAAATTTCAGTCACGAGGAAGAAAAATTTTTAGATTTTTCACAAAAAGCTATTGCTATTGCAGAATCTTTTTGTTAAACTAATACATATGATGAGGGCGACAATGGGTATAACAATCGTAGTCACCTCCGGCAAAGGGGGAACCGGGAAAACCTCCGTCCTGGGCGGCGTGGCCTCCTGTCTGGCTGCGATGGGCAACCGGGTGCTGTGCATGGATATGGACATCGGCCTGCGCAACCTGGACATGACGCTGGGCATGAGCGACCTGGTGCTGATGGATTTTTCCGATGTGATTTACCAGCGGTGTTCCCTGTCCGAAGCGGCTGTAGAACACCCCAAAATTAAAAATCTCTTCCTGTTGACGGCGCCCTTCAACAGCCGTGCCTCTCATTTTGATCAGCTGGATCTGATGACCCTGCTGTCCCAGGCCAGACAGCAATATGATTACTGTCTGATTGACAGTCCCGCCGGCATCGACGTGGGATTTCAATTGGCCGCCTGCGGCGCAGACCGGGCCATTGTGGTCTCCACCACCGAACCCGCCGCTCTGCGGGACGCGCAACAAGCCATCGCTCAGCTGCGAAAGCAAAACATTCCCATCCATCTGGTGGTCAATAAGGTCTCCCGCAGGCTGCTGCGGAAGCTCCACACCACTATCGACGACGCGATGGACACCGCCGGACTTCCCCTGTTGGGAGTCATTCCGGAAGACAGCCAGGTGCCTGTCTGCGGCGGCAAGGGCCAGCCGTTGATTCTCTGCCAACGGCGGGGGGCCTGTGCAGGGTATTATAACATTGCTCGGCGTCTGACCGGTGAACAGGTTCCGCTGCACCGCTTCTGACCCGCTTTCCTTTTTCCAATCACAAATCACCCAAAACCGGCGACGGCTGCATGAAAGGAGCGTTATCACCATGAACATTGCACTTTTGGCTGACGAAAATAAGCAGGAACTGATGGTTCAATTTTGCATCGCCTATTGCGGCATTCTGGCTAAGCACACCATTTGTGCCACCAACACAACGGGACGTATGGTGGCGGAGGCCACCGGTCTGGACATTAAGCTGTGCCTTTCCCACGAACACGGCGGCAGTCAGCAGATCGGCGCCCGCATCTCCTACAACGAAATCGACATGGTGCTGTTCTTCACCGGCCCCAAAAACGACGATTACGTGGACGATTTGAAGTATATTTGCCACCTGTGCGACATCGGCAACGTGCCTGTGGCTACCAACATCGCCACCGCCGAAATGCTCATCATGGGCCTGAACCGAGGCGACCTGGATTATCGGGAGATTCTGTATCCCAGGAATAAGCAGGTCATTGTCTGAGCCTTGGCGTGGCGCTAAAAACAAAAACAGGAGGAATCTTTTTCTTGAGGTTCCTCCTGTTTTCTATGCTATTTTACCAAATTTTGATGCAAAAAAAAGCTGTCTGCTCCAACGAACAGACAGCTTTCCAGATGTGAGCGTTACCTATCTTCCCGGAGCG
>JAJQBR010000189.1 GCA_021203185.1 Clostridiales bacterium
TTAAGGGGGGGGGGGCTTGGTCCGGGGTGTTTTCACCTTCCTCCCAGGGCACGGGGGATCGTTCTGCCTTTTTGGGCCTGGGGGAACCGGGCGGGGGGGGAGGAGCCAGACGCAGATGGACGGAGTTGTTCTTTTCGGTATACTCCAGCTCGGCCACGCCGTTTTCCTTCATAAAGTCAACCAGTTCCTGCAATTCATCCAATTTCATAATGCACATTCCTTTCCTTTTGTGTGTAAATATTGACAGCGGTGTTGTACACTCTGCTGTTGGGACGGGGTGATTGATACAACCTGATTATCGCACACCGGAAAGCAACGGCGTGTGAACAAAAGATAAAATTTCGATGAAAAGGTTCCTTAAATTTTCCGGAAGGCCAGACAGCCGTTATGACCGCCGAAGCCCAGGGAGCAGGACAGCGCCAGCTCCACCTCGGCCTTGCGCGCCTGATTGGGAACCACGTCCAGGTCGCAGTCGGGGTCGGGGACCTGATAGCCCACGGTGGGAGGTACGACGCCCTCGGTCATGGCCAGAACGGAGATGACCGCCTCGGTAGCGCCCGCCGCACCCAGCATATGGCCGGTAGCGCCCTTGGTGGAGGAGACCATCAGCTGATGGGCGGCCTCGTCGCCGAAGGCCCGCTTGATGGCCAGGGTTTCGGTCTTGTCGTTCATGGGGGTGGAGGTGCCGTGGGCGTTGACATAGGTCTTGGCGGGGTCCTGGCAGCCGCCCGCTTCCTCCAGGGCCTGGGCGATGGCGTCGCCGCCGCCCTCACCGGCAGGGTCTGGGGCGGTGATGTGGTGGGCGTCGCAGGTAGAGCCGTAGCCGCAGATCTCGCAGTAGATCTTTGCGCCGCGGGCCTTGGCGTGCTCGTACTCCTCCAGAATCAGAGAGGCCGCGCCCTCGCCCATGACGAAGCCGCCCCGCTCCTTGTCGAAGGGGATGGAGGCCCGGTCCGGGTCCTCGGAGAGGGACAGGGCCTGGCAGTTGATGAAGCCCGCCACGCCCACGGGGACGATAGTGGCCTCGGTGCCGCCCACGAACATGGCGTCGGCATAGCCGTGTTTAATGGCCCGGTAAGCCTCGCCCACGGCGTGGGTGGAGGAGGCGCAGGCGGTGGCAATGCTCATGCAGGGGCCTTTGCAGCCGTGCTTGATGGCTACGGTACCGGCGGCGGCGTTGCCCATCATGTTGGTGATGGTGTAGGGGGAGACCCGGCGCGGGCCTTTCGACATGAACTTGTTCTGTTCCTCCACCATGGTGTTCAGTCCGCCGATGCCGGAGGAGAAGTAGCAGCCCATCCGCTTGGGGTCGATGGTACCCTCGATGCCGGAGTCCTGAGCGGCCTGAGCGGCGGCAGCCACCGCGTACTGAATGTTCAGGTCGTTGCGGCGGACCTCGCTGCGCCCCATATACAGCAGGGGGTCAAAGTCCTTGACCTCGGCGGCCATGGTAGCCCGGAAGTCGGTCAGGTCAAAGCGGGTGATTTTGCCGATGCCGTGCTTTCCGGCGATCAGGTTCTCCCACATGGTGGGGACATCGTTGCCAATGGCGTTGACAGCGCCAAGGCCGGTGACCACAACTCGTCTCATAGTGAAACATCCTTTCAAAATAGTAAAAAGTGCGGAATTGTGAAAAGTGCGAAAGTAAAATAAAAACTGCGAAAATCAGTCGGGCAAACAGTGTCTGCCAGCGGCGGGGCCGTGGGTACACACCATCTGTCCGGCGGGGCAGAGGGCGGACAAACCGCCGCTCTCTGCCCACGGGTGTTTAACCGTTAGCTGTCAGGTGGGTACTACGAACGGAAAGCTACTACGAAAAGTGAAAAACGTATAGCCATTCGTCAGGAACCACCAAACTAATAGCTAAGAGCTAAAAGCTAGCAGCTATCACATGGCGATGCCGCCGTCCACGCGGATGACCTCGCCGGTGATATATTTGGCGTCGTCGGAGGCCAGGAACGCCACGCAGTTGGCAATGTCCTCGGCCTTGCCCATATGTCCCATAGGAACGGTAGCCAGCAGCGCTTTCAGCGCTTCCTGGTCCATGGAAGCGGTCATGGGGGTCTCAATTGCGCCGGGGGCCACGGCGTTGCAGTTCACGCCCCGGGTGGCCAGCTCCCGGGCCACGGTCTTGGTCAGAGCGATGACGCCGCCCTTGGCGGCAGTGTAGTTGGCCTGGGCCGCGTTGCCCATCAGACCGGAGACAGAGGAGATGTTGATGATCTTCCCGGCCTTTTTCTTCATAAAGTTGCGGTAACAGGCTTTGATAGTGTTAAACATGGATTTCAGGTTGATGTTCAGCACCAGGTCCCAATCCTGCTCGCTCATGGCCAGCAGCACTTTGTCCCGGCAGATACCGGCGTTGTTGACCAGGATGTCCACGCCGCCTATCTCCTTGATGACGGCCTTGACGTTGGTCTGGACCGCTTCGTAGTTGGACACATCGCAGCGCTTGAAGCTGGCGGTGACGCCCCGCTCCTCGGCGATTTTGGCGGCGGCGGCGATGCCGTCCTCCTCGGCACACAGGTCAAAGAGGACCACGGAGGCCCCTTCCTGGGCCAGTTTGTCGGCAATGGCGAAGCCAATGCCACGGGCGGCGCCGGTGACCAGCGCGACTTTACCTTCTAATTTAGCCATACTTATTCGTCCTTTCTTAGCCCTTGACGGCGGCCACGGCGGCCTGGAGCGTGGCGGCGTTCTCCACGTGCAGGGCGGTGACGGTGGGGTCGATGCGTTTGATGAGGCCGGTGAGGGTGTCGCCGGGACCCACCTCGATGAAGGTGTCCGCTCCGGCGGCCACCATGTTTTCCACAATGGTCTGCCAGCGGACGGGGTTTTCCACCTGTTTGCTCAGCAGCTCCTTATACTTCCCGTCCTCGTAGGGCTGGGCGGTGACATTGGAGTAGAGAGGGTACTTGGGGGCGCCGAACTCCAGCGGAGCCAGCACGTCCACCAGACCCACAGCGGCGGAGTGCATAAAGGGGGAGTGGAAGGCTCCGGCAACCTTTAAAGGAATGGCCCGGCCACCGGCGGCCTTGACGGAAGCCCGGAAGTCCGCCATAGAGGTGGACAACCCGGCGCACACAGTCTGGGCGGCGGAGTTATAGTTGACGGGGTAGACCTGGTCGGCCTGAGCCGCCAGTTCCTCCACTTTTTCCGGGGTCAGCTTGACCACGGCGCACATACCGGTGCTGACCTCGTTGGAAGCCTCCTGCATCAGTTCCCCCCGGCGGCAGACCAGCCGGAAGGCGTCCTCCGGCGACACCGCGCCGGAAAAGCCCAGGGCGGAAATTTCGCCCACGGAGAAGCCCGCCAGCATATCCGGCTCCACACCGGCTTCCAGCAGGGCGTTGGCGGCGGCCATCTCCACCACGAACATATCGGGCTGGGTGTTGGAGGTAATGGTCAGATCCTCCTTGGTGCCGTTGAAGCACTGATCGGAGGTGCCGGGACGGATGGCGTCGGCCATGTCAAACACGGCTTTGGCGGCGGGGCTGACCTGGGTCAACTCCTGCCCCATGCCGGGGTACTGCGCGCCCTGGCCGGAAAAAACAAACGCAATTTTACTCATAGATAACAACGCTCCAAACAATTGAATGGAATCCTAATTTTGTGCTGCAGAAGGCGGTCATGCCCGCCCGCCGCAGAGATCAGAGGGGGATGCGGTCGCCCCGGCCCGCGGACAGCGTGTCCGCCCGCAGACCGGGAGACGCGGAAAAGCTCAGCCCAGCTTGGCCTCGATGAAGGAGACCAGCTCGCCGATGGTGGTGACCTTCTGGTCCAGCTCCAGCTCGGCGTCCAGCTCTTCCTCCAGCTCCATGACCATCTCAACGGTCTCCAGGGAGTCGATGCCCAGGGACTCGAAAGTGGTTTCAGGGGTCAGCTCAGAGGCGTCGCGGCCAGTGTGGTCGGCCAGAACGGCGGCAACCTTAGCAAAAATATCCATTGTTTTGTCCTCCAGAAAATAGATTTGTTAAAAAATGGCGACGGATGTTTTTTGAGAAAGAAAAGAATCCATCAAAAATAATCATAGCGGACATCCCTGTATTTGTCAAGCATGGAAGTGAGGAAATCTGAACAAAAAAGCGGCGATTTTCTAGTTTTTGTAACGATGAAATGGTGGAATTTCCCCCAAAAGCGCCCGCCGAAGCCGCCCCGCCCGGTTCCGGCGGAGAGGGAGGCGGCGACCTGCCTGTGGGGGGCGTCTTTCGGACAAACAGAGGGAAATGTAACTTGACATACTGTTGCGCGCTGTTATAATAAGAACACAACCAAACAGCCTTATCAAGAGTGGCGGAGGGTACGGCCCTGTGAAGCCCGGCAACCTGCCCTGGGGCAAGGTGCCAATTCCGGCGGTTAATGATCGAAAGATGAGGATAGCTCCTTTTCCGAACTGTTCCGCCCAACGGAGCAGTTTTTTTGTGACCAGCGGCTGTTTTGTTCTGTCCCGGAGGCGGAGAACCGTCTCCATCCATATTTGAAACATAGAAAGAAGGACAACCATGACAAACCGCATTTTTACTTCTGAATCCGTCACCGAAGGCCACCCCGACAAGGTCTGCGACCAGATCTCCGACGCGGTGCTGGACAACATCCTGGCCCAGGATCCCATGGCGCGGGTGGCCTGCGAGACCTGCACGACCACCGGCATGGTGCTGGTGATGGGCGAAATCACCACCACCGCCAAAATCGACATCCCCTCCATCGTCCGGGGGACGGTGGGGCGCATTGGGTACGACGACCCGTCCTATGGCTTCGACGCCAACACCTGCGCCGTATTCACTACCCTGGACAAGCAGTCCCCGGACATCGCCATGGGGGTCAACAACTCTTATGAGTACAAGGCCGACGCTGCGGACGCCGCCGACCTCATCGGCGCGGGCGACCAGGGCATGATGTTCGGCTACGCCTGCCGGGAGACCGAGGAACTGATGCCCGCCCCCATTGCCCTGGCTCACAACCTGACCCGCGCTCTGGCGGAGCGGCGCAAGAGCGGCGCGCTGCCCTGGCTGCGGCCCGACGGCAAGAGCCAGGTCACGGTGGCCTATGATGAAAACGGCGACGTGGAGTGGTGTCCCGCCGTGGTGGTCTCCACCCAGCACGACCCGGATATCTCCATCAAGGATCTGCGGGAGGCCATTATCGAGGAAGTCATCCGGCCCAACCTGCCCAGGCGCTGCCTGCGCCCGGAGATGAAAATTTATGTGAACCCCACCGGACGCTTTGTGGTGGGCGGGCCTGTGGGCGACTCCGGCCTGACGGGACGGAAAATCATCGTGGACACTTACGGTGGATCCGCCGCCCACGGCGGCGGGGCCTTCTCCGGCAAGGACCCCACCAAGGTGGACCGCAGCGCAGCGTATATGGCCCGCCATGTGGCGAAAAACCTGGTAGCCGCCGGGCTGTGCAAGCGGTGCCAAATCGAGCTGGCCTATGCCATCGGCGTGGCCCGGCCCGTCTCCGTGCTGGTGGACAGTATGGGAACCGGCGTGGTCTCCGACGAGAAGCTGGCGCAAATCGTCAGCGAGGTCTTTGACCTGCGCCCCGCCTCTATCATCTCCTACCTGGATCTGCGCCGCCCCATCTACGAGCAGACCGCCGCCTATGGTCACTTTGGCCGCCCCGACCTGGATCTGCCCTGGGAGCGGCTGAACCGGGTGGAGGAGTTAAAAGACCGGGTGTGATTTGGACAGACCAGCAAGCACAACAGGCAAACAACGACGGGGACCGCTGCGGCGGTCCCCTTTCTCTCGACAAACTGACCTTATAAAAAAGAATAAAACTGGCACTGTAAATCAGGTCAATTCTCTGCTATGCTTACACCATCCCACAGGGGCCTCTGTGGGAGGAAACGCATCGATTCGTTGTCATTAACATACCAATATACCTCATAGGAGTGATAGGATATGGAAAAAAGCAGATACGAGCTGAACAAGGAACTGGCCCAAATGCTCAAGGGCGGTGTCATTATGGACGTGACCACCCCGGAGCAGGCCAAAATCGCGGAGGAAGCAGGAGCCTGCGCGGTGATGGCACTGGAGCGCATCCCGGCGGATATCCGCGCCGCCGGAGGCGTCTCCCGGATGAGCGACCCGGCCATGATAAAGGGCATCCAGGAGGCGGTGACCATCCCCGTTATGGCAAAGTGCCGCATCGGGCATTTTGTGGAGGCCCAAATTTTGGAGGCCATTGAAATCGACTACATCGACGAGAGCGAGGTCCTCTCCCCTGCCGATGATGTGTACCACATCGACAAGACCCAGTTTAAAGTCCCCTTCGTCTGCGGGGCGCGGGACCTGGGCGAAGCCTTGCGGCGCATTGCCGAGGGCGCGTCCATGATCCGCACCAAGGGTGAACCGGGTACCGGCGACGTGGTGCAGGCGGTGCGGCATATGCGGGCCATGAACGCGGAAATTCGCCGGGTGCAGAACCTGCGGGCGGATGAGCTGTATGAGGCCGCCAAGAACCTACAAGTCCCCGTGGAGCTGCTGCGGTACGTCCACGAGAATGGCAAGCTGCCGGTGGTCAACTTCGCCGCCGGCGGCGTGGCGACCCCGGCGGACGCGGCGCTGATGATGCAGCTGGGGGCCGAGGGCGTGTTTGTGGGGTCCGGCATTTTTAAGTCCGGCAACCCCGCCAAGCGCGCGGCGGCCATCGTCCAGGCTGTGACCAACTACACCGACGCCAGGCGCATTGCGGAACTGTCCGCCGGGCTGGGCGAGGCCATGGTGGGCATCAACGAGGACGAAATCGCCCTGCTGATGGCCGAGCGGGGCAAATAAATATGGCAATCGGGATACTGGCGCTCCAGGGCGCTTTCGCGGAACACGGGGCCATGCTGGACCGGCTGGGGGCGGAACACTTTGAAATCCGCCAGCTGCGGGATTTGAACCATCCCATGAGCGGCCTGATCCTCCCCGGCGGGGAAAGCACCGTTATGAACAAGCTGCTCCGGGAGCTGAACCTGTATCAGCCGCTGAAAGAGCTGATACAGGAGGGGCTGCCGGTGCTGGGTACCTGCGCCGGGCTGATTCTGCTGGCCCGCTCTGTGGAAGGCGGTCAGCCCTGCTTCGGCACCATGGACATCCGGGCGGTGCGCAACGCCTACGGGCGGCAGTTGGGCAGCTTTTCCGATGAAGCGCCCTTTGCCGGAGGCAGGAGCATCCCGCTGGTGTTCATCCGCGCCCCGTACATCGCGGAAGTGGGGCCGGAGGCGGAGCCGCTGGCACAGGTGGACGGGCGCATCGTCGCCGCACAGCAGGGCAATCAAATCGTTACCGCTTTCCACCCGGAACTGACCGATGATTTGACGGTGCATCGGCGATTGTTAGCTCTTAGTTCTTAGCTGTTAGCTTTTAGTGGGCGAGTGGCTGCTACTTCGTCAGTACCTTTGCCCAGTGTAGTACAACTTTTTCACAGGAAACCACCACTTACCGAGAAAAGAGGAACCAACGATGAAACAAAACAGAGTATATCGGCTGGCGCTGGTAGGACTGTTCGCGGCCCTGAGCTATGTGGTCTTTACCTTCTTGCAGATAAAAATTTCCCTGCCTGGCGGGGACGCCACCTCCATCCACCTGGGCAACGCCGTGGTGGTGCTGGGCGCGCTGCTGCTGGGCGGCCCCCTGGGGGGACTAGCTGGGGCCATCGGCATGAGCATCGGCGACCTGCTGGATCCCATCTATATCCTTTACGTCCCCAAAACCTTTATTTTGAAGCTGTGCATCGGCCTGATTTCCGGAGGCGTGGCCCACGGCCTGGGGAAAATCAACCAACAGACCGACCAGAAGAAGATTTTCGGCTGGGCGCTGGCCGCCGCCATCGCGGGGCTGGCCTTCAACGTGGTGTTCGACCCGCTGCTGGGCTACTACTACAAGCTGCTGATTTTGGGCAAGCCCGCCGCAGACCTGACCCTGGTCTGGAACATCGGCGCCACCTCCATCAACGCCGTCATTTCCACCGTGGTCTCCGTCCTGGTCTACACCCTGCTCCGGCCCGCCCTGGCGAAAGCCGGAGTCATGCGGCAGATTTGGGGCGACAGGTTTACTGCGTGAGCATTTCCCTCTGAGAAACGAACAGTCCCGGCCTGCACCCAGGCCGGGACTTGCTGTTGCTCTACTGTGGTTACTTGTTCCCCTCCGCTTTGACCAGTTTGACAATGCGGCTGGTACCCAGCCGGTCCGCGCCCAGGGCCATGAAGTCCTCCGCGTCCTGGAGGCTGGAGATGCCGCCAGCAGCCTTGATTTTCACATCCGGCCCCACGTTGGCGGCGAACAGCGCCACGTCCTCACGGGTGGCCCCGCCGGTAGAGAAGCCAGTGGAGGTCTTGATGTAGTCCGCACCGGCCTCGGTGACGATGGCGCACATCCGCACCTTTTCCTCCTCGGTCAGCAGGCAGGTCTCGATGATGACTTTCAGCGTCTTGCCCCGGCAGGCCGCCTTGACAGATTGGACCTCGTTCAGCACTAAATTCCACAGGCCGTCCTTGACCCAGCCCAGGTTGATGACCATGTCGATTTCGTCCGCGCCGCCGTCGGCTGCGTCGGCGGCTTCAAAGGCTTTGACGGCGGTGGTGTTGTAGCCGTTGGGGAAGCCTATGACAGTGCAGACCTTTACCCGGCCCGTCAGGTACTCCGCGCAGCGGCGGACATAGGAAGGGGGAACGCACACGCTGGCGGTCTGATAGCGCACCGCGTCGTCACAAATCGTCTGCATTTCCGCCCAGGTGGCGTCCTGCCGCAGCAGGGTGTGGTCCACGTGGCGGAGAATTTCGGTGTAATCCATATTGGTTTGTCCTTTCTTATCAGGCGGCGCAGCAAGTATTGCGCCGTTTTTTGTTAAGTGGTTATCCCTTTTACTTAGCCATGTGCCAGAAACCCCTCCGCCACCGCCTAAAGGCGGCATATGCGAAGCATGGTGGAGGGGTTTCACGCCGGAATTAATAACAAGGCTGATTTAAAGGAATAACCAAATTTTGTTATTCTAAGGCGGAGGGTTCGGGGAACGCCGCCACGCTTTTCAGGTGCTTACGGATGCGTTCCACGATCATCTCCAGGGCCACCATGTTCTTGCCGCCCTCCGGCACCACCAGGTCAGCGTTTTTCCGGCTGGGTTCCACAAATTGCTCGTGCATGGGCTTCACGGTGGTCAGGTACTGGTCGAGGACGGAGTCCACAGAGCGCGCCCGGTCCCGCACATCCCGCCGGATGCGGCGGCAGAGCCGCACGTCGGCGTCGGTGTCCACAAAGATTTTGATGTCCATCTCTCGGCAAAGGGCCGGGTCGGCAAAAATCAGGATGCCCTCCACCAGAATGACCGGCCTGGCGTGGATGAGCAGCGTCTTGCCGCTGCGGTTGTGGACGGAATAGTCGTAAACCGGGCAGCGGACGCCCCGCCCCTGTTTCAGTTCCTGGAGGTGATGCACCATCAGCGCCGTCTCGAAGGCGTCGGGGTGATCGTAGTTCAGCGCGCAGCGCTCCTCATAGGTCATGTCATCGTGGGCGCGGTAATAGTTGTCGTGGCTGAGCAGAGTGATGTCCTCCCCAAAGTAGGCCATCAGAGCCTCCACCAGGGTGGTTTTGCCGCTGCCGCTGCCACCGGCAATGCCAATCACCATTGGGCGTTCCATGTTTGCCGTCCCTCCTATCGAACGATGCCGTAAATCAACTTTTGGGGTGCGGGCTGTTCCTCCCCGATGGTCAGGGCAGAGAGTACCTGCCGCTGGGCGGCGTCCAGCGCGTCCGGGCGGTTGGTGTGCAGCCAGGCCAGCACGTCCCCGGCAGAGACGGCGTCGCCGGTCTTTTTGGCCAGCACGATGCCCGCCGCGTGGTCGATGGGGTCGCCTTTTTTCACTCGTCCGGCTCCCAGCACCACCGACGCCTCGCCAATCTGTCTGGCATCCATGTGGGTGATCCAGCCGGAGCGGTCCGCATAAATCGGGCGGACGTGGGCCGCCTGGGGCAGCAGGGACAGATCCCGCAGCACAGAAGAATCGCCGCCCTGGGCCTCCGCCCAGCGACAGAGAGTCTCAAAGGCTGCGCCGCTGGCGATGCAGTCCAGCACCCGCGCCTCCGCGTCCTCCCGGCTCCAGCCGTGGCACAGGGAGAGCAGCGTGGCGGACAGGGCCACGCACAGCGTTTTCAGGTCGCTGTCGCCTTTCCCTTGCAGCAGCTCTGCCGCCTCCTGAACCTCCAGGGCGTTGCCCACGGCGTGGCCCAGGGGTACATCCATATTGGTCAGCAGCGCCGCCGTGTTGCGGCCATGCCCCCGGCCCAGGGCCACCATGGTCTCGGCCAGCCGTCGTCCCTCGGCTTCGGTTTTCATAAAGGCCCCGGAGCCGATTTTCACATCCAAGACGATGGATTTTGCCCCCGCCGCCAGCTTTTTGGACATGATGGAGGAGGCGATGAGGGGTAAGCTGCCCACCGTGCCGGTGACGTCCCGCAGGGCGTAGAGCTTTTTGTCGGCGGGGCAGAGGTTGCCGGTCTGACCGATGACGGCCACGCCCACCTCCTCCACAGTTTGGAGAAATTCCTCCGCGGACAGCTCGGTGCGGAAGCCGGGAATGGACTCCAGCTTATCGATGGTGCCGCCGGTGTGTCCCAGCCCCCGGCCGGACATTTTGGCCACCCGTCCGCCCAGGGACGCCACCACCGGGGCCACGATGAGGGTGGTTTTGTCGCCCACGCCGCCGGTGGAGTGCTTGTCCACCGTCAGGGGGCCGAAGGCGGAGAGGTCCACCGTGTCGCCGCTGTGCAGCATGGCGTCGGTGAGGACGGCGGTTTCGTCGCCGTCCATCCCCCGCCAGCAGATGGCCATTGCCATGGCCGCCATCTGGTAGTCCGGGATACCGCCGTCAGTGTAGCCGCGAATCATCCAGCGAATTTCTTCTTCGGTCAGGGTCTGGCCTGCCTTTTTTGTTTCAATCAGGTCTGTCATGCGCATGGCAGTTCATCCCCCATTCTGCCGCTGTTGGTGAGAATTTGAGAATAGGGTATAAAAGCTCTCGTCCAGCGGCAAACGCGGGCTTTGGCATAGCCCCGCGTCCAAAAAGGACGCGGGGCGCGATGATGTTATATGTCGTTTTGCGTATTTTTGCGTGAGACAGCCGAAAAAGCTATCTCTGTCCCTTGTCGTATGGGATGCCCTCGGCCTTGGGCGCTCTGGAGTTCTTGGAGGTGAACGCCAGCACCACTAGGCAGATGATGTAAGGCAGCATATTGTACAGGTTGCCGGGCAGGTTCAGGGCCGCCAGGAAGTTGAAAGCGGTGTACACATTGGAAAGGGCGCGGAGCATACCGAACAGCAGCGCCGCCAGAGCGATGTTGTGGGGTTTCCACTGGCCGAAGATCATAACGGCCAGGGCCAGGAAGCCAAAGCCCGCCACGCCGTTTTCAAACTTCCACTCGCTGACACCGGCGGTGATGTAGACGATGCCGCCCAGACCGCCCAGCATACCGGAAATCAGCACACCGGCATAGCGCATTTTGTAGACGTTGATGCCCACAGAGTCCGCCGCCTGGGGGTGTTCGCCGCAGGCCATCAGCCGCAGGCCGAACCGGGTCTTGTAGAGGACAAAGTAGGAGACAATCAGCAGCACGAGTGCAATCAGCATGAACCAGTTGAACTCGAAGGTGCCGATGTAGACCAGCAGGGATTTTTTGGGTTCCACATACTGGATGATGGAGGAGACGTTGTCCACGCTCTCCGCCGTGTTCATGGCCTTGACAAAGACCGTGGCGGCGGCGGTACCCAGCAGGTTCATGGCGGTACCCACCAGGGTCTGATCCGCCTGGAAGTTGATGGCGGCCACGGCCAGCAGCAGGGAGTACACCGTACCCAGGGCCATAGCGCAGACCGTTACCATCAGAATCATCAGAGGAGCGGGCAGATTGGGCATGAATTTCATCACCAGCGCGCCGCCCAGCGCGCCCATGACCATGATGCCCTCCAGACCGATGTTGACGATGCCGGAGTGTTCCGCGAAGCAGCCGCCCAGGGCCACCAGCATTAGAACCGATGCGAAGATAAGCGTGTATTGCAGCAGCAGAATCATTGCTCAGCCCCTCCTTTCTCGTCCTTAGACGCCTCTTTCTCGGCCTTCTTTTCCGCCGAGCGGTCCAGCCACTTGTTCATGGCGTACTTGAAGAACAGCACGAAACCGCAGACATAGATGATGATGGAGGAAATCAGGTCGGAGATCTGGGCGCAGTACATGGTCTTATCCACATACGCGCCGCCGCTGGAAATGTGCTGGATAAAGAAGGAGGACAGGATGGACCCCAGGGGACTCAGGCCGCCCAGGAAGGCCGCCGCGATGCCGTTGAAGCCCATGTCCGGCACGGAGGCCTGGCTGCAGGACCACTGCTCAAAGCCGGTCAGGAAGTACAGGGCCGCGCCCATGCTCGCCAGCGCGCCGGCGATGGCCATGGTCATGACCAGGTTCTTCTTTTCCTGCATGCCGCAGTATTTGGCGGCGTTTTTGTTGTAGCCGGTGGCCTTCAGCTCGTAGCCCATTTTGGTTTTTTCCAAGATGACCCAGATGATGACGGCAATGATGATGGCCAGGGGGATGGCGATGGTGACGTACTCGTTGTTGTTGAACAGCTTGTCCAGACCCAGAGTGGGCAGCACCGCGCTGGGGTTGTTGCTGGCCAGGGGAAGGGTGTAGGGGCTGGTCTCCTCCTTCACGCCGGTGAGCAGTGTGTTGACGGAGTAAAGGCTGATCCAGTTGAGCATAATGCAGGAGATGACCACGTTGACGTTGCAGTAGGCGTTCAGCAGGCCGGAGATAGCGCCCAGAACAGCGCCGGCGATGATAGCCGCGATGAGGCACACATACCAGGGCATATTCAGGGCCAGGGCAAAGTACAGGCTGGCGCCTGCGCCGATGACATACTGACCGGCGGCGCCGATGTTGAACAGGCCCGCCTTGTAAGCGAACAGCACCGACAGGCTGCACAGCAGCAGCGGCGCGGTCTTGGCCAGGGTGTTGCCCAGGTATTTGAGCTGGGTATCCGTGCGGGAGTAGGTCAAAAAGTTCTTGATGATGGTGATGATGGCCTTATTCGCGCCGCTGGGCTCGATGATGAGCAACACGATGTAGCCCACGATAAGGCCGATGAGGATGCACAGCAGCGAGGCCAGCAGGGACTGCACCCCGGCGTTGCGCAGCAAAGATGTCTTTTCTTTTTTCATGCGCTTGTCGCCCCCCTCTTTGCACCGGCCATATACAGGCCCATTTCTTCCACGGTGGTGGTCTTGGGGTTCAGTTCACCGACGATCTCGCCCTCGTACATAACCAGGATGCGGTCAGAAAGGGACATGACCTCGTCCAGCTCCAGGCTTATCAGCAGCACGCCCTTTCCGGCGTCTCTGGTGGCGACGATCTGCTTGTGGATGTACTCGATGGCGCCCACGTCCAGTCCGCGGGTGGGCTGGACCGCCACCAGCAGTTCGGGGTTCTTGTCGATTTCCCGGGCGATGATGGCCTTCTGCTGGTTGCCGCCGGACATGCTGCGGGCGACGGTGATGGGACCCTGGCCGCTGCGCACGTCGAACTGCTCGATGAGCCGCTCGGCGTAGCTGCGGATGGCCCCCTGTTTCAGGAAGCCCGCCTTGCTGACGAACTCCGGCTCGAAGTACCGCTGGAGGACCATGTTGTATTCCAGCGTGTAGTCCAGCACCAGGCCGTGCTTGTGCCGGTCCTCCGGGATGTGGCTCATACCCATGGTGGAGCGCTTGCGGATGGGAGCGTGGGTGATGTCCTGCCCTTCCAGCTTGACGGTGCCGGAGCTGACCGGCTCCAGCCCGGTCAGGCCGTAGACCAGCTCGCTCTGGCCGTTGCCGTCGATGCCGGCGATGCAGACAATCTCGCCCGCCCGCACCTGGAAGGAGACGTTCTTGACGGCGTTGTTGCTGTGGACCTTGGAGGCGACGGTCAGCCCCTGCACGTCCAAAATCACGTCGCCGGGCTTGGCCTCGTCCTTCTGCACCACGAACTCCACGTCCCGGCCAACCATCATGCGGGAAAGCTCCTCGCGGGTGGTGCCCGCGATGTCGATGGTGCCAATGTACTTGCCCTTGCGCAGGACGGTGCAGCGGTCGGCCACCTCCATGATTTCATTGAGCTTGTGAGAGATGAACAGGATGCTCTTGCCCTCAGCGGCCAGGTTGCGCATGATTTGCATCAGCTCTTCGATCTCCTGGGGTGTCAGCACCGCCGTCGGTTCGTCGAAGATGAGGATCTCGTTGTCCCGGTAGAGCATTTTCATAATCTCGGTGCGCTGCTGCATACCAACGGTGATGTCCTCGACCAGGGCGTCGGGGTCCACCTTCAGGCCGTATTTGTCGGACAGGGCGACGATTTTCTCCCGCGCCTCGGCCTTTTGCAGTACGCCGCCTTTGGCGGGCTCCACACCCAAAATGATGTTGTCCAGTACGGAGAAACATTCCACCAGCTTAAAGTGCTGATGCACCATGCCGATGCCCAAATCGTTGGCGTCGTTGGGGTCCTTGATTTGGACCTCCTTGCCGTCCTTTTTGATAATGCCTTCTTCCGCCTGGTACAAGCCGAACAGGACGCTCATCAGGGTGGATTTTCCCGCGCCGTTTTCGCCAAGCAGCGCGTGGATCTCGCCCTTTCGGAGTTGGAGCGTGATGTCATCGTTGGCGATGATGCCCGGAAAACGCTTGGTGATGTGGAGCATTTCAATGGCATATGGCTGTTCCAAAGCTTTCAACCTCCCTCTATTTCTGATTGTTCGGGCTGCGGCCCGACTGTTGAATCTAAGTATACTATAACTCAATCGCTTTTTCAAATAAATTTGACAAATTTGCTGAAATAAATATTTATGGGTATCTCGTTGAATCAGCCGCGTTGTGATAAGCTATTAGCCGTTAGCTGTTAGTCAGGTACTACCAGTCTAAAGCAAACAGCTAAAGAGAAAGCTGAGAGCGAAACCACCCGTTTGTAAAGTTATGCAAACGATAAGCGTAGCACGTAATGCCAAGAACTACAAAACTAATAGCTAATGGCTAAAAGCTAATAGCTAAAATGCTCATAAGGCTGAGTAAAAGGGATAATCATCATAAATATTTACACCCCGCGGGTACGATGAAAAAAGAGACAGGGGCGAAAGACGCCCCTGCCTCGGGTAAAATGAACTTACTTGATGTTGCCGTAGTAGTTGACGGTGGTGTTGGTGACCTCAGGCTCGGTGGTGGTGTCGTTGGAGACAGTGACGGTGCCGTCATACATCTCGCCCACCAGGGCCACGTAGTCATCCTGGGTGAAGCTGTCGGACCACTGGGTAGACTCCATGGGGATCTGAACGTAGTTGCTCTCAGGGTCGGTGCCGGAAACCAGGCCCAGAGTGGCGATCTCGCCGCCATATTCGGCGAAGTTGCCGGCCAGGACTTCGTCCAGCATATCCTTGACGGTGGTGGCCAGGCCCTTCATGGCGGAAGTGACGGTCATGTCCTCGCCATAGGTGCCGTCGATCAGCTCAGCCTGGTCGGTGTCCACGCCGATGACCTTGGCGTCCACCTTGGCGGCGGACTCACAGGCGGAGGTGTAGATGGAACCGCCGCAGGCGAAGACCACTTCCACGCCCAGGTTCTGATACCAGCTGTCCATGTAAGCGGTGATGTCGGAGTCGCCGGAGAACTGGTTGCCATAGACATACTCCACGGTCACGTCAACGCCCAGCTCGGCAGCGGCAGCGTCAACGCCCTGCACGAAGCCGTAGCCATAGCGGATAACAGCGGGGACAGCCATGCCGCCCAGGAAGCCCAGATGGGTGTAGCCCAACTTAACGGCGGCAACGCCGGCCATGTAACCGGCCAGCTCTTCCTGGTAGACGGCGCAATAGACGTTGGAGGGCAGCTCATAGCCGTCGCTGAAGTCGCTGGAGCTGACATCCAGGGCGATGAAGGTGATGTCGGAATAATCCTCAGCGGTGGCTTCGATGGTGGGGGCGAAGGCGTAGCCGGGCATCACGACCACGTTGTAGCCTTCGTCAACGGCTTTCTCGACCATGGCGACACGGTCAGCGTCGGAGTCGGAGTCGGGCTTGTAGTAGATGAAGTCCAGGCCGTTGTCGGCGCAGTACTCCTTGCAGGCCTCGTAGGTGGTCTGGTTGAAGGACTGGTCGGTGATGTCGCCGTA
>JAJQBR010000061.1 GCA_021203185.1 Clostridiales bacterium
GGCCCTCGGTGATATAGCCGGTCAGGTCGGGGATGGGGTGGGTCTTGTCGTCCTCAGGCATGGTCAGAATGGGAATCATGGTGATGGAACCGGGCTGACCCAGGTGACGGCCTGCCCGCTCGTACATGGTGGCAAGGTCGGTGTAGAGGTAGCCGGGGTAGCCGCGCCGTCCGGGGACTTCCTTCTTGGCGGCGGAGACCTCGCGCAGGGCCTCGGCGTAGTTGGTGATGTCGGTCAGGATGACCAGCACGTGCATCCCCATGTCAAAGGCCAGGTACTCGGCGGCGGTCAGTGCCATACGGGGGGTGGAAATACGTTCAACGGCGGGGTCGTTTGCCAGGTTGATAAACAGCACGGTGCGCTCCAGAGCGCCGGTGCGGGTAAACTCCTGGGTGAAGTATTCGGACTCCTCGAAGGTGATGCCGATGGCGGCGAACACCACGGCGAAGTTGGATTCCCCGTCCAGCACCTTGGCCTGCCGGGCAATCTGGGCGGCCAGCTGGTTGTGGGGCAGGCCGGAGCCGGAGAAAATGGGCAGCTTCTGGCCGCGAACCAGGGTATTCAGGCCGTCAATGGTGGAAATGCCGGTCTGGATAAACTCGTTGGGGTAGTCACGGGCGGCGGGGTTCATGGCCAGGCCGTTGATGTCCCTGTAAGCCTCCGGCAGGATTTCGGGGCCGCCGTCGATGGGTTCCCCCATGCCGGAGAAGACCCGTCCCAGCATATCCCTGGAAACGCCCAGCTGCAGGGGGTGGCCCAGGAAGCGAACCTTGGAATCCCGCAGATTGATGCCGGCGGAGGACTCGAACAGCTGCACCACGGCGTTGTCGCCGTTGACTTCCAGCACCTTGCCCCGGCGAATGCTGCCATCGGGCAGCTCAATCTCCACCAGTTCGTCATAGGTGACACCAGCCACCTTGCGGACGACCATCAGAGGGCCGGAGATTTCTTCTATCGTCTTATATTCTTTGATCATCAGTCATCTTCTCCTCTCTCGGCCACCTCGTTGATCTGGGCTTCCATGTCGGCGAAGATCTTGGCGTAAACTTCCTCGTACTGGTCCTCCGGCACCGTCTTGGCCCGGCCAATGTCGTTGCGGGCCTCGATGGAGAAGAGGTCATAGAGGTTAGCGCCCTTTTCCAGGGCGGCGCGGCACTGGGTGTCGTAGTCCAGGATCATTTTCAGCATCAGGTACTGACGACGGTAGGTGGAGAAAGTATCCACGTCCACAAAGGCGTTCTGCTGGAGGAAGTCCTCGCGGATCATCTTTGCCGTCTCCAGGGTCATCTGGTCTCTGTCGGAGAGGGAGTCTTTGCCCACCAACTGGACGATTTCGTTCAGGCTGGCCTCCTCCTGGAGAACGGCCATGGCCCAGCCGCGGTTTTTGATATAGTCGGGGCCGAGGTTCTCGTCGTACCAGGGCTTCAGGGAGTCGATATACAGAGAGTGGGAACTGAGCCAGTTGATGGCGGGGAAGTGACGGCGGTAAGCCAGGGAGGAGTCCAGCGACCAGAACACCTTGACGATACGCATGGTACCCTGAGAGACCGGCTCGGACAGGTCGCCGCCGGGAGGGGAGACCGCACCCACGGCGGTCAGGGAGCCGGTGCGGGAGGTGTCGGATCCGATGCACTGCACCACGCCTGCCCGCTCGTAGAACTGGGCCAGACGGGAGGCCAGATAAGCGGGGTAGCCTTCCTCGCCGGGCATCTCTTCCAGACGGCCGGACATCTCACGGAGGGCCTCGGCCCAGCGGGAAGTGGAGTCGGCGATAACGGCCACGTCGTAGCCCATGTCCCGGAAATACTCCGCGATGGTGATGCCGGTGTAGACCGACGCTTCACGGGCGGCCACGGGCATATCGGAGGTGTTGGCGATGAGGACGGTCCGCTTCATCAGCGTCTCGCCGGTGCGGGGGTCGATCAGTTCGGGGAACTCCCGCAGCACGTCGGTCATCTCGTTGCCGCGCTCGCCGCAGCCGATATAGACCACGATGTCCACGTCAGACCACTTGGCCAGGGCGTGCTATACCACGGGCTTGCCGGAACCGAAGGGACCGGGGACGGCAGCGGTGCCGCCCTTCGCCACCGGGAACAGGGTGTCGATGACCCGCTGGCCGGACTGGAGGGGGGTCTTGGGGGGGAACTTTTTGGTGTAGGGACGGCCAACGCGGACGGGCCACTTCTGCATCATACACAGCTCTTTGGTCTCGCCGTTGTCGGTCTCCAGGGTGGCGACAGTTTCGGTGACGGTGAAGTCGCCGCCGGTGATGGACTTAATGGTGCCGGAAACGCCCACAGGAACCATGATGTGCTGCACCACGGAGGGGGTCTCCTGCACGTCGCCCAGGAAGTCGCCGCCGATGACCTTGTCGCCTACCTTGGCGGTGGGGACAAAGGTCCACTTTTTCTCACGGTCCAGGGCGGGGACTTCGATGCCCCGCTTGATGTTGGAGCCGCAGACGGCCATAATGCCCTCCAGAGGGCGCTGAATGCCGTCGTAGATGTTTTCCAGTAGGCCGGGGCCAAGCTCTACGGAGAGCTGCGCGCCGGTGGTGACGACCTCCGCGCCGGGGCCGAGGCCGGAGGTCTCCTCATAGACCTGGATGGAGGCGGCGTCGCCGGTCATGTTCAAAATTTCTCCGATCAGGCGGTCTTCGCCCACTCGGACCACGTCGGACATATTGGCGTCCAGCATACCGGTAGCCACCACCAGCGGGCCGGAAACCTTGACAATTTTGCCCATAGGGTAACCTTCTTTCAAAACAGGATGTGGGGGAACCCCGCCGCGCTCGAAGAGCTGCGGGGGGGCGGAATTTTAGAGAATGTCGGCGCCCACCGCTCGTTCCACCGAGTCGGTGATGTTCTGCATCCCGATGCCAAGGCTGCCAGCCTTGCCGGGGATGAGGATGATGGCGGGGGTGACCTCGTCCTTGTAGCGGGCGATCTCGTCGGGCATTTCGGCGGCGTACTGTTCCGTCAGGTAGATGATGGCGGTCTCGCCGTCGCGGGCCAGCTGGTGGAGGATCTTTTTGGCCTCTGCAGCGGTCTCGGCGGAGTGGACATCCAGGCCCAGCGCCTTGAAGCCCAGTACGCTCTCCCGGTCGCCCAGCACAGCGATTTTATACATAAGCCTCACGCAGCCTTTCTCGAATCAGGTCGGTGCTTAGCCCGGCCAGGCGGCCGGTCATAATGATGCGCACCGCCGTAAACTCGTTGTCCCTGGCCACCAGGTAGCCCACCACCGGGGCCTCGCCAAAGGAGACGTACTTTGCCGCGGACACATAATCCATCACGGCGTTGTCGCAGCTCTTCTCGAAGGCGGTCAGCGACCCGCCCTTGATGGCGGCCTCTCCGTCCTCGGCGGCTCCGGCCAGTGGGGTGACGCCGTAGATGGCGCCGAACTCGCCGCCGGAGGCGGCTGCGTTCAGCAGTGGGCGGACGGCCACGGCGCCGCCGTCAAAGAGGACGTTTTTCAAATAGTCCTCGTTTTTGCCCATGCGCAGCACCCGCACCAGACTGCGCAGGTTCGCCACGTCGATGAGCAGCTGCACATAGCCCACCAGGAAGTCGGAGCCGGTGTCCCTGGCCAGCTGGAGCATCTCCGCAAAATACGCCCGGTCCAGGGCGAAGTCGCTGAGCTGGGGGTTGTGGGTGGTGCTGAGAATCTCCCGGGCCTCCCGGATGGCGGCGGCGAAGGGGGCGGTCAGCGCGGAGAAATTACCGCTGGTCAGGCTCTCCGCCACCACAGCGGAGGGGAACCGTCCCGCTTCCACCAGCAGCCGGGCGGGATCGGTCCCCATGGCCTCGGCTTTCAGCAGGGTCTTTGCGTTGTGGTAATCGTATTTCAGTTTGAACACGTCGATCAGCTTGGGATCGGGCGCGTTGTTGTTCAGATCCCGATAGAGGCTGTCCCTCACGGCGGCCAGGGCGGCGTTGATGCTATCCACATCCACAACGGGCAGTTCGGGATAGCCACATTCCACCAGCACCTTGGCGGCCTCTGCGTCAGTGGGGGCTTCCAGCATCCGGTCCATGCGCTCCTGGGTCAGCAGGGCGCGCTGGAGGACGTGGATGCGGGTCGAGAGGAACAGATAATCGGTGTCTTTGATTTGGTTCGCCATTTGTTCCTCCTTGTCACAGGCGGGCGGGGCGTTTTGCCCCTCCGCCAGAACGCGGAGCGCGGCGGGCTGTGGCCTCAGTCAAAGAGGACCTCTGCCACCTGGCCCGCCAACTCGCTCCGGGTGAGCCGCACCAGCGTCTCAAAAGTGCAGTTGACCTCCACGTCTCCGTCGCTCAGCAACAGACCGCCCTCGAAAGCGCCAGCCTTGTCGCTGAGGGTCAGCTTCGCGGATTTGCCCGCCGCCTTCAGCTGCCGGTTGGCCTGGGCCACCACCTGCGCGCCGCAGGCGTCCCGATCCTTGGCGGAGAGGATCACCTGCTCCGCACCGGTGCTGCTGGCCCGAACGGCCAGATTCGCCAGCAGGTCGGTGTTGGCGGCGGCGTCCAGCCCCCGCAGCTGCTGCAACGCCAGGCCAAAGGCGGCGTCCAGCATCTCCTGCTTGGCGGCCAGGGTCATTTTCCGGGCCTCCATCTGAGCGGAGGAGGCCAAATGCTCCTCCCGCTCCTGGGCGGCGGCCTGGCCCTTCCGGGTCAGGTCCTCATAGGCGCGCCGGGCCTCGGCGTCGCCTTTAGCGGTGATGGCGTCGGCGTCCGCTCTGGCCTTGACCAGAATCGCGTCGATCTCCGCCTGGGCGTCGCTGCGGATACGGCTTGTGATTTTTTCAATACCTTGCATTGTTCAATCCATCCTTTCTGCAATGGCTGGGCAGGATGGGATCAAGCCATGAACAGCAGCATCAGGAAGGAGGCCAGCAGGCACAGGATGGCGTAGAACTCGACCATGATGGCCATGATGATGCCCTTAGACATTTCTTCCGGACGGCGGGCCACCAGATTGACGCCGGCGGCGGCGCAGCGGCCCTGGGCGATGGCAGTGATATAGCCGCCGATGCCCATGGGCAGGCAGGCGAAGCAGTAGCCGATGCCCTGAGCGAAGGTCAGAGTGGCGGGTTCGCCGCCGATGATGCCCAGGGTGAACAGGGCGTAGAACCAGACGACCAGGCCGTACAGGCCCTGGGTGCCGGGCAGGATTTGCAGAATCAGGCAGGACGCGAATTTGCCGGGATCCTCAGAGATGACGCCCGCAGCGGCCTCGCCCACCGTACCAACGCCGCGGCCGGAGCCGGCGCAAGCCAAACCTACGGCGAGAGACGCGCCGATGACAGCGATATACAGACCGCCGTTAGTCATTAATGCTTCCATTGTCAATTTTCCTCCTTGGTGAGAATGTCGGTGTATTTGGTGTCGTATTGCAGGGGACGGAAGGGAATCCCGCCCGAAATATAGAACTTGTTGAAATACTCCAGGTACTGGAGACGGGCCGCGTGGACATAGGTGCCGATCAGGTTGACGGCGATGTTGAACGCATGGCCGATGAGGAACACGATGATAAAGACCAGGATGTTCCGGGGGAGCGCGCCCAGGGTGTTGAACACCTGCGCGATGACGCTGGTGGCCAGCATCAGGGCCATCAGACGGGCGTAGGACAGCACGTCGCTGAGCCAGCTGGTGATGTCATACAGGCTGGAGACGCCGCCCCAAATCTTTCCGAAGAAGCTGGCGGCGTGGCGGCCCTGGGTGCAAATCAGGGCGACGACGCCCAGGATGAGCACGTAGGGGGTGCCGACCAGCACGATGGCGCCGATGCCCACAAAGACGATCCACCAGGGAACTACGTCCAGCAGGCCGTCCACTGGTGTGCCGTCCCGGAAGCCCATATAAATGTGGATGCACTGACCCATGAGCAGATGGAAACAGCCGATGACGATGGCGATAATCAGCACCGTCATGGGGTCGTTCACGGGGTTGACGATGATGCCGTTGCAGAAGGTCACCATCCAGCCGGGCATGGCGGCGGTGCCGCCGGGAATAAAGTTCTCGTAGATGACTTCCAGCGCGTTGCCGAAGAAGCCGCCCACGAACAGACCGCAGAACGCGGTACTGCCTCCCAGCCAGACGCCCAGGTGGAACATCCGGCCCATGGTCTTTTTGGGGTTGAGAACCTTGATAATAGCCAGACAGGCAGCCATGATGATGATACCATAGGCCACGTCAGCAAACATGAAGCCGAAGAAGAACACGTACCAGAAAAAGTACAGGGGGTTGGGGTCGATGCCGTTGTAGGCGGGCAGGGAATACATCTCCGTGACCATGTTGATGCAGTCCATCCACTTGGGGTTGTCCAGCTGGGTGGGGATGTCGTCGCCCTCCTCCGGGTCCCGGAAGGAATAGGCCGCGTCGAAGGAGTCCAGCACCTTTTGGACTTTGCTGAGCTTGGGCGCAGGAACCCAGCCCTCCAAAAAGATAACGGTGCCGTCGGTCATGGCCCGCTCCCGTGCGGCTTCCCGGGCGGCGTCCTGGTTCAGGCGGTCGGTAATCACCTGCAGGGCGCTGAGGCAGTCGGAATGGGTTTTGATTTTTTCAATTTCGGCCTGGCGCTGGGCGGCGACCTCTGTCAGCTCCCGGTCCACTGCGGCGATGTTTTCCGTCGCTGTCCCCGTTGTGTTTTTATCAAACCGGGTGGCAGTGAAGGAATAGGGCTTCATCGTCGCCTGGGCGTCGGCCCACTGGGACTTGTGGCACAGGAGCAGGATGTACTGCTGCTCCTTGTCCGCGCTGACCGGGATGACCTGGGACAGTGGCGCGGCCTGATCCAGCTCGCCCCGCAGGTCGTCCAGGGAGGAGGTGGCGGGCAATGCGCCCAGCACGATCTCCACGTTTTCGGTGGAACCGGTCTCCAGCGGCAGATCCAGTGACACCCAGGGAACCAGGTTGGCGCGCTGGGAGTTGAGCTGGTTTTCCCGGGAGTTGAGCTGGGTAATGGCGGAAACGCTGTCGTTGACCGCCCTGGCATGGCCCAGAGCGTCCTCCAGCCGGTTGGGGTCGAAGAGGTCTTTCTCCTGGATGGGGGTGCGGGGCTTGAGCGAACTGCCCTTGACGCCAGCGTACTTTTTCAGGGCGTCCAGAGCGGCGCTCAGCTCGTTAAGCTGGCCCTTCACCTGCCCCAAACCGCTGGTGTTCCGGCCCAGCAGGGCCGTCCAGTCCGGGTCGGCCAGCTTATCCGCCGGTTCAGAGATTTCCACGCAGCCCAGCCGCTCCAGCTGAGCCAGGAGCGATTCCTGATCCTGGGCCAGAGCCAGCAGCCGGAAGCGCTTCATCTTGACGATGGACATCAGCCATCCACCACCCTTCTGACAATCAGTGACGCTGCTTTTTCAAGCCGTCCTTGGGCCTCGGCACGAAGCTGATCGCAGGCTCCCTCGGTTTCCCGGATCACCGCCGCCAGATGGGCCGCAGCGTTCTGCTCCGCCTGGGTCATCCGCGCCGCGTTTTCTGTCCGGGCCTTCTCCCTGGCCTGGTTCAGCTTTTGCGCGCTGGCCTTCTCTGCGTCAGCAACGAGCCTGCGGGCATCCTGAGCGGCCTGGGCCTTTTGGACCCTGGCATCTTCTTCCGCCTGGTTCACCTGTTTGACTGCTTCCAGAGACATCGTCTCACCGCCTTTCGTTCTTAAAATTTTTCCGCAAGTTGCATTGGCGAACCACACAAAAGGACACTTCACATCTTGTGTGTACCACCTAACATTTTGCCTGCTCCTATTGTACCTCAATTTGTACCCTTTGCACAAGGACAATTTTTGTTCTTTTTGGCACTTTGTCAAAAAAAGTGCCGCACAAAAAAGCCATTGCCGGGCGCAATGGGCAAAATAGCAAAAGGGAACAGGTTATTTGCGGTTTCTGTTGGGTAGTATATCACCGTATGCCCGGAAAATCAACATCATACGAAAATAAAAACGAATTAATGAAAACAATGAAATTTTTCATGCAAAAAAGCGGCGCCCCGTGGAAGAAGCGCCGCTTTTGGTGTCTTGTGTGCAATTATCAGTCCAGATTCATCTGGCAATAGGCCGAATCGCCGTCCAGAGAGCCGACCAGCAGCCCCAGGGCGTTGTCGGGATACCCGGCCTCGGTCAACGCTTCGGACAGAGCCTCGGCATCGCCGACGTCGGCCTCCACCCACAGCCGTCCGCCCAGCTGGAGCATATTCTCCAGGGTCTGACCGGTGACGGCGTCCGCGCCGCCGGTGATGGCATCGGTAGTGGTGATAACGGAGACGATGGTGTCGGTCCCCTCCACAGCCTCGGCAAGTTTTGCGTAGAAGGCGCTGACGGTGGCCTCGAAAGTGTCCGGGTCGTAGCAGTCCCCGCTGAGTTCGTCGGTGTCGCCGGTGGTGGGATAGGCCGCGTTGTTCAGCACGACCTCGTCATAGCCCATGGCCGCCAGCTCCTGCACCATGCCGATGATGTAGTCCTGGAAGTCCTCGTTGGCGGGATCCGCCCAGGCGCACTTCTCTCCGTCATACCAGGTGTCGCCGCTGGCGTCGTAGAGCTGGTAGTCTGACAGCACCCCGGCGCTGCCGTCCTGGAAGCAGTCCACGTAGGCCAGAGTGTAGTAGTCGCTCTCGTTCAGATCCGCGATGGTGTCCGCGATGGTCTCGCTCTTAGCCTCACTGCAAGAGACGTTCAGCACGGCGGAGAGGTTCAGGCTGGAGGCGTAGTTCAGCGCGCCGCTGGACTCCTTCAGGTAGAGCATGATGCCGTTGGCGCTGACGTTGTTCAGGTCGCCCTCCGCGTAACCGGTGGTCACATCGCCGATGGAGACGTGCTGGAGCAGCAGGCCGCCGGTCAGGGCCTCCGGGCGGGTGGTGTTCTCATCCGTCTGCTCACTCTGGGCGCTCTCGTCCCCGGAGGCATCGCCTTCCGTCTGGATGCTGCTGTCGGCCTCCGTGTTGGCGGAACTGTCCTCGTCAATGGTCAGAGAGGTGTCGCCGCTGTTGTCCTTCGTGGCAAACAGGCTGGCGAAGAAGTTCCAAATGCGCTGGAAGAAGCCCACCTGCTCCTCGTCCTGGCCGCCCTCCGCGCTGGTGTCGGCGTTGGAATCCTCATCGGCGGCATTGTCCTCGTCAGCCGCTTCACTGGCGTTCCCGCTGGACGCTTCGTTGGTGTTGGCGTCGGCCTCTGGTTTATCTTCCACAGGCTCGGTCTCCTCGTCCGCAGGCTGAGTGGAAGCGCTGGCATCCCCTTCGCTCTGGTCGGCGCTGGCGTCCGCGCTGATTTCGGCGGCATCGGCGGACTGGTCGCCTTCCTCCTCGGTGACGAGCAGACCGCCGCCGTTGTTATCATCATTGCCGTTATCATCGGAGACGCCGGAGGAACTGGCCCAGGGCAGCTCCAAATGGCCGCCGCTGGCGGTGTAAACCATGTACCGCTGGAGTGCCAGGGTGATGCCTCCCAGCACCAGTGCTGCCACCACCAAGATGGTCACAATGACCTTGATGACAAAGGCGGGACCGCCGCCGCCGTAGTAGCGGCTGTAGCCATATTTATCCGTTCTGCGAAAAATCATAGAAAAATCGCCTCATCTCAGGGAACCGCGGCTCCGCCGGAGAGGGGACGCGATTCGTCAGTCGTTTTCTTTTTTCGTGCGCTCAAAGGCCTGCTGCATCAGATTCAGTCCGTTGAGGACCTGGCGCAGCTCGTCCTCGCTGAGGGTGTCCATCGACTTGGAAAAGCGGGAGAGCGCATAGTTGTGGGACTCCTCCTGGATCTCCCGGTACTTGTCGGTGACCTCCACAAAAATCACCCGGCGGTCCTGCTCCGAGCGCACCCGCCGCAGGAGGCCGGCGTTCTCCAGCCGGTCCACCACGCCGGAAATGGTGCTGTTGGCGCTGCCGGTGGCCTTGGCCAGGGTGCTGATGGGCATGGGTCCGTCGCTGTCCAGCAGGGTGAGCACCAGAGTCTGGGGGAAAGTCAGGTTCTGCTTGCCAAAATGGCCCCGCAGCTCCTCAGAGACGCGGCGGCTGACCTGCAAATATGCGTGTAAAACCTCATTCGCTGCCTGCATAATCTATCCAACTCCTTATTTTAGTTCACTAAGATTGCGTATGAAACACAAGATAGATAAACTTAGAATACAGGGGTAGGACGGGAAAAGTCAACACTACCGAAAGATTATTCACAGATACTTTACAGATTGGTCAAATTCCCTTTAGAAAACAGGAAAATCCCTGGGAATTGCGGGAGGAACGGGACAAAAAGCTCCCTTTTCGGAAAACCATTGTGGCAGAGCGGAGGGGAAAAGTCAAGGGGCAAAGAGACGAAAAAAGAGGCCGTTTCAGCGGAGATATGCAGTGGTTCGATACTGGAGGGCCTCGGCCAGGTGAGTGACTTCCAGCTGTTCGGCTCCGGCCAGGTCTGCCACTGTCCGGGCCACCCGCAAAATGCGGTCATAGCTGCGGGCGGTCAGGGCCAGTTTTTCATAAGCCTGCTTCATCAGAGCGGTACACCCCTCGTCCAGCCGACAGTATTCCCGCAGCTCTGCCTGGCCCATCTGGGCGTTGCAGCGAGGGCCATCCGGGCCGAAGCGCTGCCGCTGCCGCTGACGGGCGGCGTTGACCCGCTCCCGGATGGCGGCGGAGGGTTCGCCGGGGGAACGGCGGCTCAGCTCGTCGAAGTCCAGGGAGGGTACGTCTACCTTTAAATCAATGCGGTCCAGCAGAGGGCCGGACAGGTGACTCAGGTACTGGGTCACGCTTTTGGGGGAGCAGGTGCAGCGCCCGGAGGGATGCCCGTACCAGCCGCATTTACAGGGGTTCATGGCGCAGATCATCTGGAACCGGCTGGGGTAAGTCACAGAGCCGGAGACCCGGGAAATTTGCACCTCCCCGTCCTCCAGGGGCTGGCGCAGCACCTCCAGGGCGGCGGGCTGGAACTCTGGCAGTTCGTCCAGAAAGAGGACGCCGTGGTGGGCCAGAGAGATTTCACCGGGCCGGGGATAGACGCCGCCCCCGGCCAGGGCGTAGCTGGAAATGGTGTGGTGCGGGGCGCGGAAGGGGCGGCTGGTCAGCAGGGGATGCTTGTTGTCCAGCAGGCCGCAGACCGACCACAGCTGGGTGGCCTCCAGCGCCTCCTCCCGGCTCATGTCCGGCAGGATGGAGGGTAAACGATGGGCCAGCATACTTTTGCCGGAGCCGGGGGAACCCACCATTAGCAGGTGATGGCCTCCGGCGGCGGCGATCTCCAGCGCCCGCTTCACCGGTTCCTGGCCCTTTACGTCGGCGAAGTCCGGCAGGGGAGAGGTCTCTGCCTCCGGCTCCCAGGGGCTGGCGGCGGCGATTAATTTGCGCCGAAAGAGGTGGTTCGCCAGCTGGCGTAGGTTTTCCACCGGGTAAATGTCCAGCCCACCGGCGAGGGTGGCCTCCGGCGCGTTGTCTGCGGAGACGAACAGGCTGCGTACCCCCATCTCCCTGGCGGCGATAGTCATGGGCAGCACCCCCCGCACCGGGCGGATGTCCCCGGAGAGGGAGACCTCCCCCAAAAAGGCCATCTCCTCCGACGGGGCGGGCAGCTGACCGCTGGCGGCCAGCACCCCCACCAGAATGGGCAGGTCGTAGAGACTGCCCTCCTTCCGACGGTCGGCGGGGGCCAGGTTCACGGTGATGCGGTGAGCGCCGAAGAGGAACCCGCTGTTCTGAATGGCGGAGCGGACCCGCTCGCGGGCCTCCTTCACGGCGTTGTCCGGCAGGCCCACCAGGTCGAACCGGGGCAGACCGGAGGAGATGTCGCACTCCACCCGAACCTCATACCCGGTCACGCCAAACAGTCCCAGCGAACGCACAGCGGTAAACATCGGACAACCCACCTCACTCAAATCGTCTCTTATCCTCCCCTATCATACCGTTTTATCCGGCAAAAAGCAATCCCAACGTCATAGAAAATAGTTTGTTAGCAGAAAGTAACATTGCGTAAAAGGGTTAAAACCTGCCCTAATGTGACGGCAACTCCTTCCTGCTTTGGTTATTTCATATGACAAACGAGATTTTTCACAAATTTTTATTTACAAATGCCACAAGAACTGTTATGATAAGAGATGTTAGAAAAGGTTGCTCTACTGATGAGGAATTCTAATTTCGTACAAGGAGGAAACAAACATCATGGTAGTTAGAAAACAGAAATCCATGGATGCCAACAACGCCGCCGCATGGGTCTCCTATGCGTTCACGGAGGTTGCCGGCATTTACCCCATCACCCCGTCCAGCCCCATGGCCGACTACGTCGATCAGTGGGCCGCCAACGGCCAGAAGAACATCTTCGGGAACACCGTCAAGGTCATCGAAATGCAGTCTGAGGCTGGCGCGTCCGGCACCGTTCACGGCTCTCTGGCCGCCGGCGCTCTGACCACCACCTACACCGCCTCCCAGGGCCTGCTGCTGATGATCCCCAATATGTACAAGATCGCCGGTGAGCTGCTGCCCGGCGTCCTGCACGTCGCCGCCCGCGCCCTGACCACCCACGCCCTGAACATCTTCGGCGACCACGAGGACGTTATGGCCTGCCGTCAGACCGGCTTCGCCATGCTGGCCGAGGCCAACCCCCAGGAGGTCATGGATCTGGGGCCTGTGGCCCACCTGGCCGCCATTGAAGGCCGTGTGCCCTTCCTGAACTTCTTCGACGGTTTCCGTACCTCCCATGAGATTCAGAAGTTGTCCGTCTGGGATTATAAGGATCTGGCCGACATGGTGAACACGGACGCGGTCGAGGCGTTCCGCAACCATGCCCTGAACCCCAACCACGGCATTGTCCGCGGCTCCCACGAGAATGACGATACCTTCTTCCAGCATCGTGAGGCCTGCAACAAGTACTATGACGCCCTGCCCGACATCGTGGACAAGTATTTCGCCATGATTAACGAGAAGCTGGGCACCAACTACGCCGCCTTTAACTACTATGGCGCGCCCGACGCTGAGAACATCATCATCGCCATCGGCTCCATCAACGACGTGATGAGCGAGGTCGTGGACTACAAGGTCGCCCGCGGCGAGAAGGTCGGTATGATCAACGTCCACCTCTATCGGCCCTTCTCCGCCGAGCGTCTGCTGGCCGCCATCCCCGCCACCTGCAAGAAGATCGCCGTGCTGGACCGCACCAAGGAGCCGGGCGCTCTGGGCGAACCTCTGTATCTGGACGTGGTCGCCGCTCTGGCCAAGGCCGGTAAGAGCGACATCACCGTCATCGGCGGCCGTTATGGCCTGGGTTCCAAGGATACGCCTCCTTCCTCCATCTTCGCGGTCTACACCGAGCTGGAGAAGGACGAACCCAAGGAGCATTTCACCGTTGGCATCACCGACGACGTGACCTATCTCTCCCTGCCCGAAGTCCCCGCCCCCAACACCGCCGCGGAAGGCACTGTGGAGGTCAAGTTCTGGGGTCTCGGCGGCGACGGCACCGTGGGCGCCAACAAGAACTCCATCAAGATCATCGGCGACCACACCGACAAGTACGTCCAGGCCTACTTCCAGTATGACTCCAAGAAGACCGGCGGCGTCACCGTCTCCCATCTGCGCTTCGGCGACAAGCCCATCCGCAGCCCCTACTACATCAACAAGGCCGACTTCGTGGCCTGCCACACCCCCGCTTACATCACCAAGCACTTCCCCATCGTCAACGACATCAAGCCCGGCGGCACCTTCCTGGTCAACTGCCAGTGGAGCTTTGAGGAGCTGGAGCAGCAGCTCTCCGCTGACGCCAAGAAGTATATGTATGACAACAAGGTCAACCTGTACATGATCAACGCCATCGACCTGGCCGCCAAGGTGGGCATGGGCAAGCGCACCAACACCGTGCTGCAGTCCGCCTTCTTCGCCCTGGCCAACGTGCTGCCCGCCGAGGACGCCATCAAGTACATGAAGGACGCCGCCGAGCACTCCTACCTGAAGAAGGGCCGCGACGTTGTCCAGAAGAACTGGGACGCCATCGACGCCGGCGCTACCGCCTTTGTCAAGTGCGAGATTCCCGAGTCCTGGGCTAACCCCGCCCCCGACGCTGAGCCTGCCGAGCTGACCGGCCGCCCCGACACCGTGAAGCTGGTCAAGGAGGTCATGAACCCCATCAACCAGATGGACGGTTACAGTCTGCCCGTCTCCGCCTTCGAGCCGATGGCCGATGGCACCTTCCCCTCCGGCGCATCCGCCTATGAGAAGCGCGGCGTCGCCGTCAACGTGGTGGAGTGGACGCCTGACAAGTGCGTGCAGTGCAACCAGTGCACCTTCTGCTGCCCCCATGCCACCATCCGCGCCTATGCGCTGGACGCGGCCGAGCAGGAGAACGCCCCCGCCAACATGAAGATGGCCGATTTCAAGGTCGGCAAGGGCAAGGGCAAGTACAAGTTCGCCCTGGCCGTCTCCCCGTTGGACTGCATGGGCTGCGGCGTCTGCGTTGGTGCCTGCCCCACCGGCAGCCTGAAGATGGTTCCCCAGGAGTCCCAGCTGGATCAGCAGCCCTGCTTCGACTACGCTGTGGCCAGCGTCTCCGTCAAGGAAGAGCTGACCGGCACCGATGTGAAGGGCTCCCAGTTCAAGACCCCGCTGCTTGAGTTCTCCGGCTCCTGCGCCGGCTGCGCCGAGTCTACCTACGCCCGCATTATCACCCAGCTCTTTGGCGACCGGATGTTCATCTCCAACGCCACTGGCTGCTCCTCCATCTGGGGCGGCACCGCTGCTACCTCTCCCTATACCGTCAACAAGGAAGGCAAGGGTCCCGCCTGGGCCAACTCCCTGTTTGAGGACAACGCCGAGCATGGCCTGGGTATGTACTTCGGCCAGAAGGCCGTCCGTGACGCACTGAAGGGCAAGGTGGAAGTCCTGGCTGAGCAGAACGCCGACGTGAAGGCCGCTGCTGACAAGTGGCTGGAGACCTACGATGACTCCGCCGCCAACCAGCCCGCCACCAAGGCGCTGATCGCCGCGCTGGAAGCCGCAGGCGCCGATGACATCCTGGCTCAGAAGGATTACCTGAACAAGAAGTCCTGCTGGATCTTCGGCGGCGACGGCTGGGCCTACGACATCGGCTACGGCGGTGTTGACCACGTGCTGGCCTCCGGCGAGGACGTCAACATCTTCGTGTTCGATACCGAGATCTACTCCAATACCGGCGGACAGGCCTCCAAGTCCACCAACATCGGCGCTGTGGCCCAGTTCGCCGCCGCCGGTAAGGAAGTGGCCAAGAAGAGCCTCTCCGAGATTCAGATGCAGTATGGCTACGTCTATGTGGCCCAGGTCGCCATGGGCGCCAACCCCGCTCAGTGCATCAAGGCCATGGTCGAGGCTGAAGCCTATCATGGTCCCTCCCTCATCATCGGCTACAGCCCCTGCGAGCTGCACTCCATCAAGGGCGGCATGACCAACTGCCAGAACGAGATGAAGAAGGCCGTCACCTGCGGTTATTGGAACCTGTTCCGCTTCAACCCCATGCTGAAGGCCGAGGGCAAGAACCCCTTTATCCTGGACTCCAAGGAGCCGAAGCCCGGCTACAAGGACTTCATGCTGGGCGAGGCCCGGTTCTCCGCGCTGACCCGCTCCTTCCCGGACCGTGCCGAGAAGCTGTTTAAGAAGTCTGAGGACACCGCTATGGCCCGTTACGAGCATCTGACCCGCCTCCAGGAGCTGTACAAGTAAGAGACAGCGCCCTGCGGCAGTAAAGCGATAACCCTTTCCCCCGGTGGGCTTTGCCCACCGGGGGTATACCCTGAAATCTGGCTGCGGCGCGAACCTGTGAGCAGCGGCGCGGGGTTTCCAGGAGAAAAAGAGGGGTTCGCACCTGTCTGCGCCGCTGTTTTTCGGCATTGTGATGAAAAACGGGGGTTGACAGGGGCGGCGGTTTGTGCTAAAATTTTCTTGAGGTGGGAAAAGCGTCGCTTTTCCAAACCTTCACCCAGCAGTTTTTGTGAAAATTTGCTGAAACATTTTATCCCCGTAAGGGGACGGCTACAATTGGCGGGCCACAACCGGATCCTTGCCGTTTCGGAAACATTTTATCCCCGTAAGGGGACGGCTACCATGAGGATGGTTACAAGGATGTTTATGTGCCTTACGAGAAACATTTTATCCCCGTAAGGGGGCAAACCCCTCCACCACCGCCAAAGGCGGCGATCCCCCTCCGCCGTCAAGCGGCACTTCCGCTTCGCTCCCTGCCCTTTCAGGGGAG
>JAJQBR010000179.1 GCA_021203185.1 Clostridiales bacterium
TAGCTAATAGCTAACAGCTCATTCCCAAGCGAGGTGTTCCCGTGCAGCAGACCAAACTCCACAACCGAATCAAGCAGGCGCTTCACGCCGCGCTGGTACTGGCACTGGCGGCGGTGTTCACCGTCTTTCCCTCCGATGCGGTGAACGGCCGCTGGGCCTATTACCTGCCCACCACCATCACCGTCAACGGGGAGGAAGTGGTGGTCAACGAGGCGCTGGAGCAGAACGAATACACCGAGGAGGACTTCGCCCTGGACGAGAACGGGCGGATGGTCTGCCTGACCAGCGGCTACCGGACGGGGGTGGACGTGTCCGCCCACCAGGGGGAGATCGACTGGGAGGCCGTGGCCGCCGACGGCATCAGCTTCGCCATGCTCCGGGTGGGCTTCCGGGGCTACGGCGCGGAGGGGACGCTGAACCTGGACGACTGTTTTTTACAAAACGCCCAGGCCGCGCTGGAGGCGGGGCTGGACATCGGCGTTTATTTCTTTTCCCAAGCCACCAGCGTGGCGGAGGCCGAGGAAGAGGCGGCCTTCGTGCTGGAGCAATTGGAGGGACTGGACATCACCTTTCCCGTGGCCTACGACTGGGAACTCATCGACGCTGAGGACTCCGGCGAGGACGGGGCGCGCACCGACGCCGTGGACGACGAGACCGCCGCCGCCTGCGCTGAAGCCTTCTGCGCGAAAATCACTCAGGCGGGGTATCAGGCGGCGCTCTACTGCAACAACCAGACCGGCTACTTCTCCTACGACGACGCGCTGTTGCAGAGCTACTTCCTCTGGTACGCCGGATATGAGCAGAGCTACCCCGATTACTATTACGCTGTGGACCTGTGGCAGTACACCGAGAGCGGCACGGTGGACGGCATCACCGGCGGCGTGGATTTGAACATCTACCCCATCGACACCGACCCCGCCGACAGCGGATCCACCGGCGATGCCAGCGGCTCGGCTTCCGGCTCCCTGGGAACGGAGGGCAGCGCATGAAAACCCAATTCATCCAGGTCCTCGGCATGGTGCAGGGGGTGGGCTACCGCCCCTTCGCCGCCCGGCTGTGCGAGGAGCTGGGGCTGACCGGCTCTGTGGCCAACAATGGCGGCATTGTGGAACTGACCGTCACAGGGGAACCGTCTGCCCTGGACGCACTGGCCCGGCGGCTAATGGAGGACGCGCCCCCCAACGCCCGGGGGGGCCAAATATGGCGGGAGGACAGACCGCTGACACAATTTGACCGCGTCGCCATCGCCCCCAGCCAGACTAGCAGCCCCCTGCCGCCGCTGCTGCCGCCGGATTTGCCCACCTGCCCCCGGTGCGCGGCGGAGCTTCGGGATCCGGACAACCGGCGGTATCGCTATCCCTTCATCAGCTGCGTCTCCTGCGGCCCCCGGTACAGCATTCTGGAGCGGTTGCCCTACGACCGGCCCAACGTGACCATGGGGGATTTCTCCCTCTGCCCCGACTGTCAGCGGGAATACACCGCCCTTGGGGACATCCGCCGCCACGCTCAGACCATCGCCTGCCACAGCTGCGGCCCGGTGCTGCTGCTGGACACGGCCCAGGGGCGGCAGCAGCGGGAGGAGGCCCTGCAAGCAGGCATTTCCCTGCTGCAAAAGGGGGGCATCGTGGCCGTGAAGGACATCGGCGGCTATCATCTGGCTTGTTTACCGGGGGACGAGACCGCCTGCCTGCGGCTGCGCCAACTGAAAGGCCGGGAGAAGAAGCCCTTCGCGGTGCTGTTTGCTGATATCGAACAAATTCGGGCCTATTGCGTTCTTTCGCAGGAGGAAACCGACCTTCTGAACTCTAATCCCCGGCCCATTGTGTTGTTGCACAAGCGGCCGGAGAAGGACTTCGCCCCGGCCTGCTGCGGCGAGAGCCGGGAGATTGGAGCCATGCTGCCCTGCAACCCCCTGCAAATACTGCTGGCGGAAGCCTGCGGCCCGCTGGTGATGACCAGCGCCAACCGCTCCGGCGCGCCGATGGTCATTGACGATGGGGAAATGCTGTCTTGGCTCCGACAGGGCTTAGACGGGGTGCTGTGGCATCGGCGGCGGATTTTGACGCCGCTGGACGACTCCGTGACCCGTGTCGTTGTCGGCGCACCCCAGCTGTTCCGCCGGGCCAGAGGCTATGTGCCGGAGCCGGTGTCCGTCCCGAGCGCCGGAGGACAGGTCATTTTCGCCGCCGGGGGAGATTTGAAAGCCTGCTTCTGTCTGCTCCAGGGGGAGCGGGCCTATCTCAGCCAGCACTTTGGCGACCTGGAGGACGTGGACGCCTGCGACACCCGGCAAAAAGAGATCCGCCGCATGGAGCGGCTGACCGGCCTATGGCCCACGCTGGCGGCGGTGGATCTGCACCCGGCCTACCTCTCCCGTCAGGGGCTGGAAGGTTTGCCGGTGGTGGAGGTACAGCACCACCACGCCCACGCTGCTTCGGTGATGGCGGAGTGGAACCTGACCGGCCCGGTGCTGGGGGTGGCCTTCGACGGCACTGGCTATGGCACAGACGAAGCCGTCTGGGGCAGTGAGTTTCTGCTGTGCCAGGGGGCGGAATACCAGCGGGTGGGACACCTGGATTATGTGACCCTGCTGGGCGGCGACGAAGGGGCCAGGAACGCCGACACCATCCTCTGCGGTTACCTGCGGCAGGCGGGACTTTCCCGGCCCGACAGCCGGTTCCGGGCGGTCTCCGCCGCTCTGGATAACGGACTAAACGCCGTCCGCTCCAGCTCCATGGGGCGGCTGTTCGATGCCGCCGCCGCCCTGCTGGGCATTTGCAGCTACAACGGCTACGAGGGGGAGTGCGCCATCGCGCTGGAGAACGCCGCCGCAGGAGTGTCAACCTGTCCCGCCCTCGCTGTGCCTCTGCGGGAGGAAAAGGGCCGGCTCCTGGGGGACGCCGCCGGTCTCATCGCCCAGCTTTGGGACAAAAAAAGGGGCGGGGAAGACCCCGCCGCCCTCGCCCTGGCGTTCCACCGGGCGTTGGTTGATTACGTTGTGCAGACCGCCTGCTGGGTCCGAGTCCGCTTCGGCGTGGAGCAGGTGGCGCTCTCCGGCGGCACCTTCCAGAACCGGCTGCTGCTGGAAGGGGCGCGCCAGGCGCTGGAGGCGCAGGGCTTCGCCGTATACTGGAACCAGAAGGTTCCCTCCGGGGACGGCGGCCTGTGTCTGGGACAGGCGTGGGTGGCGGCGCGGCGCGAAGCGCCAGCTGTTAGTTGTTAGTTGGGAGAATACTTGCTGTTTTGTTATCCTTTTCCTCGAAGCTGGGGGAAAAGGATAACTATTGTGACTTTTCGCTAACGGCTCCCCAACACCGTCACGCTGACCGGCGGCAGCATCCATCCTCCGGACACCACCGGCGGCTGAGCCTGTTTCCACAAATCGCTGCGGACGCCGTCGCAGAGCAGTTGCCACGCCCCGGCGGGCAGCGTGACGGGTTTTCCTGTCTCGTAAGGGTTGTAATAGACCAGGAAAGCGCTCCAGGGACCCTCTCCGTCCAGCCGGAAGCCCACGCAGTTGTCCGGGACTTCCAGATACTCCCCTTTAGCCCGCTCCGGGCGCAATCGGCCCACAGGCACCAGCCATTCCCGCAGCCCCAGCAGGCCCCGGTACCACTCCACCAGGTCGGCAAACTTCACCGTGCGGCCCCAGTCCAGTCGGTTCAGTTCCTCCGGCCCCTGGTAGCTGTTGCCGTCCCCCTGCTTGGTGCGGCCAAATTCCTCGCCGGAGAGGAAAAAGCCGATGCCCGGCATGGTCAGGCACATCCCCGAAACCAGCTTGCAGCATTGCAGCCGGTGGGGTTCCATACAGTCGTAGTTCTGCGCCCCCTCCTCAATGGTCAGCCGGTCCCAGAGGGTGTAGTTGTCGTGACAGGAGGCGTACTGCAAAATCTGCCCCGGATTGTTGGCGTAGCCCAGCTGCGCCCGGTCGCACCAGCCGTGGATCGCTGCCCGAACCCGCTCCGCCAGCTTGTCGGAGGGGTTGCCGTTGGCGTAGCCCTTCTCGAACACGGTGAAGGGACTGCCCACCAGGGCGTTGCGGGTGTCGTCGCAGAAGATTCCCAGTCGGCTGTTGAACTGCCGCACAGCAGCCTTGCCTGCGGGAATGGCCTCCGGGTGCATTCGGGTGGGCAGCGCCGACCAGGGTTCCCCGTAGGTCAGCAGCCGCTCCCCGCCGGGGAGCCGGTCCAGGGTGGTGCGGATTAGGTTCATGGTCTCCACGTCGTGGACGGCCATCAGGTCGAACCGGAACCCGTCCACGTGGTACTCCTGCGCCCAGTAGCACAGGGAGGCCAGCATATAATCCCGGAAGGGAGGGCGGTCGCTGGCGGTCTCGTTGCCGCAGCCGGAGCCGTTGGCCGGGCTGCCGTCGGGCATGGTGCGGTAATATTCGCCAGGGGCGGTGCGCGCCAGCCAGGAGTCGCCCCGGTAGGTGTGGTTGTACACCACGTCCATCACCACGCCCAGCCCCGCCCGGTGAATGGCCTGAATCATCTCCTTGCACTCCCGGATGCGCACCTCCCCGTGGAAGGGGTCGCTGGAGTAGCTGCCCTCCGGGACGTTATAGTTCTCCGGGTCATAGCCCCAGTTATACCCGCGTTTCGGATGGCGTTCGTCCACCGAGCCGTAGTCGAAGATGGGCATGAGCTGGATGTGGGTCACGCCCAGTTTTTTCAGGTAATTCAGGCAGGTGGGGATCTCTCCCGCCCCGTCCAGGGTGGTGTCGTCCTCGGTGAAGGCCAGAAATTTGCCCCGGTGGGCGGCGGTGACGCCGCTGCGGGGGTCGCTGGAGAAGTCCCGCACATGGATCTCCCAAATGACAGGGGCCTTGCCATTCAAATCCGGCCCCCGGTCCTTTGCCCAGCCGGAGGGGTCGGTCTCGGCCGGGTTCACCACCATGCTCCGCTGGCCGTTGACGCCGCAGGCCAGCGCCCAGGGGTCCGCCGAGCAGGTGACGTTCCCGTCGGCATCGGTCAGGAGATATTGATAGTACTCGTATTTCAGGTTGCCGGGGGCCGTGTAAGTAAACACGCCGTCCACCGGGCCTTTCATGGGAAACTCGCCCAGGAAACGAGCGCCCGGCTCCCCGTCGCTGCCGGTGCAGAAGCGCTGCAATTTGACCTGGGCGGCCTGCGGCGCCCAGAGCCGGAACACGGTCTGCTCGGGTGTGTAGTCCGCCCCGAAGGGCATAGGGTGACGCATAGGGTTCGCCCCTTTCGTTGTTACATTTAAAAAACCAACCGGAGTTTCATTTTAACCGATTTTCGGCCCGATGGCAAGGGTATCTCTGCCTTTTCTATGGAGAAATGCAGGGGCAAATCCTGCGTTTTTCGATGAAATTGCATAAATTCCTGCAAAAGCATTGGGACGCGCTGTTTGCGTAAACTTTACAAATTCATTACTATAAATTTACATTTGGAGAAAACGGTTGGTTTCTCAGAAATTGTTTTCCGTTTATTCATGCAAAAATATTGCTATTTCTCCCGAAATGCGCTACTATAAGAACAGGCTTTTGGGGCGGCCGCACCTTTCGCGGATCCAAACCCCCATCGTCTGCCGCAAAAGGCCCCGGCCCGGCGGCGGCGACAGAAAGCCGGAGGTGATTTGAATGACGAACGAAAAACAGAAAAAGCGCGTCTGGCTGCCGGTTCTCATTGCGGTTCTGGCCGTGCTGCTGATTGTGCTGGCGGTGTATCTGGCCGGTGCGTTTTATTTCCAGTCCCACTTTTTCCCCAATACCACGGTGAACGGAGCGGACTACAGTCGGAAAACTGCCGCAGAACTAAAGGCGGACAACGTGGCCACCGGCGCAGCCTACGAGCTGACAGTGTACGACACCGAGGGCAACGACTTCCTCCTCCAGGGCGCGGATTTTTCCTATGCCTATGTGGACGCAGGAGCGGAAGAAGCCCTGATGGAGCAGCAGAACAGCTTCGCCTGGCCGTTAGAGATGCGGAAGGAACACGTCTACACGCTGGAGGCCGCTTTCTCCTATGACGAGGAGCAGTTGGAGGAGTGCATCCTAGCCCTGGACTTCCTGAACTACAGCAGCTTCACGCTGTCGGAGGACGCGGAGCTGGTGCGCGCCTCGGATGGGACCTATGAAATCACGGAGGAGGTCTACGGCAACGAACCGGTGACGGAAACTGTGGTCAGCACCATCGCCCAGGCGGTGGCCTCCGGTCTGGCGGAGTGTACCCTGAACCGGGACTGCTACGTAAACCCGGAGGTGTTCTCCGACGACGCGACCCTAAACACGGCCCTGGAGCAGATTCAGTCCTATTGCAACGCCACCATCCAGTACGACATCGGGGACGCGGATGAATCCCTGGACGCATCGGAAATCTGCGATATGCTCATCGTGAGGGAGGATTACTCCGTCACCGTGGACACCGATCAGGTGGCCGCATTTGTCCAGTCGCTGGCCTCGGCCTATAACACCTTTGGGGACGAGCGCAGCTTTACAACCTCCCTGGGAGACACCATCACCATCGGCGGCGGCGATTACGGCTGGGTCGTTGACAAGGCCGGAGAGGCGGAGCAGATTCTCGCCGACCTGGAGGGCGGCGAACCGGTGACACGGGAACCGGTCTATGAACAGACCGGGGTGATGCGCACCGCCGATTCTCAGGACATCGGCACCACTTACATCGAATTGGACTACACCAACCAGCATCTTTATTACTACCAGGAGGGGACGCTGGTGCTGGACTGCGACATCGTCTCCGGCAACGTCAACAAGGGCAACGGCTCGCCGGATGGCATCTTCGACATCTCCTATAAGAAAAGCCCCGCCACCCTGGTGGGGGAGGACTACGAGTCGGACGTGACCTATTTTATGGTCTTTGCCTACAACGTGGGCATCCACGACGCCGACTGGCGCAGTTCCTTCGGCGGCAGCATCTACCTGACCAACGGTTCCCACGGCTGCATCAACATCGACATCACTTCAGCCACCAGGCTGTACTCCATGCTGGAGGTGAAAACGCCGGTGGTGGCTTACTACCGAACCAATGTGACGCTGACTTCCTATGCCAACAAAATGGCCAACGCCTATTCCTATGTGGCCACCAGCACAAGCGACTGATGAAACACCCCCAAACGCGCCCGAACAGGTTCGCCTGCCTCCGGGCGCGTTGTCACCGAACCAAAGCCGGGAGAAACCGACATTTCCCCCAAAAGACCTCCTTGCCAAATGGATAAAAGTACTTTATAATGATAATAGACCTTTATGGAAGGCTGTGTTTCACAGGCAAGCGTAGAAACGACAATAAAAGCGAACAGAAATAAAAAATCTTTGTGAAAATAAAACAAAAGCCTTGCCAGACGGCGAAAAAAAAGGTATACTATCTTTGTCCCGCCGCCAGGAAGGGCGGCTTGCCCTGCGGCAGGCCGGAGATGAGGACAAGTTATGCGTAAAGCGGTCATTTTCGATATTGACGACACCCTCTACAACTACAAAACCGCCAACGCTCAGGTCATGGGCGTCCTCTGTCGGTACGCCCGGCGGGAGCTGGGGGTGGACGAGGCCGCGTTTCGGGCGGACTATGACCGGGTGATGCGCTTCCAGTTCCGGGAATATGGCCAGACGGCGGGGTGCCACAGCCGGGCCATCCGGCTCCAGCTGCTGCTGGAGGAGCGGGGGCTGCCCCTGCGCCACGCTGCGGTGATGAACGACCTCTATTGGAACGCCCTGCTGGACGCCATCGTCCCCAGCCCCGGTGTGACCGAGTTGATCTCCGCCGCGAAAGGGCGGGGCCTGCGCATCGGCGTGGGGTCGGATATGACGGCGGACTGGCAGCTGAAAAAGTTGGAAAAGCTGGGCTTGCTGGATGCGATGGATTTTGTCGTCACCAGCGAGGAGGCCGGGGTGGAGAAGCCCGACCCGGGTTTGTTCCTGCTCTGCGCGAAGAAAGCGGGCTGCCTGCCGGAGGAGTGCCTCTTCATCGGGGACAACCTGCGCAAGGACGTGTTGGGCGCGCAAAGCGCCGGGATGGAGGCCCTTTGGTTCCAAACAGACCCCCAAAAGGCGGGGGAATACCCAAGTGTGAAATCAATTCCGGGGTTCCAAGGATTGATTGATCATATTTTATTTCAAAAGGAGAAAGACTCATGAAAGAATTCGATTACGTCGTCAAAGATGAACTGGGCATCCACGCCCGTCCCGCCGGCCTGCTGGCCAAGGAAGCCAAGAAATACGCCTCTACCTGCACCATCACCAAGAATGGCGTTTCCAAGAAGCTGACCCAGCTGATGATGATTATGTCCCTGGGCGTCAAGAAGGGCGAGACCGTCACCATCAAGGCCGACGGCGCGGATGAGGATGCCGCCATCGAGGGCCTGAAGGCGTTCTTCGAGGCCAACCTGTAAGTTAATTCGTTTCCTTTCCGTTTTCAACGACAAGCGCCCGGACGCAGCAGCGTCCGGGCGCGTTGTTTTTGCTTTAATCGGGTTCTTTTCTCCTTACCCCGCGTGGCGGACGGAACCCTCCTCCTCGCTGCGGATAGCGGCCTCATGCTCGGCCTGAATGTCGTCGAACATGGAGAGCATGGGTTTCACATCTCTGTGGTAGAGCTTGCGGTCCACATAGTTCTTTGTACACTGGGCCACCAGGGGAGACAGCACCAGTACGCCGATCAGGTTGGGGATCATCATCAAACCGTTGAAGGTGTCGGAGATGTCCCAGGCCAGCTGGGCGCTGACCACAGAACCGGCCAGCACGATGGCGCAGAAGATAACGCGGTAGGGCCATACGGCCTTGTCGCCGAAGAGGTAGCGGCAGGCGGTGGCGCCGTAATGGCTCCAGCCCAGCACGGTGGAATAGGCGAACAGCAGGATGGCGATGGCCACGAACGCCGCGCCCAGGTCGCCAAAGACCATACGGAAGGATTCGCTCATCAGGGCGCTGGATTCGATGGCGGAACCGGCCTCGGAGAGAGCGCCGGTCTCCAGGTCCACCAGACCGGAGGTCAGGATACCCAGAGCGGTCAGGGTGCAGACCACGATGGTGTCGGCAAAGACCTCAAAGATGCCCCACATACCCTGACGAACCGGCTCCTTCACGTTGGAGCTGGAGTGAACCATGACGGAGGAGCCGAGACCAGCTTCGTTGGAGAACACGCCCCGCTTGAAGCCCATCTTCATGGCGGTAGCGATGCCAGCGCCTACCACGCCGCCGCCGGCGGCCTGGAGGCTGAACGCGCCCTTGACGATGGAGACCAGGGTGGCGGGGATGGCGGTGACGTGCAGACAGACGATAACGACAGTACCCAGCAGGTACAGCACCACCATGAAGGGAACGATCTTCTCCGTGATGGAGGCCACGCGCTTCAGACCGCCCAGAATGACCGCACCCACGGCGATGCACAGGAAGATGCCGGTGGCCAGCTTGGGGATGCCGAAGGCTGCATAGACATTGCTGACCATGGAGTTGACCTGGCTCATGTTGCCGATGCCGAAGGAGGCCAGCAGGCAGAACAGGGAGAACAGCACCGCCAGCACCGCGCCGACGGTCTTACAGTGCTTCTTAGCCCCCAGGCCGTCCCGCAGGTAGTACATAGCGCCGCCGTGCCACTCGCCCTTCTCGTCCTTGCGGCGGAAGAGGATGCCCAGCACGTTCTCGGAGTAGTTGGTCATCATGCCGAAGAAGGCGATGACCCACATCCAGAACACCGCGCCGGGGCCGCCCACGGCGATGGCGCCCGCCACGCCCACGATGTTGCCGGTGCCGACAGTAGCGGCCAGTGCCGTACACAGGGACTGGAACTGAGAGATGGAGCGGTCAGCGGTGTGGCCGGTGACGCTCTTGTCGCTGAAAATTGCGCCGATGGTGTTCTTCATCCAGTGGCCGATGTGCCGAATCTGGAAAAACTTTGTCATGCAGGTCATCAGCACGCCCACGAACCCCAGCAGGATCAGGGCGGGCCAGCCCCACACCACGTTGTTGACGGCGGTGTTGACGTTAGTGATTACTTCGATCACAGTAATTCCTCCTTTTCTTCTCATAGGGGGAGCGAAACTTCGCTCCAACCGTTCCACGGACAAAAAACGGAACCCGCCAAAGGCAGGTCCCGGCAAAAAGCAGCGTAAGCATACGTCCTCTGTCCTTTTGCCTGAGAGATTACAGCCCAGCCGGGCCGCTTGCACCTTCGGCACCCATCGGGCGCGAAGCCCATGGGGTTCTCCAGAGTGCGGTCGTGGCTCGGTCGCCTTGTTGCAATAAAAAGACGCCTGATGATTTCAGACGCCTTTGTCTGCCGCTTCTGAGCCGTTCATCCCGCACGATGTTCAGTTGTCGCTGTGGAAGTTAAACGTATTATAGCACAGCCGCCCCGCCGCCGCAAGGGCAGAGCCTACAAGGTTTGCGGCGATTTTGCAGGATGTCTCTGTGAATATTGCAAAATGAGGGCGGTGTTTCGGCGGAAAACGGCAGACAAAAACAGCGGAACCACAACTCTCTGCGGCTCCGCTATTTCTCGTTCAGGTCTCGTAACAGTTGGAGGACGTGGTCTGCCTGCTCAAAGGTGAGCTTTTCCGCCTCTCTGGTAATTTCGAGGACCTTGCTGGGGCAGTTGTTTTGGGTGTTGAAAAAGTCCTGTGGCGTGATTTCAAGGTATTCACAGATATAGAGGAAGCCGGTCATAGAGGGCAGGGCGTGTCGGTTTTCAATTTTGCCGATGTAGCTGGGGCTTTGCCCCAGAGACAGGCTCATATCCCTGGCGGAGACGTTCTTTTGCAGCCGCAGCTCGGTCAGTCTGCGGGGTATCCAGTCGATGTAATCAGCGTATTCCACGCTTTCCCCCTCCTTTCAATCCAGCAAATCAATCTCAGCGGTGTTATGAAGAATTATAAGATAGATTATCCTTGACATAAAGAAAATAAAGATGTATTATGTGGAAAACGAGGAATTGTAATCTTCAAAACGAAAAGAGATGGGGAAAATGGATATTAACCGCGATGCGCTGATCCTGTACCTGCGAGATTTGCGGGATTTGGAGATGGCAAGGTATCACATTAAGAATATGATTGCGCGGGAAGAGGCAGCGTATCAGAAAACCGACGCGCAGTTGCAAAAGGACTTACAAAAGGCGCTGCAAAGCCCCAATTTCGATTTTTGGGAGTTTCAGCCAGAACGGGAACAAAATTATTCGTGGAAGGGGTCTACTGGGGTCTGCATCCTCGGAATAATCGTTGGCACTATATTATTCGTGGTCAGCATTCCGGGCATTCAGTCAGGCTCATCGTCCTCGAATTTCTTTCTCTTTGAATTTATTGGAGGTTTGGTTTTACTTTTCTTTTCATTGCTAATGACAGTCGGCGTCATTATGGTAGTTTCTTGTGTTGTTGTTATTATAAAGGATATTTCTGGAGAGCGCAAATATAGAGAAGAACTTGAAAAAACCAATGCAGAAATCCGCGCCAGAAACCGGGAGAACGAGGAGCGGGCGCGGCAGCACAACGCAGAGGAACGGGAACGCAAAGAGCAATACACTCAACATTGCGCAGAAAGCAAAAAGAAATACGCTCGGCTTCGCGTAAAAAACCAACAGAAGTGGGGTAAGCGCAAGCAGTTTTTGGAGGGCGAAAGAGACAGGGTGAAGGGCCTCCTTGATGACGCCTATGGTGAAAATATTCTCCCCGCTCCTTATCGTCAACTGGCGCCGCTTTATTACATCTACGATTATATGTCTACATCAAGGGTGAGTTTCGAGGACACGCTGATGCACGAACACATGGAAAGCGGGTTTCAGCGAATTTTAGCGCGGCTGGACAAAATTGTGGAAAATGAGGCCGAAGAAATTTTTCATCTGCGCAGGATGGAAGCGCAGAACGAGAAGATGATTGCACAAAATGAAGACATGCTGGTCGCTTTGGAGATGATAAACAACAGCATCCAGGACTCCTCCCTCCGAATGAACGCCACCCTGGGCGGTATTCGGGACAACACTTACCAGACCTCCCGATACGCACAGCAGACTTCCCAGTACGCACAACAGGCGTCGCAGTACGCGGGCATTGCGGCCACCTACAGCGCCGCAAACGTCTATTTCAGCTGGGCCAACTATTTGAAGAATTGACGTAAGACCCAACAGCGGCAGAACGAAATCAACGTTTTGTCGCTATTTTTTGCGCCGAAGCGGAAAGGGCCGCACGGCAAGCGTGCGGCCCAAATTGGCAAGATATAATTGTTACGTTGTGTTACACCATCAAGCTGCACACCAAATCGGTATACCCAGCCGGGTCTTCTAAGGGCAGTCCGGCGATGAGCAGCGCCTGGCAGTACAGCAGCTCGGCGTACTTCCTGGCCAGGTCTGTGTCGTTGGCAATGGCGTCCTTCAACGCGGCGAACACCGGCGCATCGGGGTTCAGCTCCAGCACCCGCTCAGCCTTGAAGCCCATCATGTCCTGGCCGCGGGCCTTGAGGCTCTTCTCCATCTCGATGGTGATGGGGCCGTCGGAGGTCATGCAGACGGCGTGGGACTTCAAAATCTTGGAGACGCGGGCCTCTTTGATTTTGTCGCCCAGGGTCTCTTTCAGGAAGTCCACGATCTCCTTGGAGGACTCCGCCTTTTCCTCGGCGGCCTTCTTCTCCTCCTCGGTCTCCGGCAGAGCGTCCTCGTCGTTGATGCTCTTGAGCTTCTTGCCATCGTACTCCTGGAGGCTCTGCATGACGAACTCGTCGATGTCCTCGGTCAGGTAGAGGATTTCATACCCGGCGTCCAAAATGCGCTCGGCCTGGGGCAGCTTGCCCAGTTGTACGGCCTCCTCGCCCACGGCGTAGTAGATGAAGGGCTGGTTCTCCTTCATGCGCTCCTTGTACTCGGCCAGGGTGGTACCCTTTTCGTTCTCGGAGGAGACGAACAGCAGCAGATCCTGGAGCAAATCCTTGTGGGCGCCGTAGTCAGAGTACGCGCCAAACTTGATTTGAGAGCCGAAGGCTTTCCAGAACTGCTCGTACTTCTCCCGGTCGTCTTTCAGCAGCTTCTCCAGCTCGGCTTTGATTTTCTTCTCCAGGTTCCGGGCGATGACCTTCACGCCCCGGGTGTGCTGGAGCATTTCACGGGAGATGTTCAGGGACACGTCGGGAGTGTCCACCACGCCCCGGACGAAGCGGAAGTGTTCCGGCAGCAGGTCGGCGCACTTGTCCATAATCAGCACGCCGGAGGAGTAGAGCTGGAGGCCCTTCTCGTAATCGCGGGTATAGAAGTCATAGGGGGCCTGGCCGGGGATGAACAGCAGGGCGTTGTAGGAGATATTGCCCTCGGTGGAGATGCGGATGGTGGAAAGGGGCTTGGCGTAGTCGTTGAACTTGCTCTGATAGAAGTCGTCATACTCCTCCTGGGTGACCTCGTCCTTGGGCCGCTGCCACAGGGGAACCATGGAGTTCAGGGTGTCCAGCTCCTGGTAATCCTCCCACTCCGGGGTGTAGTCGTCGCCTGCGTCCTCCGGCTTGGGCTTCTGACGGGACTTGGTCATCATCATCTCGATGGGGTAGTGGATATAGTCGGAGTACTTCTTCACCAGCTCCTGGATGCGGTACTGCTCCAGGAAGTCGCTGTACTTCTCCTCCTCGGTGTCCTCTTTGATGTGCATGACCACGTCGGTGCCCACAGTGGGCTTGTTGATGGGGGTGATCTCGTAGCCGTCGGCCCCGTTGGACACCCACTGATAGCCGGTGTCGCTGCCATAGGCCCGGGTCAGGACGGTGATCTGGTCGGCCACCATAAAGGCGGAGTAGAAGCCCACGCCGAACTGACCGATGATGTCCACATCGCCTTCGGGGGTGCCTTCGGCCTCGGAGAGGTCCTTCTTGAATTGCAGGGAGCCGGACTGGGCGATGGTACCCAGGTTCTCCTCCAGCTCGGCCTCGGTCATGCCGATGCCATTGTCGGAGACGGTGATGGTGCGGGCGGCCTGGTTGACAGTGATGTTGATTTTGAAGTCATCCCGGTTCATGCCCACGTTGTCGTCGGTCAGGGCCTTGTACGCCAGCTTGTCCATGGCGTCGCTGGAGTTGGAGATGATTTCCCGCAGGAAGATCTCCTTGTGGGTGTAGATGCTGTTGATCATCATGTCCAGCAGCCGTTTGGATTCCGCCTTGAACTCTTTTTTTGCCATAAGTCAGTACCTCTTTTATGTGAATCTTGTTTTGACGGTAGGTTAGCACTCCTCTTTCTTGAGTGCTAACCTATCATAAACCATTCGTATCCGAATTGCAAGAGGCAATGGGCCATATTCACAAAAAATTTTGAATTGGACAGGTTTCCCGGAAAGTGTCCCCTTTTGGCTGGCACTCGATTCAGCGCTTTGGCAAAGGCGCTCCCTTGACGACCCGGTGGTAGTAGGCGTAGGTCATGGGCGTCCCGGCGTTCAGATGGCCGCAGTCGGTAACTTCTCCGTAAAACAGCCAGTGGGTACCCAAATCCATCGTCTGCCGCACATTGCACAGGGCGTAGGCGCAGCACTGGGGCAGGATGGGCAGGCCGCCCCGTTCCTCCCAGTTTACCTCCGCGAACTTGTCGCAGTCTTTGCCGGAGCGAAAGCCAAAGGTGCCGATGAGCGCGGGGTCAACCGTCTCCCCCAGCACGGAGACGGAAAAGCGGCCCCCTTTGTGGAGCAGCTGAGCGGTGAGGCTGTCTTTGTTCAACCCCGCCACCAGTCCCGGCGGCTCCGTTGTCACCTGCATGAGAGAGTTGGCCATGCAGCCGTTCCGGCGGCTGCCGTCTGTCACCCCCACCACATAGACCCCGTAGGAAAACTGAAACAGCGCGGTTAAATCCATAAAATGTGTCCCTCCTGTGTAGCGTTTCCCCTTATTCATGCCCCAAAAACCGGTGGTTAAAACGGACACGGAAGCAAAAAGAAAAAAACGAAAATGAGAAAACTGGAGATAATAAGAGGAAACACAAGAAAACGAGAGAAAACCTACTGATAAATTAAATTCGGTGTTGACAGGGGGACAGGTTTTTGATAATATAGTACCCGCGCCAGTCAGTGCTTCCCACTCGCTGCGGCGCGGAACTTTTTCTTTTCATTCAATCATGGAATTATAAATTGGAGGTTCGCAATATGTCCACTTATATGGCTAAAAAGGACGTTATGGGCCGCAAGTGGTACGTCCTGGACGCCGCTGGCAAGCCCCTGGGCAAGACCGCTGTCGCTGCCGCCGACATCCTGCGGGGCAAGACCAAGCCTGAGTTCACCCCTCACGTTGACTGCGGTGATTTCGTTATCATCATCAACGCCGAGAAGGCCGTCCTCACCGGCAAAAAGCTCACCCAGAAGTATTACCGCCACCACTCCGGTTGGACCGGCGGACTGAAGGAGATCCAGTACGGCACTCTGATGGCCAAGCGCCCTGAGTTCGCCATGGAGCTGGCCGTGAAGGGTATGCTGCCCAAGAACAGCCTGGGCGCCGCCGCGCTGAAGCGTTTGCGTGTGGTTCAGGGTCCTGAACACAATCACCAGGCTCAGAAGCCTATCGTTGTTGACTGATCGGGAGGGAATGAACTATGTATCAGAGCAAAAAACCTTATCTGTACGGTACTGGCCGCCGGAAGTCCTCCGTGGCCCGCGTCCGCGTCTACGAGGGCGGTACCGGCAGCATCACCATCAATAACCGGGACATCGACGATTACTTTGGCCTGGACACCCTCAAGCTGATTGTTCGTCAGCCCTTGGTGGCCACCAACAACACCGACAAGGTGGACATCATCGTCAACGTCAACGGCGGCGGCGTTACCGGTCAGGCCGGCGCCATCCGTCACGGCATTTCCCGCGCCCTACTGGGCATGGACCCTGAGTACCGCGCCATCCTTAAGAAGGCCGGTTATCTGACCCGCGATCCTCGTATGAAGGAGCGTAAGAAATACGGTCTCAAGGCGGCCCGTCGCGCGCCTCAGTTCAGCAAGCGATAATCAACAGATTTTTCACCGCTTCTCAGTACGTCTTTGGGCGTCTTTTTGCAGGAAATCGCTTGTCTATGTGGTTGTGAAGTGTCCTGTATCGTCTCCCGTGTTCTTGAACAGGGAGCAGGTAGGAAGC
>JAJQBR010000138.1 GCA_021203185.1 Clostridiales bacterium
CCGCAGTCCGCAAAAACGCTGTCCACTGTTCCCGGCTCTGGGTCAGGCCGTCAGCGGTATCCTCTGCCATACGGCTGTAGTATTCCAGTTTCGATGCCATGTTTGCCTCCTTTCTCAGAGTTCCAAGTCAGGATAGAGGGGAAGCCGGTCAAATTCTTCATCTGTCATCTGTGCCAGTTTGTCCAGCACAGAATCGGTGAGGGAACGGAGCCTGCGCTCCGATTTTGTCAGCTCCTGCCGCATCCCTTCCAGCGTGATGCTCTACAGCCCCGGCGGGTGCCGGGGCTGTAGAGCATCATCAGGGTCAGTTCTTCTCTGGTAAAATTCATTCGAGACTTCTCTCCTCACGGTGTTTCATCTGCTTCGGCGGCCACTCCGGTTCCGGGGCGTTTTTCAGCTTCTCCAGCACGGAGGGACGTTCCTCCCGGACAGGTTCCTTCGGGCCGTTGTTCAGTACGCCGTCGATCATGCCATAATCGTCCTCCATCGCCATCTCCGCATTCCGCAGATAGTTCTCCGGGTGGAAATCAGAGAGCTGCCGGAACCCGATGCTGTCCACATAGTGACAGGTTACAACACCGGCCTGCTTCAGCGCCACGATGTCGCTGACAGAAAGAGAATGGCCGCGAAAATCTTCGGGCCGGGCCACATTGAATTGTACATACAGCCCCTCCAGCAGAGCGTTCAGGTCGGCAGTGCGGGCCAATTCCCCCACATAGACCACCTCATAGTGGTCGATTTCCGGCGTTCTTCCCTGCATCTCCAGCCAATCATAGTCCATAAACCGATCCTGGGCGGTCTCATCTGTCCGCCGGAGCTGCATGATGGCATAGGAATCTGTGGCGCTCTCCAGGAACGCCTCCATGCGGCTCTCCGCAGAGGCTCCGTTTACTTCATCCCACTTCTCAGTTTTCGGCATAGCTGTTTTCCTCCTTGAACGGGCTGCCATTCTCTGCGGCCTCCTGAATCTGCTGTTGACGGCGCTCCTCATTGTACGGAGCGCGGATGGTGAGGCACCGCTTCGGCACCGTGTAGGTCACAGCATGATGCGGGCCACGACGTTCCAGTTTGAATTGCTTCGGATATTTTCCGGCCAGCTCTTTCAGCTTGGCAATCAACCGGGCATCGTTGGTATACACATTGGCGGTGTCCAACTCATTGTCCCATAGCAGAATGGTCTCCTGCTCTGCCAGAGTCAGCCCCCGGCGGCTCATAAGCTGACCTCCTGGCTTCTTTTGCTGTCGGGTTTTGATTCGGGTGCGTTGTCCCTCCAGTCGGAGAGATGTCCCAACACAGACTTCTTCCTGGCAATCCTGGCAGCATCTTCACGCTCTGCTACAGTTTCCGCTTTTTCCGCCACAAATTCATACCCCACCTGCGTTCTGCTCCGGTTTTGCATCCCATTGTCCAGCAGAATGGTATCACGGGCCTCCAGCATGGAGAGGTCGGGACAGTCCATCCGCCCTGTGGCCTCCATGTGAAAACCTGCGTCATATAGTGTGTACTGCCAGCCGTCCACGTCGGCTTGGACGGCCAGGTAGTTCCTGGACCCCAGCCGCCACGCTGCCTCATCCCGCAGCAGTTCCGGTTCCGGGCGGCAGGAGCCGCCGTTTCGTTCCAGCAACTCGGCAAACTGGCAAATGTGGAACACTTCGCCGTTGATACGGGTATGATACTCATCCAGATGCTCACAGCGGGCGGCAAAGTGGCGGTCAGGGTAATCCACCAGAATCGTGCCGCCATCCGGGATACGGAACAGGCCCCTGTAATCGCTGGTGATGAAACGAATATCATGTTCAGGCAGCGTTTCCGGTTCCCAAATCCGCCGCCGACGGACATCAGAATCCACGAACCGTTCCAGCATATTGACAGAGACCCGGGCAACACGTCCACCGTTCAGCCCGGCCTCCTCAATGGCCAGCGCCCTTGCCGCCGCCGAAGAGCCACGAATTTCGGATTGCGATACCTGTTCGACGGTAATCTGGCCGCCCGTGATCTTCCTCGGCTGACTGGCGTTAAACACCTCGTAGGAAAAGCCTGCGTCATTTTCTTTCAGGTGAAGGAAGTCGGACTCGCCCACCAGCCAGGCTGCTTCCAAAGGCTTATCGCTCATTTCCTGCCTCCATTCTCAAATTCCATGCTGAACGCAGCACGTCCATCCTCCTCAGCGGACAACAGCACGGTGGCGTTATACGTCTTGCCCGACCGCTGGCTCACACAGTCCTTAACCCGGATGCGCCTGTCGCGGAGCAACTTTTCAGCCATCTGCCTCGTCAGGTGTTTGCCGATTTTGTTGAAATAGGCATTGTCCTTCCAGAGAACAAAGCGACACTGGCGGTTCGAGCAGAACCACCCCTTCTGACAATCTACCACCTCGGCCCCACAATGGGGGCAGTTTCCAATCACTTTCGTTTCAGGCATAAGCACCCGCGCTCCTTTCACAGCTTCATAATTCTGTACCAACTCTGTCACCATGCCGGTGATTTCCCTCATAAAATCTTCCGGTGCATATTCTCCGTGTTCGATCTGCACCAGCTTTTCCTCCCATTCCGCAGTCATGG
>JAJQBR010000151.1 GCA_021203185.1 Clostridiales bacterium
TAAAAATTACAGATAAGCCTAACCCCCCGCGCCGCAAACCGGCGCGGGGGATTTTCACGTTCAGCAGCAGTTGGTTCTCAATTTGGTGATGGGATCAATACCGTTGGCGTTGGCGGGCGGAAAGAAGTCGTTGACGGGGAAATCCACCCGCTGGAACACCTCACAGGGATCGTCCTCGTTCTTCTCCGAGCAGCAGCACTCCTTATCCGGCATACAGTAGTCGTAGACGGGCATCAGCAGGTGGGCATCCCGCTCCAGCCGGAGGATGGAGAACTGCCCCAGGGTGAAGTAAATGCGCTTGCCGGGGCCGTTGGAAAAGACAATTTCCTCGTCAAAGGCGGAGAGGATCCCCGCCGGAACCTCCGCCAGAGGCAACTCCCCGGCTTCAGGCCGCTCTGCAGCGTCAGCCAAACGGGTGGCCAGCACGATGGGATCCACCGCTTCGCAGACGGCCACAGGCAAGCTGCCGTCAAAGTCCAGAGACGACAGGCGCACCCGCTGCCCCGCCCCACGAGAGGAGAAGGTCTTGGACGTGGCCTCGCTGCCAAAGAGTACCGCCCGCTTGTCAAAGACGGCCAGGCCGTCCACCAGGGCGGGGCGGCTGCATCCGCAGTTCACCTCCATGCTCATGCGGTAGAAAAAGCGCGTATCCACCGCGTAAAACCCCCGGCCCATGCCCACCGGCTGGACCTCGATGTAGACGTAAAGCAGCTCCGCCCGCCCGGAGCGAACCGACAGGGCCTCGTTGATGGCTTTCTGGCCGGAGGCCGTGGGGTAGAGCCGCAGATCCTCCACGCAGTCCTTGGCCTGGCAGGAGTCAAAAATTTTTCGGGTGTGTACGCAGGTCGCCTCGGTGCGGCCCGCTTCCAGCTCAGTGGCTTCGGCTTCGATGTTGTCGGGCATGAATCGTACCTCCTTAATCAATAGGAGGCGGTTGCTCCCGTCCATGCGGACCGTGAACAGCCGCCTTCTGCTTCATATTACGTCAGGAGGGCCGATTCTGTGCGAAATTTGCCGCTCACCCCACAAAGGAGGTCAGCTTGCTGACGGCGGAGCTGTCCCGGGTGACGCTGATGCTGTGGACAAAGACCACGTCGTCCACATCGTAATCCGCTGCCAGCTCCGGCAGCGTCCGGCTGTCCACGTCCGCGATGTAGCGGTAATCCACCACGTAGACATACTGGTAATTCTCCACCAGGTATGGAACAAAGCAGTTACCATAGGATTCCTTAATGACCATGACGGCGCTGCCGTCGGTGATATCCGGGTTTTCGATGGCAGAGAAGGGATTGTCCCCGCCAATGAAGCTGATATATTTGTTGCTGGCGGAGAGGGTGTCCCCGTCGGAGATGATTTTGTAGGAGAGCTGGCTGCCGTCGTCCTGGGTGATGAGGATGGTGTTGGTGGAGGCGGGGCCGTAGGCGTAAACAGTGTCCGGATTGGCCAGCATGGCGGCGGACTCGGTTTCCCGGTAAAAGCTGCCGGTGAAGCCCTCAAAGGTGTACGCCTGGTAGCTCTCCAGGGCAGCGGCCTCCTTCCCCGCCGCCTCGGCAAAAGCGGTGTAGGCGTAGTAGGCGGCCAGCGCCGTCCAGTGGTGGTCGGTGCGGAAGTAGAGGTATTCGCCCTCTGCCTGATGCTCACTGAGCAGGTCATATACATTGACGGTCTGCACCTGGCTGGACATACTGGAGTAGAGGTAATTCAGTGCGGCCTGCTGGTCAGGGGTGTTGATGCCGCTGCGGATCTTCGCGGAGACACAGATGTCCATGCTGTTGGGCGCCACCAGGTCGTAGACCGTGGACTGGCCCTCCAGCAGTTCCGCCGCCCGGTTGACCATGTCGATGTAGTCGTCCGCCGTATCCTGCACAAAGTTATAGTACTCATAGGCGGCGTCCTTGATGACCAGCAGCGCACCCAGGGTCTGCACGTCGTCGTCGGTGATGTCGTCCTCGCCGCTGTCCTCCTCTGCCGATTCCTCAACCGGTTCTTCCGCCGCCGCGCCGGAGGATGCGTCCGCTTCCGCAGCGGCAGAAGCGTCGGCAGCAGGTTCCACGGCTTCTGCCTCCGTGTCGCCGCTCTGGGAGGTATCGCTGTCGGTTTTTGCCGTTTCGGGGATGGCGTCCCCGGCGGTCACGTCCCCCACCACCTTATGGCTCTGGAAGCCGTAAAGGGACTCGATTTGATTCTGAGCGGCCAGGAACCTCTCCCGCAGGGGGAAGGTGTCGGCAAACCAGGTGTTGATGTCGTCAAAGAACGCCCCGTTCAGCACCCGCACCACCGTGGGGGTGGGGAACTCCGTCAGAGTGCGGTTCTCCAGGTCCGACCGGGTGGGACGAATGGGCAGGTACAGGGCCAGCACCGTCATCACCGTCAGGAACAGCAGGAACAGGGTGACGGTCAGCCGCTCGGCGCTGACCTTGCGCCGCTTGACCCACCGCTTGCTGGGGGGCGGCACCGCGTCAGAGGCGGCCTTGTATTTTTCCGCCTGGTCCCCCACCCAGTCCACCACCGGGGCGATCCAGTCCAGGAAGTCCAGCACCTTGCCCTCCAGCGTTTGAACAAAGGCCGGTTTGGGGAGGGAACGGAACCGGTTTTTGCGTTTGTTGGGTTTCATCCGCCGCGCCTCCTTTCCATCAGAAGCGGAAGTACAGGAAGGGGTTGTAACTGTCACCCACCAGGGCGGCGGTGGAGAGCAGGGTCAGCAGAATGGGAGAGAGCATCTGAATCCCCTGGTACAGCCGCATCCAGCCCTTTTTCCGCTCGGCCCGCTGGGCCAGCTGTTTGCCCCGGTTCACCACAAAGGGGGTGCAGGCCACTGCCGCCGCGATGAGGAAAAACAGGTTGCTGCGGAGGGTCAGGTTGGTCTCGTAGTTGGTAAAACCGTTGCCGTTCAGCCCAATGAGGCCCCGCAGCGCCGCCCAAAAGACGCTCATGTCCTCACAGCGGAACAGCAGCCAGCCCACGCCCACGATGCCCAACACGTACACCCGGTTCAACCAGCGGGGCATTTTCTCCGGCAGTCCCCGGAGGATGTATCGTTCCAGCACCAAAAACACAAAATAGTACAGCCCCCAGAACACATAGTTCCAGCTGGCCCCGTGCCACAAGCCGGTCAGCGCCCAGACCACCAGCAGGTTCAAAATAACCCGTGGGACGCTCCGGCGGCTGCCCCCCAGGGGAATATAGACGTAATCCCGGAAGAAGGAGCTGAGGGAGATGTGCCACCGCCGCCAGAAGTCCCGGATGGAACGGGCGCAGTAGGGGTAGTTGAAGTTTTCGTCGTAGTGGAAACCGATCATCTGCCCCATGCCGATGGCCATGTCGGAATAGGCGGAGAAGTCCAGGTAAATTTGCAGCGTATAGCAGAAGATCCCCAGCCAGATGGACAGGGCGGGCCGGGCCAAAATCGTGGCCAGCTGGCCCTCGGCGGAGGTAGAGACCAGAAACGTGTCCGCCAGCGAGCCGCAATAGTTGGACAGCAGCGCCTTTTTCGCCAGACCTACGGTGAAACGGCGGATGCCCCCCGCCATGTCCGACCGGCGGAACTTGCGGCCGGTCAGCTCCTTCTCGATGGTCTCATACCGGACGATGGGGCCGGCGATGCACTGGTGGAACAGGGAGACATAGAGCAGCAACACTTTAAAATCCTTTTGGGCCGGAACCTGCTCCCGGTATACATCCGCCATATAGCTGATGAGCTGGAAGGTGTAGAAGGAGATGCCGATGGGCAGGGCAATCTGCGGCACCCAGGGGAACCCCCACCAGTCGTGGAAGTTTTGCAGGATGAAAGTCAAATATTTGAAAACGCACAGCAGCCCCAGGTTGATGGCACAGCCCCGGAAGAGCATTCTCCGGCGGGTGCTTTTCCGCCGGGCCGCGTCGATCCACAGGGCGGCGATGTAGTCCGCGTAGGTCATGCCCACCAGCAGCAGCACATACACCGGCCCCGCCCAGGCGTAGAACACCAGGGAGAACACCAGCATGACCCAGTTCTTGGCTTTGACGTCCGGCGCAATGCGGTAGGCCAGCATATTCAGCGGAAAAAACGCATATAAAAACAGCAGGCTGGAAAATACCACGGTTTTCTCCCTCCCTGGGCGCAGTTCGGCTTAATCAGCCAAAAATCATTCTTTTTTTATTATAGCATAGAAAGAATTGCCACGCAACGAAAAGGTTCCCGTTTTTGCCGTAAAAATGTCCGCGAAATACCTCTTGCAATTTGACCGGCTTTCGGGTACAATACTGGTGGAAAGGCTGGTGAACCCCATGAGCGACAAGCCTAAGAACAACGACAACGAGAGGGACAAAAATTTTGGCCCCACCTACTACTCCCTGACCAGCGAGGACGGGGATGAGGTGATGCTGGAATATCTCGACACCTTTGAGTACAAGGGCCAGTGCTATCTCGCCTTCCTCCCCATGATGCCCGACGATGAGGAGCCGGACTTCATGGACGATGAAGAGAAATACGGTCTCATCCTCATGCGCGTCATCGTCGAAAACGGCGAGGAACTGCTGACCACCCTGGACTCCGACGAGGAGATCGAAGAGGTTCATCAATATTACGTGGATAACGTTTACGACGAGGAAGAAGAGGAATAATCCCAATCCACACAACCAAACATCACCAAATAAGGCCCTGCGGGGTGCGTGATGATCCCTCATTTAAACCCACATTTCACAAAAGGGACGCAGGATTCCCGTGATGGTTTGCAGACCTCCCGGCCAAAAACCGGATGCTGGTAGCAGTAAAGTCATGGGGCCGCGACCCACCTGCCCTTACGGTGCAGGTTTAAGCGGGATCACACGGCTGCTGCGGGGTCTTTTTTCAATGTGCAATGTGCAATGAGCAATTTGCAATGGCCGGGTTTGCAGCTATGTCCGCTGTGGGGAACGCTGCAAAACTGGTTGCGCATGATGCAGATACAGAAACCGTGCCATTCGCTCGCAGACGGATGATTTTCCACAGAATTGCATATTGCTAATTGTGAAAAAAAGAAGGCTCCGCCTTCTTTTTTTCGCTAAAACCGGGCTAAACCCATTGTAAAATGGGAACTGATTTGCTATACTATACAAAATATACCCTTTTCTCATTGCCCCGGGGTGGGAGGTACGCCGGGGATTCGGACATGAGGCGTTAAAGTATGAAGTATAAGCAATGGCACACGCGGCCCGGCCAGGACAGGGCTGCGGAGATCGAACAGGCGGGGATCCCCTCCCTGACGGCACGGGTACTGGCCGCCAGAGGGTGCCGCACCGCCCAGGAGGCCAGGGCAGCCCTGGCCTGCGGGCCGGAGCTGCTCCACGACCCCATGGAACTGCGGGGTATGGCTGCGGCGGTGGAGCGCATCCGCCGGGCCGTCCGGGACGGAGAGCGCATTTGCGTCTACGGCGACTACGATGTGGACGGTATCACTTCCACCTGCCTGCTGACCACCCATCTGCGCGCCATGGGCGGCAAGGTGCTGCCTTACGTTCCCAACCGGCTTAGCGAGGGGTACTCCCTGAACCGGGAAACCCTGCTGGAGCTGCGGGAGCAGAAGATCTCCCTGATCGTCACGGTGGATTGCGGCATCACAAATCTGGAGGAGACGGTATTTGCCCGGGAACTGGGCATGGATGTGGTGGTCACCGACCACCACGCCTGCAAGCCGGATCTGCCCGACGCCTGCGCCGTGGTGAATCCCCACCAACCCGGCTGCCCCTACCCCTTCAAGCATCTGGCCGGGGTGGGCGTGGCCCTGAAAGTGGCCCTGGCCCTGACACCCCCCGCCCAGCGCCGCAGGATGTTTCTGGCCTACGCTGACCTGGCGGCCATCGGCACCGTGGCCGATGTGATGGATCTGACCGGCGAAAACCGGGCCATCGTCGCCATGGGGCTGGAACAGCTCCAGCGCACCCGGCGGCCCGGCTTGCGAGCGCTGCTCCAGGAGACGGGTCTGGAGGACAAGACGCTGACCGCCACCTCCATCAGCTACTCCCTGGCCCCCAGGATGAACGCCGCCGGGCGGATGGGCTGTCCCGATTTGACCGTTCATCTGCTGATGACCGACGACCCGACTCAGGCCCGCGCCGATGCCCAGCGGCTGTGCGAACTGAACCGGGAGCGCCAGGCGGTGGAGCTGGAGATTTTTGAACAGTGCGCCGCGCTGCTGGAACAGCACCCCTCCATGCGGGAGCACATCATCATTCTGGCCGGGGAGAACTGGCACCAGGGCGTGGTGGGCATTGTGGCCTCCCGGCTGGTGGAGCGCTACCAGATGCCGGTGGTGATGATCTGCATGGAAAACGGCAAGGGCAAAGGTTCCTGCCGCTCCAACGGAGGGTTCAGCCTGTTTGAGGCCCTGGAGCAGTGCGCCGACCTGTTGGAGACCTTCGGTGGCCACGAGCAGGCCGCCGGATTCACCATTCCAGCGGGGAACCTCTCCGCTTTCCGCGCCAGAATGACTGCCATCGCCGCAGCCGCGCCGCCCCCTGCGGACGGTCACCAGCAGCTGGACATCGACGTGGCTCTGCCCAATGCCAGAGAGCTGACCATCCCCCAGGTGGAGGCGCTCCAGTCGCTGGAGCCTTACGGCATAGGGAATCCCCGCCCCACCTTCCTGCTGGAGGGAGCGTGGGTACTGAACTGCTCCTGCGTGGGGGGAGGACGACACACCCGCTTCCAGTTGGAGCATCAGGGGGTAGTGCTGGACGCCATTTTCTTCTCCTGCTCCCTCCAGGAGACGGGCCTCCAGCCCGGCAGCCAGGTGGACGTGGCTTTTTACCCCCAAATCAACGCCTACCGGGGCAGCCGGACGGTGCAGCTGCTCATCACCGACCTGCGCCGCAGCCTCAGCCCCATCCAGCGGGATCTGCTGCTCTACCAGCGCTACCAGGCGGGGGAACCGCTGCCCCGGCAGGAGCTTCGGCGGCTGGTTCCTCAGCGGCGGAACTTTGTGGCCGTCTGGCGGTACATCGCCCGGCCCGGCGGACCGTCCACCCTCAGCGAAAATCCCCTGGACTTGGCCCGGCACGTCTCCGCCGCCGCTGGATGGAACCAGCCCTGCTCCACCACTCTGGTCTGCCTGGAGGTGTTTCAGGAGCGGGGGCTGATCGACCTGCGGTGGTCCTCCCGGCAGGTGCAGGTCTGCCTGCGCCAGCAGGAGGGGAAAGTGGATCTGGATGCCTCCGCTGTGCTGCAAAAGCTGCTGCGGCAGATAGAGGGGGATGAGATGCCAGAGGGAAACGATAAAAAGTGATGAAACAGAATCCCTCCGCCCCTTTCAGGGGAGGCAAGAGGGAGTGCTTTACGATTGGTATCGGTTTTGTTCGACAGATGTGAGATTTTTAGTGAATATTCCTCTTTCTAACCCGCTAATCACTAGCCATTAAAAACGCAGCCGATTCAAAGGGATAATCAGTTATATAGAGAGAAAGAGCCGAGAAGGGAGGATGGTTTATGGATCCCATTTTGGAACGCTATCACGCATTAGAGGAAAAGGTGCTGGAATACAACCCCAATCTGGACACAAAATTGCTCTATTCCGCCTTCCAGTACGCGGACGAAAAGCACTCCAAGCAGATGCGGCGGGACGGCACCCCTTACATCACCCACCCCCTGGCGGTGGCGGACATCGTAGCCGACCTGAAACTGGACACCGAGTCGCTGCTGGCGGCGCTGCTCCACGACTGCATCGAGGACACCGATGCCACCCACGAGGAGATTGCCCGGCTCTTTGGGGATTCGGTGGCCGATTTGGTGGAAGGCGTCACCAAGCTGACCCGCATCCAGCTGACCCTGGCCGAGAAGCAGATGGAAAACCTGCGGAAAATGCTCATGGCCATGAGCAAGGACATCCGGGTGGTGCTGGTGAAGCTGTGCGACCGGCTGCACAATATGCGGACCATGCAGTACCAGACCCCCAAAAAGCAGCGGGAAAAATCCCTGGAGACGATGGAGATTTACGCCCCCATCGCCCACCGGCTGGGTATGTCCAAAATCAAATACGAGCTGGAGGATCTGTCCATTAAGTACCTGGACCCGGTGGCCTATAATGACATTGAGAACCAACTGAACCAGCGGTTCAGCCGCCACCAGGAGTTTCTGACCTCTACGCAGGCGCGCATCAAAGAGCGGATGGACCGGGAACACATCGAGTGTACCATCACCAGCCGGGCCAAGCACATCTATTCCATCTACCGGAAGATGTACGCCCAGCACCGGACGCTGGACGAGATTTTTGACCTGTACGCTCTGCGCATCATCGTGGACACCATCCCCGACTGCTACAACGCCCTGGGCCACGTCCACGATATGTTCAAACCGGTGCCGGGCCGGTTCAAGGACTATATCTCCACCCCAAAGCCCAATATGTACCAGTCCCTCCACACCACGGTCATCGGCCGGGAGGGCATCCCCTTTGAGGTGCAGATTCGCACCTGGGATATGCACGAGACGGCGGAATACGGCATCGCCGCCCACTGGAAGTACAAACAGGGCATCAACGGCTCCAACGGCGGGGAGGAGACCTACGAGTGGGTGCGCAAACTGCTGGAAAGCCAGCAGGACACCGACGCGGAGGAGTTCGTCAAGAGCCTGAAGGTGGATTTGTTCTCCGACGAGGTGTTCGTCTTTACCCCCAAGGGAGAGGTAAAGGGTCTGCCCGCTGGTTCCACCCCCATCGACTTCGCCTATTCCATCCACTCCGCCATTGGCAACCACATGATTGGGGCCAAGGTGAACGGGCGGCTGGTTCCCTACGACACCCAGCTGCAAAACGGCGACATCGTGGAGATTCAGACCTCCCAGTCAGCCAAAGGTCCCAGCCGGGACTGGATGAAGATCTGCAAGAGCAACGAAGCCCGGAACAAAATCCGCCAGTGGTTCAAGCGGGAGCGCCGCAGCGAGAACATCGTCAACGGCCGCGCCTCCTTCGAGGCGGAGATGAAGCGCAACGGTTACTCCATCGCGGAAATTTCCGCTGAGGACGTGCTGCCCCGCATCCTGAAAAAAGTGCAGTTCGGCTCCCTGGAGGATATGTACGCCGCCATCGGCTACGGCGGACTGACCGCAATCAAGGCGGTGAACCGCATCAAGGGCGAGATGGCAACCATTGTCAAGGAGCGCAAGGATCAGGCGGCCCTGGCCGAGCCGCAGCTGACAGAAGAGGCGCAGACCATCCACATCCAGACCACTCTGCCGCCTCCCGCTCTGGAGCAGGGCCGAAAGCGCACCGTCTCCAAGAGCGGCGTCGTGGTGGAAGGAGTGGACAACTGCCTGGTGAAATTCGCCAAGTGTTGTCTGCCGGTGCCGGGGGACAACATTGTGGGCTTTATCACCAAAGGCTATGGCGTCTCCGTCCACCGGGCGGACTGCCCCAACGCAGATCCCAAACGGCGCAAGCCGGAGGAACGGGGCCGCTGGATCGAGGTGGGCTGGGCTGTGTCGGAGCAGAAGGAGTACAACACCAGCCTGGAGGTCTACGCCAAAGACCGGCCCAACCTGTTTTTGGACATCGCCGCAGCCCTCTCCGCCGCGAAGGTTCGCACCGACGCCATCTCCGCCAAGGGAACGCCGGACGGTTACGCCAACGTGTATGTGCAACTGTGCGTCCGGGACTGCTACGAGTTGGACGCGGTCATGCGCAAAATCAACGGCATTTCCGGCGTGATGTCCGTAACCAGAGGGAAGAATTGAACGAAAAGGAGCAAAACCGAAATGCGAGCAGTTGTCACGCGGGTCTCCTCTGCCTCCGTCAGCATCGACGGAGCGGTGGTGGGCCAGATCGGGCGGGGCTATCTGGTGCTGCTGGGCGTCGGCCCGGAGGACACTGAGGACACCGCCCGCCGCCTGGCGGAGAAAATCTGCCATCTCCGGGTATTTAAGGACGAGCAGGGCAAAATGAACCTGGATCTGGCCGCTGTGGGCGGCAGTCTGTTGGTGGTCAGTCAGTTCACCCTCTACGCCGATTTGAGGTCCCGCCGTCCGGGGTTCTCCCACGCCGCCAAGCCCCAGCAAGCCATCCCCCTCTATGAGCATTTTATGGCCTGCTGCCGGGAACAGGGGTTCCAGGTGGAACACGGGGAGTTCGGCGCGTCCATGCAGGTGACCAGCGTCAACGAAGGGCCGGTCACACTGCTGTATGATATGTGATTAGCTTTTAGCTATTAGCTGTTAGCCGTTAGTCAGGCACTGCAAGCCAAAGACTGAGGGCGAAAGCGGCAGACGTTTCTCATGGAGTTGAGAAAAAGGGATACCCACATTATAAAATTGTAAAAACGACAAATTTGAACAAAGGCGACGCCGAAGCTCTAATTGTACGGCGCTGCCCAATAAAACAAAGGGGTTTTATGCCATGTTTGTAAAGGGGCTGGTCGTTGGGCCGGTGGAGACCAACTGTTATATTTTGGGTGACGAGGTCACGAAGGACGCCGCCCTCATCGACCCGGGGGACTTTGGCCGCCGGGTGGTCACCCAGGCCAAAGAAGCGGGCTATCAGGTGAAGATGATTCTGCTGACCCACGGTCACTTTGACCATATCGGCGGCGTCAAGGCCGCCCTCTCCGCCCTCAAAGAGGCGAATACGGACCGGGAGATTCCGGTGTATATCCACCGCGCCGACTATCCCATGGCCCCGTCCAGCTTCTTCCGTCCGGTGACGCTGGAGGGGGTGGAGGGTGTCCGCTTCTACGATGAGGGGGACACCGTACCTCTGGGACGGCACACCATCCGGGTGCTGTCCACCCCCGGCCACACCCAGGGCGGGGTCTGCCTGATGGTGGAGAACTGTCTGTTCACCGGAGACACCCTCTTTGCCGGGGCCTGTGGCCGCACCGACTTCGAGACCAGCTCCACGGCGGACATGATGGCCTCCCTGAAGCGGCTGGGTCAGCTGGACGGCGACTACAAGGTCTATCCCGGCCACGAGGGGGCAAGTCTCCTTTCCGTGGAGCGGCAGGAGAACCCGTATTTGATTTACGCCATGCGGAACGCACATATCTTTTAAACCTGTGTGCGCTTTTTAACGAGGGGGAGGAAAACATGGAACCACTGGTAAGCATCATTGTCCCCGTCTACAACGCGGAGAAAACCCTGGAGCGCTGTGTGGACAGCGTTCTCCACCAGGAGTACAAAAACCTGGAGTTGATTCTCATCAACGACGGCAGCACCGACAGCTCCGGCGCTCTGTGCCGGGCCTTTGCCGACGACGATCCGCGGGTACGGCTCATCGACAAGGCCAACTCCGGCGTTTCCGACAGCCGAAACCGGGGCATCGACGCCGCCCAGGGAGAGTACATCCAGTTTTTGGACAGCGACGACTGGATCACTCCAGACGCCACCCGGCTGATGGTGGGTTGCGCCCAGCGCTCCGGCTGCGACCTGGTGGTGGCCGACTTCTACCGGGTGGTGGGGGACAAAGTGGCCCACAAGGGCAGCATTCAGGAAAACGCCATCCTCACCCTCCAGGAGTACGCCGAGTACATGATGGAAAGCCCCGCCGACTTTTACTATGGCGTACTGTGGAACAAGCTCTACCGGGAAGACATCCTCCGGCGAACCGGTCTGCGGATGAACGTGGACATTCACTGGTGCGAGGACTTCCTCTTTAACTTGGAATATTTGCGCCATGTGAAAACGGTCCAGGCGATCCAGGCTCCGGTATACTATTACGTTAAGACCAAAGGCAGCCTTGTAGCACAGAGCGCCACTCTGACCGGCACTGTCCAGACCAAGCTGAAGGTGTTCCAGGACTATCAGAAGTTCTACAAGGACATCTACACCGACGAGGAGTACGAGGAGCAGGCCCCCCGCATCTACCGCTTCCTTATCTCCGCCGCCAAAGACGGCGTGGTAGCTCCTTCCATCGCTCCCGGCACAAAAAAACTGGGTACCGAGCGACCCACCGTCCACCTGCCCGCCATCCAGCGGGAGGGGCTGCTGACGGAGCAGTACCGCTACCGAAAGCTGCTGGAGCGGTATTATACCTCCATCGCCGAGGTGCAGCAGGTCACACTGACCGAGGTGCAGTTGATGGCCTGCCTGAACAGCGATGCAGAGATCGTCACCGTAGGCGAACTGGTGGACTTCTCCGGCCTGCCCAAAAATCAGGTCAAACGGGGGCTGGAGCAGCTGGAGAAGCGGGAAATGCTTCGCATCCTGCCCAAGAGCAAAAAACGTCCCGCCCCGGAAATCGAGCTGATGAAGGAGGCCCAGCCGTTGCTCCGGGACATCGCCCACGTGGAGGAGCAGGTCAGGGGGCTGCGGTGCGCCGGGTTCACCCAGGAGGAACTGGAGACGCTGGACGGCTTCGAGGCGCGCATCACCCAGAATCTGCGTTCTCTCTTTGAGTAAACTATGGAACTGTATTTAACTGGACACCAATACCGCTACGCGGTAGAACAAATTCTAATGGTGCTGTTCCCTGGACAGAAGCCCGTCTACCCGGACGCACCCCAGGAAGGCGGGGACGCCTGCTGGTCCTCCCTCCGGCTGGAGGGGGACACCGCCGCCGCCGAGACCCGGCTGCGGCTGGAAGGGCAGGAGACCACCGGCGAGGCCACCGTCACCGTTCCCGCCGGGGCAACTCAGCTGGAACGGGACCGGCTGCTCCAGCGGGCGGTGAAGCAGTCCTTTTACCGGGCGGCGCTGCCCCTTTTGGGAGAAGCGCCTCCCTGGGGTGCGCTGACGGGCATCCGCCCCGCAAAGCTGGCCAGCCGCGCTCTGGAATCCGGCCTGACCGAGCAGGAGACCCGGGAGCTGTTTTACCGCGAATATTTTGTCTCTGAGAGCCGCACCGAGCTGGCGCTGGAGGCGGCAAAGGCGGGCCTTCGGGCCAAAAACAGCCTGAAATCCGACGAACTTTCCCTCTATGTGGGCATCCCCTTCTGCCCCACCCGCTGCGCCTATTGCTCCTTCGTCTCGGCGGACGTGAAGCAGGCTCTGCGGCTGGTGGAGCCGTTTTTGGAGGCCCTCCACCGGGAGATCGACGCGGTGGCCGCTCTGCTGGACGAGGCGGGACTGCACGTTCGCACCATCTATATGGGCGGCGGCACCCCCACCACCCTCACCGCGGACCAGATAGACCAATTGTTGGCCCACCTGCGGGGGGCTTTCGACCTGTCCCGGCTGACGGAGTTCACCGTGGAGGCTGGGCGGCCCGACACCATTACGGCGGAGAAAATGGCCGTCCTTCGCAAACACGGCGTGGGCCGGGTGTCGGTGAACCCCCAGACCATGGAGGACCACGTCCTACGGGCCATGGGCCGCGCCCATACCGCCGAGGATATTTTGCGGGCTTACCAGACCGTCCGGGCGGCGGGCCTCCTTTCGGTAAATATGGACTTGATTGCCGGACTGCCCCAGGATACGCCGGAGGGGTTCTGCGGCACATTGGAGCAGGTCATCGCCCTGGCCCCGGAGAACATCACCGTCCACACCCTGGCCCTGAAAAAAGGCTCCCGGCTGAAAATGGAGCAACAGGGCCTCCCCACCGGGGAGGATACCCGCGCCATGCTGGATTACGCCTGGCCCCGGCTGTGGCAGGCGGGCTACGCCCCCTATTACCTCTACCGGCAAAAGTACATGACCGGCGCGTTGGAAAACATTGGCTGGTGCAAGCCGGGGGAAGATGGGCTGTACAACATTTGCATCATGGAGGAACTGCACACCATCGTGGCGCTGGGGGCGGGCGGCTCCACCAAGCTCACCGACCCCGCCACGGGGAAAATCGTCCGCCTGACCAACCCCAAGTACCCCAAAGAGTACATTGACCGCATCGAGACCCTCTGCCGGGACAAACAGGCGCTGGTGGACTTCCACCGGGGGCTGGCGCAGGGCGGCTGAACTTCCCAACGCACCGGCGGACAAAACGACCCGTCCGCCGCCCAGCATTCTCCCTCGCAGGCAGAGGGAGCGTTACCAGGAGTATCACACAATGGCATTTCAACTGGAAGAAATCAATTTGATGGCAAAAAGCCCGGCGGAGTTTCTCGCCATGGGGGATCGCAACTATGACCGCAAGGTGGAGCAGGCCGCCAGCCTGATTGCGGAAAACCGGCGCAACAGCCCCATTGTGCTGCTGGCCGGTCCTTCCGGGTCGGGCAAGACCACCTCCTCCTTAAAACTCAAGGAGGCCCTGCTGAAAAAGGGCATCAAGACCCACAGCGTCTCCCTGGACAATTATTTCATCACTGTGGACCCGGCCACTGCTCCCCGCACCCCCTCCGGGGAGTACGACTTTGAATCTCCCCTGTGCATGGACATGGATCTGCTCCACGAGCACTTCCAGGCTCTCTCCCGTGGGGAGGAGGTACTGATCCCCCGGTTCGACTTCCCCCGGCATATGCGAGACACCAGCCGGTGTACTCCGCTTCGGCTGGGGCCGGACGAGGTGGCGGTGTTTGAGGGGATTCACGCCCTCAACGACGACTTGGGGGGCCGCCATCCAGAGGCGTTTAAAATCTACCTCTCCGCCCGCTCCAACGTACTGGACCACGGCGAGGTGGTATTCAAAGGCACCTGGATGCGGCTGACCCGCCGCAGTGTTCGGGACATGAACTTCCGGGGGACGGAGGTGCTGCGCACCTTTGCCATGTGGGACAACATCCGTCGGGGAGAAAAGCTCTACATCTCCCCTTACAAGAACCGGGCCAACCTGCTCTTTGACTCGTCCCTGCCCTACGAGGTTAACGTCATGTGCCACTACGCACAGCCTCTGTTCCAGGCCATCCCCAAAGAGGACATCCGCCGGAAGGATATGCTGCGGATGATTGCAGCCTTTGAGAAGTTTGAACCCATCGACCCGGAGCTGGTGCCAAAGGACAGTCTGCTGCGGGAGTTCATCGGCGGCGGGGTGTACGGGGCACACTGATAATGCACAAATTTGCAATGACGGAAAACCGGAGGATAGCGTTTCACTGCTGAATGTGCCGTACACTCCCTGCGAAAAACGCAAAAATCAACCCCGGCTTGCGCCGTTTTCCTTTGGTGCAAGTCGGGGTTTTATGGTTTTGGGCGGGACGGTCAGCCTGGGTCTGTTGCTTTCTCTTGTGCTGCAACACTCCTGTTTTTCCTTTATAACCCAAACATCTCCCGGCAGAAGGTCTTTCCGGTCTCCGTGCGAAAAATTTTTGCATAAGCGGTTTCCATGGCGGCTTTGGATGCGTCGTCCTCGAACAGGTTCACCAGGAAGTCCGCCTCCACCAGAATCTGATAGTCCAACCCGTCGATGTTGGTATATGTGTGGTGATGCCCCACCAGGTAGCACACCCGCCGGGTGACCGGCTCCGCGAAGCCCAGTTTTCCCAGCATCTGTTCCGCTTCGGCGGGGCCGAGTGCCTCCTGGTATGGCCCGGCGGAGCTGCCGTATTGGGCCTCGGCTGGCTTGATGCCGATGTCATGGACGTAGGCGGCGGCCTCCAGGGTGAAGAGTTCGCCCTCGTCCATCCCCTCTGCCCGGCCAATCAGTCGGCTGAAGGCGTGAACCTTCATAAAGTGCTGAACGCGCAGGGGGTCGCCCGCGTAGTAGGCGAGCATGGCCGCCGCCAGGCGATCCAGTTGGTTGTTTGCCATAAAAATTCATTCCCTTTCTCTGTATTTCGGCGTAAAAAATGGGGAATTTATCATTTTGTTTTTGTTTGTAACCATTTGTTGTTGCATACCAGCGCCAAATCGTGTAAAATATTTAACTGGTTATCCCTTTTACTCAGCCTTATGAGCAGTTTAGCTCTTAGCTTTTAGCCATTAGCTTTGTGGTTCTTGACATTGACGTGCTGCG
>JAJQBR010000132.1 GCA_021203185.1 Clostridiales bacterium
CTTCGGAGTACATGATGATCCGAAATCCCATATCTTTTACAAATTGTCTGGAGACTTCCCTCTCCTGCCTGATAGGACTGTACCGCTGCCCTCTTTAATTCTGCACTGTATTTCCGGTTCTTATGACTGCTTTTTGCCATAATAATAGCCCCCTTAGTGTTGCCTCGAAATTTTTGCTTTTTCGAGTGTCTACTCTAAGGGGACTATATCAAAACTCGGTATATCTAGGCTTTAATATTTTGATTTTATCCCCCGTAAAGTATGGTTTTTCCTGATAATACATAGTGGCAGTATCTTGACCAAAAGAAATGGTATTTCCATCATTCAGGAATTTAGCATCTTCATTGATAAAGCCTTTCTGTCCATTGTTACTCCCCATTCTTACGATATAGGGATAGTCTCCGGTTGGGGATACAGTCACCTTGTTGGCATCGAATCTCTTTTTATAGGATTGGATAAAAAAACAAATCACCAATTCTATATTCGCCCCACTCAACACTTTCCAGTTTTTCGTTGAGTGAGGCATCTATTTTCCCAGGCGGTCGTCCTCCTTGTCCTGGTTTTTCAGCAGCGTTGATACCTCCCACGCCAGATAATCGCTGACGGTCTTTTTGAAGTCGTCCAGGGTGGGGCGCGTGTCGATGGGCGCCGACTGGTTCCAGTCACAGCCGTTTTGGGGGTCAATATGTCCCTCGTAATAGTCGCTCTCGTTCAGAAAATGCGGCTTCGACCTGCGGTCAAGCACCAGATCTACAACTTCCTGATACCGCTCTTTGGCATGGTCGGTATCCTTCAGGTTGTTGCTGGCTTTTTTGCGGTTGGTCCGGGTATATCCGTCATAGGAAAAGTCGATAAACTTCACGAGGTCATCCGCCTGATGCGCTTTGCCCACACAAAACACATAGATATTCGTTTGCACGCTGGATTTGCCAATAAACAGGTCGATGGGCATTTTGATGCTGGCCCGCAGGGTGCTGTGCTTTAAAATGCGCCTGTTGTACTCTGCGGCCTTGCCGGAACCGGCGGAATTTTGAATGATGATCGCCGCATAGCCGTGGTCCATCATTCTAAGCGCCTTCTCCACGAAGACCATCCCGTTCCCTGGCGCGGAATAGGGCGGATTGAGTACAAAAGCGTCGGCCGGGAACTTTTCTTCACACTCTTTTTCGCGGCCTTCGCGTTCGTCCTGCGCCTTATATTTATAGGTGCCGTCAAAATCCTTCAGCGAATCGTTGTTCAGGATATTCGAGCTGCCATCTCCCATTAAAATCATGTTTAGCACGGCCAGCATATAGATATTGGGTAGAATTTCCAGGCCAAGCAGCTGTTCCGCCTTGATTTTGGCGGCTTTCCTTTGGTACTTTTCAGGGGATGTCTCGCTCTTTTTTAAGTCATTGAGCATTTCGTTCATGGCGGCGACCAGCAGCCCCGCCGAACCCGTGGCAAAGTCCCACACATAAGAGTTCCGATCGACCTGGGCCAGCTTTACCAGCAGCGTAGCAACATAAGAAGGCGTGAGAACAACATCGTTCAGCTTATCCTGCGTGAAGCCCAGCCAGCTATACATCTCGTTGAACAGCTTGCCTGTAAAATCAGTCGTCAGGCCGATTTTATAATAAATGCCCAAATCGTCGAAAATTTTCGTGAAAACCCGCTTTAGCTGGCTCTCTCCGTTTTCCGGTTTATTGATGTTTTCGTTAAGCAGCGTGTTGGAAAGTGTTCTGACGATTAAATCCCGTTTCTGTTGCGGCACATTCTTTGCATTCAAAAACCGTTTGATTGCTCTGATTATAATATCTCCGTCTCTGTTTTCTTCTTCAAGAGAAGATTTGAGGTCATCCTTTTTCAGTGGAGTGACCTTACCAGGAATACCGAGTGTGGCAATGATAGAGGCGGCGACCAGGTAAACGCGGTCACTTTCGCTCAGGCCCTTTTCATTTTTGTATATGTCGTTGTTCAGCTTGACAAGGCTGGCGGTGACCTCCTGCTCCCGCGCCTCCTTGATTTGCGCCAGTTCTTCCGGCGTTAATTGCAGCAATTCCACTTCTTGCATAAAAGCATCGAAGTGTTCCACTTTCAGAAACGACAGGTCGCTATATTTGCCTCCGTTGCAAAGAATCTCCTGTCCGACGCCCAGATTCGACTTGGAGACATAGTAGACGCCGATGTTGTGCTGGAGGGTTCCGTAGTCGTCTATATAACCGGTGATGCCGATGGCGATCACGTCGGTGTAGCTGGTGTAGTGCAGGATAGCGTTGGCGTAGTGTACAGCGCCGTTTACAGCATAGGCATTGATGTTTTTGAAATGCGGCTCATTTTTTGCGGTTTTATTTTCAATCTGACCATTTGTGTTGTGTTTGACTAGCTTATTTTTGTACCCCTTGTATTCGATCAAAATCGGGTAAGCCTGACCGCGGGTATCCCACAGCAGCAGCTTTGCGTCGGGCCGGTTTCCCCCCGTACCGCCGTTTTTGGAAAAATAATTATCCAGAGCCGTGTCAATTTCAGGGGTTAAGGACTCCTGTTGCAATTTGTAATCGAGCTTGTAGGATCTCAGCCAATTATTGACCATGTCAGCAATTTGAGGCTCTACCGATTGTACTGTCTTTCTGTTTGCCATTTATCTCTGTCCTTTGCTGCTTTTATGAGTTGATTGCGTTATCAAAGAATATAGAAAAGAATGGATTGTGCGTGAAATTAGCCTCCCCCGCATCTGGCAGGATAGATTCAGAACAGGAATTGAGAACCAATTTTAATCAATTATACCATAAATGGCGTATAAAGCAAGGCATCTCATACAATTTTTTGTTTACTATATTCCGACTAGCTGCGGTGCATGGCGTGGCTCCCTCCAGGGCGGTATCCGCCCCGTTGTGGTCATGCAGAACAACACTGGCAACCGGCACAGCCCTACGCTCAGCGTGGTCAAGCTGACTTCAAAGGTGAACAAGAAGCCTAACCAGCCCACCCACTATATGCTGAACAATGTGAGGGGTATCCCGTACCCCTCGCAGGTTCTGGCAGAGCAGCCTGATGGGTTCCGTGCCACCCCCAAAACCTCCCCAAAACCGACCGCATAGCAGCCTTCTTTGCCGGGAAAACTGGTATTACCACATCCGGCAAGGAGGGCCTGATTTTTATGCGGGGCAAAGTGGAGATTTGCGGCGTGAACACCGCCAAGCTGAAGGTATTGAAAAACGAGGAGATGACCGAGCTGCTCAAGCGGGTCAAGCAGGGCGACAAAGAGGCTCGGCAGCAGATGATCGAAGGAAATCTGCGGCTGGTACTCTCAGTAATTCAGCGGTTCGCGGGGAGAGGGGAGAGTATGGACGATTTGTTTCAAATCGGCTGCATTGGGCTGATGAAGGCCATTGACAACTTCGACTGCGAACAGTATCAGGTGAAGTTTTCCACATATGGGGTGCCGATGATCAGCGGCGAAGTCCGCCGCTTCCTCCGGGACTCCTCTGCGGTGCGGGTCAGCCGCTCCATGCGGGACGTAGCCTATAAGGTCCTCCAGGCGCGGGAGGTGTACCTGAGCCAGCACCAGCGGGAGCCGTCCCTGGACGAGCTGGCAAGGGGGCTGGACATGAAGCGGGAGGACGTAGTGTTCGCCCTGGACGCCATCGCGGACCCGGTTTCCCTGTACGAGCCGATTTACTCCGACGGGGGAGACGCCATGTGCGTCATGGACCAGGTGCGGGACGACAAAAACACAGACGAAAAGTGGCTGGAACACCTGGCCCTCCACGAGGCCATGGGGCGGCTCTCCGAGCGGGAGCGCCGTATTCTGGATCTGCGCTTTTACCAGGGCAAGACCCAGATGGAGGTCTCTCAGGAGGTGGGTATCTCTCAGGCCCAGGTCTCCCGGCTGGAGAAGGGAGCCATCCAGCAAATTAAAAAAGCGCTTTGACGAAAACAACGACAGCGGAAACCGGTTGATGGTTCCGCTGTCGTTTTCTCAAGGGGCCTGTTTGTCACTCTTGGGATTCGACCGCCGAGGAAGCGGAACCGTCCGCACCCCCATTGATGTAAGAAAATTCATACGTTGTAATTTCAATCGGCTGTTCCTTGTAGAAGAAGGTATAGATGCTGAACGCCGCCAGCAGTAATACCAGCGCCACCGACACCACCCGCGCCGCCAGCCGCCGCCGTTTCCACTGGCCCCGCTCCTCTGGGGTCAGTTCCTCCATCAGCGTCGCCGCCAACTCCTCCGGGGTGTCGAAGGCGGCCTCCAGCGCCGCCCGGTCTGGGGATGGATTTTCCTCCAGAAAAGCGTCCAGCAGGCAAGAAAGCTGTGCCTCCAACCGCCGTTTTGCAGCCCCGCCACAGCGGAGATACCGGCAGACCTCCCGCCGGTAGCGTAATGTTGCCTCGTTCATGTTCCGTCCTTTCCCTTCAAAATCTCGGAAACACCGGTAATAAACCGGTCGTAAGTCTCCAGCAGTTCCCGGAGGTAGGCCCGGCCCTCCTGCGTGATTTTGTAATACTGCCGCCAGCGCCCGTCCGGGGCCACCCGCTTTTTGCTCTCGGTGATGTACTCCGCCCGTGACATCCGGTAGATGGCCGCATAGGGAAAAACGATGGCCAGGGCGCCGCCGCTCTTTTCCTTTAAGGCATCGGTCAATTCCCCGATGTAATATTCCCGTTGGGAGAGAAGGTAGAGTACCAGCAGCTCTGTCAGGGCTTTTTTCAGGTTTTCTTCCAGGTTGTTGGAACGCTCCTTCGGGTTTTTCGCCGCCAAGCGCCGCGCCTCCTCCCATTGTCGGTACTTTTTCTATAGAAATAGGATAAAAGAGAGGAGGCGGTTTGTCAACCGTTTTCCTGCAAAAATATTTTTCATTTTAATTTTTTTGATATTGACAAAAATTTGGGGCTGTGATAGGATGATAACAGAAACAAACGAAGGAGGAAGTTCCATGAAAAGACAAGTTGCGTTACTCCTGGTCCTGTCGTTGCTGGTGGCAGTCTGCTCGGCCTGTGGCGGGAGCCAAACCACCGTGGATGGTTCCGCGTCCGCCGCTGGCAGCGTTTCCACTGTGGGCGAATCAGGCGGAGAAGAAGCGGACACCGCCGAGGTGGAGGCCGCACTGGAGCAGTTCCTGACCAACCTCTACACCACAGACGACCAGGGGCGGTATACTGCGTATCTGGCGGAGATGGAGGCGCTGGACAGCGCCGCTGGGTCGAGCAGCGAGGATTCTCAGGCGCTGCTGGACGCGGCGGCGGACAACTACTATGCTGACTTCGCCACTCTGCTGACGGAGGATGTGTATGCCCAGCTGGTGCAGAACCGCATCCCCTTCAAGTACGATGAGCTTTACGCGGACACCCCCGCCACGGTGCAGGACGTGGCCCTGACCGCCCAAGAGGACTGCTATTCCTACACCGTCACTCTGCAAATCGGGAACGAGGCGGAGACCCGCAGCGGCGAGTTGCAGTGGGAGACACAGGATGGCACCGTTTTGGTCAGCTACTTTTACGAGGCCGATTAGAACCCTGATTCCTATGTGGTAAAACCGACCCTGTCGAGGATGCGACGGATTCCTCCGCCTTTGAGAACCTGATGAAAAGCGTCGTGGTCAAATAAGCCCCCATAAGAACTGATTCATTTTTCTTTCCCCGGCTGGAGCGGTGGGTGCGCCCCGGCCGGGGATTTTTTGCGCTCCGCCGGGCCAACCACGGCCTGATAATCGCAAAAACGGGCCGCCTGCCCATGCAGAGAAACCCCCTCCGGCAGCGTGTGGCCGCCGGAGGGGAACATTGTTTGTCGTTTCCGAAAGAACTGACCGAATCTGTTACTTCTTCACGGGAGCGAGGTCGTCGTTGTTGAAGACATCCCGGTTCAGCGCGTGGTTCCATCGGGAGCATTGCCGCCCTGCCCCTTTGGGCAGAGCGGCGCGCAAAAACGGGAGGGAAACTCAGATGCTGTCGATAAAGTCGGAGATGAAGTGCAGTGCCACACCCACGCAGGTGGACCAGCTCAGGTACCGGGACAGTTTCAGGAAGTCGCCGGTGGTCTCGAAGGAGCTGATGTTGCGCAGACGGAACCGCAGGTCGTCCAGGTAGGGACCCATGAAGTGGGCCAATACGCCGCCCAGGATGATGTCGCAGTCCAGCACCATACGGATGTTGTTGATACCGATGGCCAGATGATCCAGGTAGTCGCTCCAAATCTTCTGGTACTCGGTGTTGCCGGCCTCCAGTGCCTCGAAGAACTCCTCCCGGGTGATGCCCAGGTCGGAGGAGATACGGGCGGTGGAGCAGTACGCCTCCAGGCAGCCACGGCGTCCGCACAGGCACCGCTGCCCGCCGGGGACGATGCACATATGGCCGAACTCGCCGCTGTGGTGGTGGCGGCCCATATAGCGTACGCCGTCCAGCAGCACCGCGCCGCCGACCCCCCGCTGGATGGAGAGGTACACCATGTTGTCGTGTTCCTGATGGTTCCACCACTCGGCCACGCCGCCAGCGTTGGCATCGTTCTCCACAAAGCAGGGATAGGGGATATGTTCCGTCAGCCTGGCGATGGAGATGTCCTTGGAGGACAGGGTGCGGGAGAGGGTGACGATGTCCCGTTCGCTGTCGGGGATGCCAGGCAGGGCGATGCCCACTCCCAGCAGGCGGCTGCGGTCGATTTCGTTGCTGTCCAGGAAGGACTCCAGCTGGAGGCCGATCTCCTGGAAGTAGGAGTCGCTGTCCTCAAAGTCGTGAACTATGGTCTTTTGCGCGATCACCTTGGCCCGCAGGTCGATGCAGACGATGTGGATATGGTAGTTGGAGAGCATGATACCTACGCTGTACTTGACGTTGGAGGCCACGCCGATGGCCCGCGGCTTGCGTCCGCCGGTGGAATCGGAGGTTCCCTGGGTTTCCAACAGGCCGACCTCCTGCAATTCCTTCAGGTTCTGGCCTACGGTGGGCAGGCTCAAGTTCAGCGAGTGGGCTACATCCCGCTTGGTAACGGGGGTGTCCGAGGAGTAGATATAGCGGAAAACCCGGTTGCGGTTTTGTTTCCGAAGCTCGGCGGTGTTATAGGTCGGCATTTGTCATCATCCTTTGCATAAAATTATAGTATCGTTGGGGGAGAGAGACATAGAATGGATAGAACTTTTCAGATATCCGTTTGGTTTCTTTTAGAAAAGTGCCTATACACTTATATAATAACACAGTCTGCCAAAATTGCAAGCATTTTTTTAAAATATAATTGAAAAAGAACCGAGGGGTTTACGCCTGGCGGTTCACCAGCACGATGCCGCCCGCCACCAGCGCCAGTGCCAGCAGCGTGGCCGGAGAAAACAGGGACTCCGCCAGTACCAAACTGGACAGCAGCGCTCCAAACACCGGCGTCAGGAAGGAAAACACGGCGATTTTCCCCACCGGATTGTATTTCAGCAAAAAGGTCCAAAGGGTGAACCCCACAGCGGAGATGGTCACCAGCAGCACCATCAGTCTCACGCCGGAGGGGGCAGGCGCGCCGATTTTTCCGCCCAGCAGCAGCCCTGCCCCCAGCAGCACGCCGCCGCCCAGGGTCAGTTGCCAGCCGGTGATGAGGAAGGGGTCCCGACCCTGGGTCAGCACTTTAGAGCAGATGGCCCCTGCGGAGATGAAGCACACCGACAGCAGGATCATTCCCTCGCCCAGCAGGGCGAAAGGCTGTCCCCCCAGTCTGCCGCCCAGGTTGACCAGCACCACGCCGGCCAGACCCATCAGGCAGCCCAGCCACTTTTTCGCCGTCATCGGCTCCTTTTCCCGCCAAATCAGCGCCGAAAGCAGTACCGTCAGGAAAGCGGAGGCGGCGTTGAGGATGCTGGCCCGGACGCCGGTGGTGTGGGCCAGACCGATGTAATAGAAGAGGTACTGTCCCGTGGTCTGCACCAGGCCGATGGCTGCGATGCCCGGTCCGTCCGCCCGGTGGGGAATGGGGAACCGGCGGTGGAGCAGACCACACAGGGCCAGCGTCACCAGTCCTGCCAGCGTGAAGCGCATCCCGGCAAAGACCATCAGGCAGGCGGGGGAAGAGGTGTCCACCTGAAAGGCGGCGTACCCCAGCTTCACCGAGGGATAGGCGGCCCCCCAAAGCAGCGTGGCACACAGGGCCAGCAGGACGATATGGACAGGGTTTTGGTAAAAGGCTGCGGCCTTAGTCTCCTTCATAGGAAAAATTCCCTTCACGAACGATAGCATTAGCGTATCACTTTTAGAAAATAATGTCCATTGGAGAAATTGCAAGACTTTCTTCCCATACCGGCGAATTTGTGGTAAAATAGAACAAAAACCGCCCAAACACGGGGCGGAGAAGGGAGGCGGCGGCTGTGGCGATTGCGCTGGACGGTTCCATTCGGCAGCTCTCCCGCATTGGGGAGCAGCGGGCCAAAAAGCTGGAAAAGTTGAAGCTCTACACCCCCAGGGATCTGCTTTACTGGTTCCCGCGAGACTATCTGGACCTGCGGCAAATCTACGACATCACCGAGGCCCCGGTGGGGGAACCCTGCTGCGTGGAAGGTGTTGTGGCGGAGCGGGCTGTCACCCAGTACGTCCGCCGGGGCATGGAGCTGACCAAGACCCGAATTGTGGATGGGCGGGGGCAGCTGTTCCTGACCTTTTTCAACCAGGGCTACGTCAGCCGCGCCCTGCGGCTGGGGGAGGAGTATATCTTCTACGGCACGGTGGAGCAGACGGGCAGCCGCCGCAGCATGACCAATCCCCTGTTTGAGGCGTCGGGGAGACGGCACTTCACCGGGCGCATTATGCCGGTCTACCCGCTGACGGCGGGCATCACCAATTTCACCCTCTCTGAGGCGGTGCGGCAGGTGCTGGTCAGCTGCGCCGATGAGCTGCGGGACCCGCTGCCGGAGGACCTGCGGGAAGAACACGGCCTGGTGGGGTTGGGCTATGCCCTGCAAAACATCCACTTCCCCAGCGACGACCAGGCGCTGGAGGCCGCCCGGCGGCGGCTGGTGTTCGAGGAGCTGTTTTTCTTCTCAGCGGGGCTGGCGCTGATGAAGGGCCAGCGCACCGGCCAGGCTGCCATTTCCTGCGAAAACCGTTCCCTCCAGCCCTTCTGGGAGACGCTGCCCTTTGCGCCCACATCCGCCCAGCGGCGGGCGGCGGACGAGGCGGCAGCGGATCTCTGCTCCGGCAGGCCCATGAACCGGCTGCTCCAGGGGGATGTGGGCAGCGGCAAAACCGTGGTGGCGGCGGCCTGCGCCTGGCTGATGGCCCAAAGCGGAGGACAGACCGCCCTGATGGTCCCCACGGAGATTTTGGCCCGACAGCACTGTCAGACCCTGACCCCGCTGCTGGAAAAAAGCGGCCTGCGGGTGGGCCTGCTGACCGGCTCCATGAAGGCGAAAGAGAAGCGGGATATTTACGAACGGCTCCAGCTGGGGATAATCGACCTGGTGGTGGGTACCCATGCCCTGCTGACGGAGGGGGTGGCCTTCCGGCGGCTGGGGCTGGTCATAACAGACGAGCAGCACCGCTTTGGCGTGGATCAGCGGGCAAAGCTGGCGGAAAAGGGTCGGGAGGCGGAAGGGGTTGCCCCCCACGTGCTGGTCATGTCGGCTACGCCCATCCCCCGGACGCTGGCGCTGATCCTCTACGGGGACTTAGAGGTCTCTATCCTGGACGAACTGCCCCCCGGACGGCAGCAAATCGACACCTTCCTGGTGGGAGAGGACAAACGGGAGCGAATGTACGGCTTCGTCCGCAGACAGGTGGCCGAGGGCCATCAGGTCTACATCGTCTGTCCCTCCGTCAGCGCCGAATCTGCCCTGGAGCGGGGGACAATGTCGGCCACGGAGCTAAAAGCCGCAGAGGAATACGCAGAAAAGCTGCAAACGTCCGTCTTTCCCGACCTGAACATCGGGCTGGTCCACGGCAGGCAGTCCGCGAAGGCCAAGGAACAGGTCATGACCCGGTTTGCTCAAGGGGAGCTGGACATTTTGGTGGCCACCACGGTCATCGAGGTGGGGGTAGACGTACCCAACGCCACACTGATGGTCATTGAAAACGCCGAGCGGTTCGGCCTCTCCCAGCTCCACCAGCTGCGGGGACGCGTGGGCCGGGGAGACGCCAAATCCTACTGCGTACTGGTGTCAGATAACCGAAATCCGGAGACCCGCCAGCGGATGAAGGCCCTCTGCGCCACCAATGACGGCTTTCAAATCGCAGAGGAGGATTTAAAGCTCCGGGGGCCGGGGGACTTCTTCGGGGCGCGGCAGCACGGCCTGCCCCAGCTGCGGGTGGCAGACCTGGCGGGGGACGTGCGGGTGCTCCAGGAGGCACAGGTCGCCGCTGCAAAGTGGGTGGCAGACGACCCTGCGCTGGAACAGCCGAAAAATGCCTCCCTGCGGGAGCAAATTCAGGCGCTGTTCGAGACGAATACCGACCGGTTTAATTAGAGAAATGGCTGGAAAAAGTCAACGGGAGAAATACACTGGCAAGGAAAACTTTAATTTGAAAAGAAATTTCGATTTGGCCTAGATTTGTTCACAATTATCTGATATCCTTATGCTTAAAATCAATATTCCCCATTCTGTGAAGGAGAAAATGACTATGCAACCGACACTTTGTTCCAAGTGCCACAAAAATGTGGCAGTGGTGTTTATCACAAAAATAGAAAACAACGAAACCAAAAACGAGGGTTACTGCCTGAAATGCGCCAGGGAGCTGGGCGTCAAGCCCGTGGACGATATGTTCAAGCGCCTGGGCATCTCCGACGACGACCTGGATGGCCTGACCAGCGAGATGATGAACGCCTTCGGCGGGCCGGAGGCGATGGAATCGCTGCCTGACATCGCCCAGACAGAGGGCGGCGACGACGATGAGGAGGACGAGGAGGGCAAAACCGCCACCTTCCCGTTTTTGAACAAGCTGTTCAACAGCAATCAGCCGCCCCGGGAGAGCGGCGAGCGCCGCCAGGAGAACCGGGAAAAGGATGACAATAAGAAGGAAAGCCGCCCCCAAAAGCTGAAATACGTGGAAAATTACTGCGTTTCCCTGACCAACCGGGCCAGAGAGGGCAAGCTGGATCGGGTCATTGGCCGGGAGGAGGAGATTTCCCGGGTTATCCAGATTTTGAACCGGCGGCAGAAGAACAACCCCTGCCTTATCGGTGAACCTGGCGTGGGCAAGACCGCCATCGCTGAGGGGCTGGCTCAGCGCATCGCTGCGGGCAATGTCCCCTACAAGCTCAAGGAGAAGGAGGTCTATCTGCTGGACCTGACCGCTCTGGTGGCGGGGACCCAGTTCCGAGGCCAGTTTGAGAGCCGGATGAAGGGCCTCATCGAAGAGATCAAAAAGGTGGGCAACATCATCCTGGTCATTGATGAGATCCACAACATCGTAGGCGCCGGAGACGCGGAAGGCTCTATGAACGCTGCTAACATCCTGAAACCCGCCCTGTCCCGGGGGGAGATTCAGGTCATTGGCGCCACCACTTATAATGAGTACCGTAAGTATATCGAGAAGGATGCCGCCCTGGAGCGCCGGTTCCAGCCGGTGACGGTGGAGGAGCCGTCCATTGAGGACACTGTTCAGGTCATTATGGGCATCGCCCGGTACTATGAAAACTTCCATCAGGTGGTCATCCCTGCGGCCGTGGCGCGGGAGGCGGTGCTGCTCTCCGAGCGGTACATCACCGACCGCTATCTGCCCGATAAGGCCATCGACCTGATTGACGAAGCCTGTTCTGACGTGAACCTCCACAACAAGGCTCTGGCCAGGCGCGCGGAGTTGGAGAAGGACAAAGCGGATTTGGAAAAGGAGATGGAACTGCTCTCCGGCCAGTCCGACGAGTTTACCAACCGCAAGACCCAGGAGCTGACCGCCAACGAGCGCAAGCAGTCCCGCTGCCGCCAGGAGCAGGCCACCCTGAACCAGGCGCGGCAGACCCTGCGAGCCAACACCTCTCTGACCGAGGAGGAGCGGGACGAGCGCCTGGCCCTGAACGAGAGCCAGATGCAGAAGAACCAAGAGCAGCTGCGGGCCTTGCAGGAGGAACGCCGCCGCATCCAGTCGGAGACCGACACCACCTTCTACGAGCAGCGGGCCATCGTCCAGAGCAAGATCCAGCAGGTTCAGCAGCAGCTAGACGATATGGGCAGTCAGCCCGCCCCGGAGCTGACCATGGAGCATCTGGCACGGGTCATCGAGCAGTGGACGGGGATCCCTGCCAGCCGCATCGAGGAGGCGGAGTTCTCCCGGCTGTCCAAGCTGGATGAGCGGCTGAAGAGCCACATCATCGGGCAGGACAAGGCGGTGGATGCCGTTACACGGGCCATCCGGCGCAGCCGGGTGGGCATTTCTCCCAAGCACAAGCCGGTGTCCTTCATCTTCGTGGGTTCCACCGGTGTGGGCAAAACGGAGCTGGTCAAGCAGCTGGCCGCCGACCTGTTCGACACGCCGGATTCCCTGATTCGGCTGGATATGTCCGAATATATGGAGAAATACGCCGTCTCCCGTATCATCGGCTCGCCCCCCGGCTATGTGGGCTACGATGAGGCCGGACAGCTGACCGAAAAGGTTCGCCGCAAGCCCTACTGCGTGATTTTGTTCGACGAGATCGAAAAGGCCCACCCGGACGTGCTGAACATCCTGCTCCAGATTCTGGACGACGGGCGCATCACCGATGCCCACGGACGCACCGTCAACTTTGAACACGCCGTCATCGTTATGACCTCCAACGCGGGCAGCGCCACCAAGGAGGGAACGGTGGGCTTTGGCCGGACCATCGACGAGCAGGACGAGGAGCGCACCATGAAGGCGCTGCAATCCTTCCTGCGGCCGGAGTTCATCAACCGTGTGGACGAAATCGTTCACTTCAACCGCCTGACGGAGGAAAACTTCAAGGGCATCACCAATATCATGCTGAACGAATTGAAGGATTCCCTTGCGGACAAAAACATCAACTTCATGTGGGACGATGCGCTGGTGGACTACCTGACCGAGAAATCCTACTCCCTGACCTACGGCGCCCGGAACCTGCGCCGCCTGATTCAGCGGGAGCTGGAGGACTCCATCGCCACCCTGCTCATCAACCAGTACATGGACACCATCACCCAGCTGAAAGCTACGGCGGTGGACGGGAATATCCAGCTTCTGTCCATGTGACCCATACAAAACCCCAAAAAAGGACTGTGCCGATGGATTTGGCACAGTCCTTTCAGATTGTTACAAAGTCGTTATAAATGAAGTGGCGTGAGGAGTTACAGAAGCTCTCCGCAGAAGTTTTGCCGCTTGCGGCAAAATAAAAGGAATCCGTGCTTTTAGCCGGGCGTGTGGCAAAAGCACACAGACAGGGAGCGCAGCGGAAGTGCCGCTTGACGGCGGAGGCCCCAAACGTACGCGCTTGCGCTTGCGCTGCCGGGGCCGCATTTTCGACCAAAATCCGTGATTTTGGTCGAGAGCTTGTCAGTCCCAGGTGGAGAGGGCTTGCAGCTGCGCCCGGTACTGGCTGGGGGTCATCCCGGCCCGGCGCTTGAAGGCGGCGAAAAAGGTTTTTTCATCGGGAAAACCGCAGTCCATCCCGATTTGGCCCACGCCGTGGTCGGTGGTGCGCAGCTGTCTCAGCGCAGCGTTCAGCCGCAGCTCGGTCAGGTACTGTTTGAAGGTCTGGTTGGAGTGGCGTTTGAACAGGCGGCAGAAATATTCCCGGCTGTAGCCAAAATAGCTGGACACGCTCCGGGTGGTCAGGTTCTCCTGGTAATTTTCCTCCAGGTACAGCAGCGCCTCGAACAGACGGCTGTTCCCCTCGCTGCTGCGCCGTTCCCCCGTGCAGAAGTGGGCGTCGATTTGGTGCAAAATCGCAGCCAGGGTCTCGCTGACGGCGGCGGCCTGATCCGGATCCGCCTGCTCCTGCTCTGCCTGCTGCCGGAGCTGTTGGCACAGGGACTGCATCTGAGCGACGGCGGCGGCGGACGCGCCGGGAGCGTCCCGGTCAATGGACAGGGCGGAGCGGTCAGGCCCCAGGCAGCGGGGCAGGAGGCTGACCGACAGCAGGTCGTGGCCCTCCGCCGGGTCCTTTGGAATCAGCACATGGAGGGCGTAACAGCTGATGAGCAGAAAATCACCAGGCCGCAGTAGATGCTCCTCTCCATCGATGAGGACGGTGACCTCCCCCTGCTGGGAGTAGAGCAGCTCCGCGCCGGGGTGCCAGTGCAAGGGGACGGTCTGGGCGGGTTGGTTCTGGCAGACCTGCGCCAGCGCAGGGCATTGCTCCGGCAGCTCCATCCGCAGGAACAGGTCGCGGCGGACATAGGGAGTGCCGCCTGATTCCAAAAAGGAAACGATATGATGTTGAAACAGCTTCTCCTCCGATGCCATGACACTCGCCTCTTTGCCCCGTGCGGGGTATATATCTATCCTTACTATAGCACAAAGGAAGAGGAAAGTACAGGATTTTTTGCTGTTTTGAGCAAAAATCATTTCACAGAGGCGAAAAGGGGCGTGTCACGCCATGCTGTAGTCAAACATCACCCGTTGTACCCGGCAGCCCTCGGTCACTTCAACCGGCAGCAGGGCCAGCGCCACCATGATTGGCTCGGCGGTGGGATCCGTCACCCGGCGCAGCCAGGCGTAATCGCCATCGATTTTCAGGACAGTGTAGAGGATGGGGTCGGAAAAAGCCATAAAAGCCTCCTTATAATGATTTGGTGGTTGGTGACTGGCAAGGGAATCTCCGTGACCGGCGCATCATTGTATTTGAAAAAAACACGCCGACTACAGAGGCCGATGTTGCGTTGTTCAATCTTGATGATGTCAGGAACGCAATCGTCGGCCAGGTATATGCGGTTTAAATTGCATATAAGAGGAAAATTAGCTTTTACGAAGGGTTAAGTCGTGTGGGCTATGTATAAAGAGTTGGAATTTACTGATTCATTATTGCACCGTATTCCGCTTTCAATTTCTCTATCGCTTCCATCATGGCACCTGCGGAGTGATTTTGGAGCTTCATCCAGATGGATACCCGCAGCTTCCTCTCTGTCAGGGTCATAACGCAGGGTTCTTTTGCCGCCTTTTTCCGAGTACGGAATCAATCTCCCAATTCCCAAAGTCCTCCCTAGTTTCTACACATTTCTCCCGCAAATCAATACTGTCGCCCAATTTCTTCTTATTTTCACGAACTTTTCGCTTCTTTGTATTCCGGCTCACCTTTTCTGGCAAATCAATGTTTTTCAGGGCCATCATTCCCGAATCAACGTAGTTGTAGAGCGTTTTAGTGCATACCATTTCCTTCCGCTGGAACAGACCAGCCTCCAGTGCATGACCCCGGCAGGTATCCAACGACCAGCCCTCTTCTCGAACCATTTTTTCCACATACCGAAGGAATGGCGCTGTCTCCATAAAGCGGTATTTCCGGGTGCTGCTACGGCGGTTCACCTTGTATTTTTCTTCACCAGCCTTGGCCTTGTATCGTGAGAGCTTCCCGCCGTAAAGAAGGACTGTCCCACGCTGGATTTCATTCTTGATGGTGTTGTATGGACGGCCCAAATGCTTTGCAATCTTGTATGTACTCCAGCCGTCACGCAGATGTACCTCAATATCATGCCGTTCTTCCGAACTTAGGTGTTGCCCCTTGCGATGTTCGATGGTATAATTGGGATTGTCCATAGTGATGATCTCCTTTCAGAATTGTTGTGTGGTAACTCAATTCTACCATCGATCCATCACTATGGATATTCTTTTTACTA
>JAJQBR010000183.1:0-3446 GCA_021203185.1 Clostridiales bacterium
TGAGGTATTTTTCCAAGAAAATAGTGTTGCACTTGATTGACAACCTGCCGTCTACGCCACCAGCGAGGGCCGGGCGGACAGCGTCAAGCGTATCCTGACCTACGCGGCGGGTACCGTTTCCTCCGTGAAGTTCAGTCCCAACGGCGGCGGCGTGTACATCGAGGATGAATCGGTTGCGGTCACGCTGACCTCCGCCACCGAGGGCGCGACAATTTACTACGCCATCACTTATGACACGGATGAGGACGGCAACTATGTCTTTGCCACCGACAGCGAAGGCAACACCGCTTACACCGAATACGTCCTGGATGAGGACGGCAACTCCCCCATCTCCCTGGCAAAGGGCTTCGGCGGGGCCAGCATCATGGCTTACGCGGAGCTGGAGGGCTACACCACCAGCGCCGTCACCACCCGTACCTTCACCGAGCGGAGCCAGGAGACCTATAACATCTACTTCGGCCAGCTCCACTCCCACACCAACTACTCCGACGGCGCGGGCAGCATCACCGACGCCTATGAACACGCCACCGAGGTCCACGAGGAAACCGACACCCTGGACTTCCTGGCCGTCACCGACCACTCCAACTCCTTCGACAGCGCCTCCAGCGACTCCGTCACCATCACCGACGGCTCCCTCAGCGAGGAGTGGACCGAGGGCAAGGCTTACGCCGAGCAGTACACCACCGATGAGTTCGTGGCCCTGTTCGGTTACGAGATGACCTGGTCCAACGGCCTGGGCCACATCAACACCTACAACACCGGCGGCTTCCAGAGCCGGACGCAGAGCGCCTACACCACCTACTCCACCGCCTTGCAGAACTACTACGAGACGCTGAAAACAGTGACCGACTCCATCAGCCAGTTCAACCACCCCGGCACCACCTTCGGCGACTTCCAGGACTTCTCCTATTACGATGAGGAGATCGACGAGCTGATCACCCTGATCGAGGTGGGCAACGGCGAAGGCGCCATCGGTTCCTCCAGCTACTTCCCCTCCTACGAGTATTATACCCGCGCGCTGGACAAGGGCTGGCACATTGCACCCACCAACAACCAGGACAACCACAAGGGCCTGTGGGGCGACGCCAACACCGCCCGCAGCGTGGTTCTGGCGGACAACCTGACCGAGGACGACATCTATGACGCCATGCGGAACTACCGCGTGTACGCCACCGAGGACAACGACCTCTCCATCTACTACACCCTGGACGGCAACATCATGGGTACCATCCTCTCCGAGAGCGATGTGGACGACACCGTGACCCTGTCCGTCAAGCTCAGCGACCCCACCGACGACTCTCTGGGTACCGTTTCCGTCATTGTCAACGGCGGCTATGTGCTGGCTTCCCAGACCGTCAGCGGCAGTGAGGACACTGTGACCTTCAACGTCAGCTCCGACTACTCCTACTACTACATCAAGGTCGTGGAGGCCGATGGCGACATCGCCGTCACCGCCCCTGTGTGGGTGGGCGACGTGGAAGCGCTGGGCGTGTCCACCTTCGAGAGCAACGATGCCCTGGCCGTGCAGAACGAAGCCCTGAACATGACACTGAGCCTCTACAACAACGAGAGCAAGGACTTTGACATCGAGAGCATCACCTTCACCGTCACCGACCTGGACGGCAACGTCACCGACATCACCGACCAGATCGTAGCTACCACCGACGTTCCCACCGAGGTGGAGAGCATGGACACCGCAGACTACAGCTTCTACTATGTCTACGATGGGCTTGGCTCCACCATCTACACCGCCACCGTCACCGGCACCCTGAACGGCGTGACAAAGGTCTACACCGAGCCGCTGACCGTCAGCTATGTCTCCGCTGACATGGTGACCAACGTGGTGGTGGACGGCAGCCACTACAACGACTACGTCACCGGCTACTACGGCGGCAACATGACCGAGCTGGAGGCCATCGCAGCCAACCAGTCCATCAAGCTGAACATCGTCACTGACGTGGAGGACTACTACGGCGACGACAGCGTACTGAATGACTGCGCCCTGCTCATCATCTCCGCCCCTGCTAAGAAGAGCGGCACCGCCAACGCCGGGGACTACGTGGCCAGCCTCTATGAGGACGAGTTCATCGAAGCGGTACAGGCCTACGTGCAGGCCGGCGGCAGCGTCATCGTCTGCGGCCTGGCGGACTACGGCGAGTCCAGCAGCTCCGCCGAGTACCACACCGCTGCCCAGCAGAACAAGCTGCTGGAGGCCCTCGGCTCCAGCATGAGCCTGAACGACGACGAAGCCTATGACGTGGAAAACAACGGCGGCCAGGCCTACCGGCTCTACCTGGAGAAGTTCAACATGGAATCCGAGTGGCTGTCCGGCGTGGTTGACGTGGACAGCGTCGCGGACGGCGAGGACTACCAGGTCTACAGCCAGTACAGCGGATGCACCGTCAACGTGGGCGACGGCACCTGGCTGGTCGCGGGCTTCGAAACCACCTATTCCATCGACAGTGACAAGGACGGCGTAGGCGCTTCCGACGTGATCGAAAGCGGCTCCGGTTACAACTACAACGTGGTCACCTCGGAGGGCGAGGCCGTGTTCCTGGCCTGTGAGGATACCGCTTACGGCGGCACCATCTTTGTCTCCGGCGGCGTGTTCTGCTCCGACTTTGAGGTGGACGCCGACGTGGACGACTATGACCTGCCCTACGCCAACACCACCATTATCACCAACATCCTGACCGCCGTACAGGTGGAACTGCCTGTCACCGACATCGCCACCGTCCGTGAAGCCTACGGTGACGGCGAAGGCTCCGGCAGCATCTACAAGGTCCGGGGCTACGTCACCGCTGGTACCGCCAACGAGGACAACGCCTTCTTCGACTGTATCTACATCCAGGACGAGACCGGCGGCATCGACATCTTCCCCTATGCGGAATCCGGCCTGGAGCTGGGTACCTACATCGAGGTCACCGGCTACCTGGCGTCCTATCAGGGCGACATCGAGCTGAAGGTGATGAGCTACACCATTTTGGACGACGAGAACCTGAACGTGGTAGACCCGACGCTGGTGACCTGCGCCGAGGCTTCGGACTATGACACCAACGGCGGTATGCTGCTCCAGGTGGAAGGCACCGTCGGCTCCGTCTACTATAACTCTGACGGCACCCTGGCCCAGTTCACCGTGATTGACAGCACCGGAGAGGCCGTGGTCTTTATCGATGGCTACATCCTCTCCGGCACCACCGGCGAGAACACCCTGGCCGAGACCGTCACCACCGGAGCCACCGTCAGCGCTGTGGGCGTGCTGTATATGCACCCTGAGACCCTGGCCACCGACAGCGACACCTATGGCGAGGAGGTCGCGGTACTCCGCGTGAGAGACTGCGATGAGATCGTGGTCACAGCGGCCGCCGTGACGGTTGACACCACCGCCCTAACCGCCGCCATTGAGGAGGCCGAGGCGCTGACCGAGAGCGACTACACCAGCAGCA
>JAJQBR010000183.1:3546-15652 GCA_021203185.1 Clostridiales bacterium
CGCCATTGAGGAGGCCGAGGCGCTGACCGAGAGCGACTACACCAGCAGCACCTGGGCCGCGCTGGAAACCGCATTGAGCGCCGCCAAGACTGTTTTGGCCGATGCGGATGCCACCCAGACAGAGGTGGACGAGGCAACTGCCACGCTGACCGCCGCTATTGACGCGCTGGTGGACACCACCGGCCTGACCATCGCCATTGAAAAAGGGAACGCCCTGACCGAGAGCGCGTATACGCCCAGCAGTTGGTCTGCGCTGGAAACTGCGCTGAGCGCCGCCAAGACCGTTTTGGCCGACGCCGACGCCACCCAGACAGAGGTGGACGAGGCCACCGCCGCGCTGAATGAAGCCATTGACGCGCTGGTTGCCGCTGCGGATACCTCCGCCCTGACCGCCGCCATTGAGGAGGCCGAGGCGCTGACCGAGAGCGACTACACCAGCAGCACCTGGTCTGCGCTGGAAACCGCATTGAGCGCCGCCAAGACTGTTTTGGCTGACGCGGATGCCACCCAGGACGAGGTGGACGAGGCAACTGAGGCCCTGATCGCCGCTATCGCCGCTTTGGCTTTCGTGTCTGACGAGGACGACGACTCTACCAGTTCCAGCAGTAGTTCCAGCTCCAGCAGCAGTTCCAGTTCCAACAGTAGTTCCAGCAGCAGCTCCAGTTCCAGCAGTTCCCCCAAGACAGGCGACAACTTCCAGTTGATGCTGTGGGTCATTCTGTTGGCAGGTTCTGCCATTGGCCTGGTAATCTACTTCCTCAGAAAGCGCGCCGACGATGCCGAATAAGCGGGCGTTGGCCCAATAGAAAGCGTATCATATCCCAGTAAGCAACCAAACAGCATCGGCGGGGCAGGGGCTGCGGCCTCTGCCCCGTCAGAATTTGCGCGGTTTCGCGCAAACCCCCGTTTAGGAGTTTCGAGTTATGGAGAAGAAAGAGAAAGCCTCCGGCCCCATCCGTTCGCTGGACCGGGCGGCGCGAGGGCGGGCGGTGAAAGCGATTGCCGTCCTTGTGTTTGTCGTGGTCTACCTGTTCGCCCTGCGCTGGGCCAACACCGGCTGGAACGGCTACACCACCACCGACAGCAGCGGCACCGAGTACGAAAGCGCCAAAGTCCTCTCTGTGCTGGAGGACAACACCGTCACTGACGAGAGTTATGAGAATTACTCCGTGGGCAGTACGGTGCTGGAGCTGAAAATCAAGTCCGGCCGCTACAAGGGGGACGTGGTGCAGGTCACAAACTACCTCAGCGCCCTCTATAACGTGGATGTGGGAGAGGGGGACTGGGTCACCGTCCGCATCGACACCACCGGCACAGGGGTGTACTCCGTTTCGATTTATAACTACTACCGGACGCCCTGGCTGCTGCTGTTTGTGGCGGTGTTTGTCCTGGCGCTGATTGCCCTGGGCGGGTTCCAGGGGTTGATGGCCTTCCTGGGGCTGGCCTTCGCCTTTGTCAGCACCGTGTTCCTGCTGGTGCCGCTGACCCTGCGGGGGTATCCCTCGGTGCCCATGACGCTGGTGCTGGTGGCCGCCGCCACGGCGGTGGGCTTTTACCTGCTGGGAGGCTGGCAGCCTAAGACCATCGGCGGGGCGCTGGGCTGCATCTGCGGCGTGGGCTGCGCAGCCCTGCTGGGGACAATTGCGGTGGGGCTGGTGCATATCTCCGCCTACCAGTCCGACGAGGCGGAGGCCCTGATGCTGGTGCAGGCGGAAAACGGCCTGCACATCCGGGGCCTGCTGCTCAGCAGCATTTTACTGACCGCCCTGGGCGCGGTGATGGACATCGCCATGAGCGTGGCCTCCTCCATGGACGAGCTGAAACAGAAGCGCCCGGACATCACCACACGGGAGCTGTTCCTCTCCGGTATGAAGGTGGGCCGGGACGCCACCGGAACCATGGCCAACACCCTTGTGCTGGCCGTCGCGGGTGCGTCGTTTAATATGATGGTGCTGATTTACTCCTATCAGGTGTCCTTCACCCAGCTGATGAACACGGATTTTGTCGCCATCGAGCTGATTCGCGCTATTGCGGGCAGCTTGGGTATCGTGCTGGCCGTCCCCTGCGTGGCGGTGTTTACCGCCCTGCTGCTGAGTCGGTGGAAGGGCGCGGATATGGAGCAGGAACTATCTCAATAAGCAGAAAACCCCGGAAGGGCGGCGGGCGCCGTCTCTCCGGGGTTGTCTTTGCCCTTTTTGAAAATCAACACAAAAATAGTTGACAACGTCCACTAACTAGTGTATACTCAAATCGTGGACAGCGTCAACTATTTTTGTGGGGTAAGAGCAGATGGAACGGTATTGGGAACTGTGTGACGCGATTCGGGCGTTCAACCGGTTTTACACGGTGAAGATGGACTTCTTAAACGCCAGCTACCTGGGCGGCGGCTATTCCATCGCAGAGACGCGGGTGCTATTTGAGCTGCAAACCCATCCCGACTGCGCCCAGAGCGACATCGTGAAAACGCTGGGCATCGACAAAAGCTATTTGAGCCGCATCATACAGCGGTTTTGCGCGGGCGGGCTGGTGGAAAAGCGACGCTCTGAGGAGGACCGGAGGCGGACCACGCTCTCCCTGACCGGAGCGGGAAACGCGGAGACGAACCGGCTTATTGCATTAACAGACCGCCAAATCACCGGGCAAATCGACGGGCTGAGCGCGGAGGAGTGTACCGCGCTGACCGCCGCGCTGTCCACGGTGACGGAGATTCTTGGAAAGGGAGGGCAGGAGTATGAAAATCATACCCTTTGAGGAACGCTACCAACAGGCGTTCATCGACTTCAACACCGACTGGATCGTCTCCAACTTCGGGTTCCTGGAGGAGCCGGATCGGGAGCTGTTCGCCAACCTGGACAAAGAACTGGACAGGGGCGCGATGATCTTCTTTGTCGTGGAGGGCGACACCCCGCTGGCCACCTGCATGGCGACGCCCATGGAGGGGACTACGTGGGAAATCTGCAAGCTGGGTTCCAACAAGGCCGTCCCCCACAAGGGCGCGGGAACCGCTGTGTTTGAGGCGGCGATGCACTGGGCGCTGGACCACGGCGCCAAGCGGCTCTTTATGCTCTCCAACCGCAGGCTGAAAATCGCCCTGCACATCTACGAAAAACACGGCTTCCGGGAGGTCAAGCTGCCGGATTACGAATATGAACGGGGCGACATCGCCTTTGAATACATTGTTGAGGAGGACGGCGCAAAATGAAAGCTGTTGTCAAAAAGGAAGAGGCCAAAAAGAAGGCTTTTAAGGGCGTTTTGCTGGATTCTCTGGCGGTGGGAGAAAAGTCCCAGGTGACAAAGATGAATTATGTGGTGGGGAACTACGCCTCTCCCCACCAGCACCCCCATGAACAGTGTGGCTATGTGATTTCGGGGCGGTATACCCTTACGGTAGGTGAAGAAGCGTATGAGCTGACCGCCGGAGACACCTACGCCATTCCCGGCGGACAGATTCACTCCTTCCGGGTGCTGGAGGCGGGAGAAGTGGTGGATGTGTTTACCCCGCCCAGAGAGGACTACCTGTGAGGATTCTCCGAAAAAAAACAGAAAAAACCTCTTGCATTTCCGGGGGAGCTGTGGTAAGATAATCTAGTCGCCAGGAACAGGCGATATGCGCGAGTAGCTCAGTTGGATAGAGTGTTTGGCTACGAACCAAAAGGTCGGGGGTTCGAGTCCCTTCTCGCGTACCAGGAAAACCGGTGTGATTGGTGACAGTCACACCGGTTTTTCTTTTTGGTTTGTAGGAAACCCCTCCGCCACCGCCTAAAGGCGGCGGCCCTCCTCCCCTTTCAGGGCAGGGAGCGCAGCGCAGCTTCGGAAGTGTCCCTTGAGGGCAGAAGTGCCGCTTGACGGCGGAGGCAAGAGGGGTGGCAAGTTGCGGAACGGTATTCTTCAAGGAACATCTGCTTTTCGGTGTTTTTCCAGCGAAAGAAAATCCCCCCGCCCGAAGGCGGGGGAGAAAATCGACATGGAAAACGTTACAGCGTCGCTGCCATGACTGCCTTGATGGTGTGCATCCGGTTTTCCGCCTCGTCAAAGACGATGGACTGCGGTCCCTCGAACACGTTGTCGGAGACCTCCATGGCGTCCCGGCCAAAGCGCTCGCCCATCTCCTTGCCGATGGTGGTCTTGCGGTCATGGAAGGCGGGCAGGCAGTGCATAAACCGGCACTGAGGCCCGGCGTTGTCCATCAGGGCCTGGTTCACCTGATAGGGGGCCAGGTCGTTGATGCGCCGTTCCCAGACCTCCACTGGCTCGCCCATGGACACCCACACGTCGGTATAGAGGACGTCGGCCCCTCTGGTGGCCTCCATGGGATCCTCGCAGAAGCGGAGAGTGGCGCCGGTTTCGGCGGCGATGGCCTGGCACTGGTCGATGAGGGCCTGGTCGGGGAAGTAGGCTTTGGGGGCGCAGGCGGTGAAGTGCATCCCCATCTTGGCGCAGCCTACCATCAGCGAGTCGCCCATGTTATATCTTGCGTCGCCCAGATAGACCAGGTGGATGCCTTTCAGGTGGCCGAACTGCTCCTGAATGGTCAGGAAATCAGCCAAAACCTGGGTGGGGTGGAACTCGTTGGTCAGGCCGTTCCAGACGGGAACGTCGGCGTAAGCCGCCAGTTCCTCCACGATGGCCTGTCCGTAGCCCCGGTACTCGATGCCGTCGAACATTCGGCCCAGCACCCGTGCGGTGTCCGCGATGGACTCCTTTTTGCCAATCTGGGAGCCGGAGGGATCCAGATAGGTTACGCCCGCGCCCAAATCCCGCGCCGCCACCTCAAAGGCACAGCGGGTCCTGGTGGAAGTCTTTTCAAAAATCAGGGCGATGTTTTTCCCGGCGCAGGTAGCGTGGCTGATACCGGCCTTCTTCCTGGCTTTCAGGTCGGCGGCCAGGTCCAGCAGGCCCTGAATTTCCTCCGGGGTGAAGTCCAACAGCTTCAAAAAATTTCTGCCTTTCAGGTTCATGGGGGTTCCTCCTGTGTGCTGCGCCTACGGGCAGGCGCGATAATGAATACTGGTTATCCCTTTAACGCAGCCCATTTTAGCTCTTAGCTATTAGCTTTGTGATGCTTCACGATTTGTTCCGCGCTTTTGATTCGCCGCACAAAACAAACCGCTAACGACCAACCGATGTTTCGTGCTGTTCGATTTAGACTGGCAGCACCTGACTAACAGCTAACGGCTAATAGCTTATCACAACGCGGCTGATTCAAATGGATAGTCAGAAATTAAATCATGTACCTATCATATACCATTTTGGCGGCTTTCGCAACCACGGAATGTCGTTTGCCGCAGAAAGGAAATCACTATGCTGAGTACCACGCTCTGTTACATTGAACAAAACGGCTGCTATCTTATGCTCCACCGGGTCAAAAAGAAGCGCGACCTGAACCACGATAAATGGATCGGGGTCGGCGGCAAATTCAAAGACGGGGAAAGCCCGGAGGAGTGCGTCTGCCGGGAGGCCCTGGAGGAGACAGGGCTGACCCTGCACCGCCCGGAGTACCGGGGCCTCGTGACCTTTGTCTCTGACCGGTGGGAGAATGAGCATATGCACCTCTTTGTGGCGAAGGACTTCACCGGCACGCTGACTGACTGCGACGAGGGGACGCTGGAGTGGGTCCCCAAGGAACAGGTGCGAAAACTGCCCCTGTGGGAGGGGGATCACATCTTTCTGCGCCTGTTGGACGAGGGCGGACCGTTTTTCTCCCTGAAGCTGGTCTATCGGGGGGATACGCTGGTCTCTGCCGCGCTGAACGGGGAACCAATTGGCAATTAGCGATGCAGTCCCGCTTTTGTAAATAGTGCGCTGAAAAGACTGGTAAGAACCGGCGAAAGCTGGTATAATGGGCAAAAAGAGGAAAGAGAGCTGCCGGTATGTCTGAAAGCAAAGAAAAAAATACAAGCGCTGCCGATTCCAACCAGGCGCAGGTGGAGGCGGAGATCAAGCGGCTCCTGGCAGAAAAGCAGCGACACACGGAGGAGCAGGCGCGGCTGGATGCGGAACTGCTGCGCCTGCAGGGAGAATTGCAGAGCAACGAGGCAGCAGGGCAACAGTACGCGAAACCGGAACCTGACGATTCTTATGACAACCAAAAAGAGCCGACGCCAAAGACTGCGGACAATGCCAGGGCCGCTGACAACCAGAAAGGGCCGACACAAGAGAATGAGCGCGATGCGCTGCGGCAGCGATGGCCGCTGCTGGCCATTGCCGTGGCCGCTGTGGCGGCGGTGGTGGTTTTGCTGTTCGCGGCCGTCGGGGGCGGCGGCTCATCTACGGTGGAGGACAGCACAACCACAGAGGGCAGCGAGGCAACGGCGGCGGAGGACAACGAAGCTGCGGAGAACGAAAACAACATTACTGCCACAGGAAACAGCGGCGTACTTGGCAGCGTGGGAACCGGTTACGGTGAGACGACCTCTCTGGACGGGGTCACGGCAAAGACGGACGTCACCGAGATCTACTTCCTGGACACCTTAACGGACGCGCCGGAGGGCGCGAAGGACCTCTCCGAGGCGGGGGACGACAGCGTCCTGTGCTGGACAGAGGGAACGGTGCAGTATATCGCCGGGGACGGCGGCGTGATGGGTGGCAGCGACTGCACGTATCTGTTTGCGGAATATGAAAATGTCACCGCCATCCACTTTGACGGGAATTTTGACACTTCCAATGTGACAAGTATGCGGCTTATGTTCTGCGATTGCTATGCGCTGACGGAACTGGATGTCTCCGGGTTTGACACCGCCAACGTGACAGATATGTGCGAAATGTTTTGTGAGTGTCAATCCCTGACCGTGCTGGATGTGTCCGGCTTTGACACCTCCAACGTTACCGATATGTACGGTATGTTTCTCGACTGCTCCGTCCTGACAGAACTGGATGTGTCTGGCTTTGACACATCCAACGTGACAGATATGGGCAATCTGTTTTTTGGCTGCTCTTCCCTGGCAGCGTTGGACGTGTCGGGTTTTGACACTTCCAGCGTGACGAATATGTACTGTATGTTTGATTCCTGCTCTTCCCTGACAGCGTTGGACGTAACAGACTTTGATACAGCCAATGTGACGGATATGAGCTATATGTTTGCTGATTGCTCCTCTCTGACAGGACTGGATGTGACGGGTTTTAACACCGCCAACGTGACGGGGATGTGCTTAATGTTTTACGGGTGTTCCGCTCTGACAGCGTTGGACTTGTCTGGCTGGGATACCTCCAAAGTGACGAACATGGAGGCAATGTTTGATATGTGCTCCGCTTTGGTATCCCTGAATCTGTCTGGCTGGGACACCTCCAGCGTGACGGATATGAGTTATATGTTTTGGAACTGCTCCGCTCTGACCGACTTCGACCCCTCCTGGCTGGACACCTCCAACGCGGACACCACAAGTATGTATTACGGCACCAGTTGGGAATAACGTTCGGCTGTTCCGGTTCCGGGCTGCTTTGCAAAATGTCCGGCTGATTTTTCACAAAGGAGTGAACTGATATGGAAGTTCTCATTGTTGGCACAGGGGCCGTGGGCGTGGCAATGGCCGCCACTCTCCACTCCGTGGGCTGGGGTGTTTCCCTGCTAGCGCGGGGAGCCACCAGAGACGCGATCCTCGCCGGAGGGCTGCGCCGCACCGGTCTCTTTGGGGAGGCGGCGATTCCTGCGGGGGAGGTCGCAGTTAGCGACGATTACGGCGCGTTCCCGGAAAACGCCTTTGATTACATCCTCACCTCCGTCAAGACCATGGCAAACGACGCGGTCAGCGACGCGCTGTGGGAACACCGGGCCATCCTCAAGCCCCAGGGCAAGCTGGTCATTCTGCAAAACGGCTGGGGCAACGACCAGGCGTATCTCCGCCACTTCCCCCAGGAACAAGTCTGCTGCGCCCGGATCATCACCGGCTTCCAGCGGCAGGCCCCCAACGTCAGCAACGTTACCGTTCACACTGCGCCGGTGCTGCTGGGCAACCTCTACGGCCTGGACGTGGCCCCGCTGGAGCCGTTGGCCCAGGCCATCAACGCCGGGGGCATCCCCTGCCAGACCACCGAGGACGTGGGCGCGGCCCTTTGGTCCAAAATGCTCTACAACTGCACCCTGAACCCCCTGGGGGCGGTGCTGGGCGTCCACTACGGGGCGCTGGGCGAGGCACCAGAAGGAGTTGCCATTATGAACGACCTCATCGATGAGATTTTCGCCGTCATGTCCGCCGCCGGATACCGCACCTATTGGGATACGCCGGAGGAGTACAAAAAGGAGTTTTACGGCAAGCTGCTGCCCGACACCTACCACCACAACTCCTCTACCCTCCAGGACATCCGCCGGAAGCGCCCCACCGAAATCGACACCCTCACCGGCAAGGTGCTGGAACTGGCGGCGCAGTACCATGTGAGCGTCCCGGCGAACACCATGCTCTATCGGCAGATCAAGACCATCGAGGCGAATTATTGAAAACAAAAAGCCCCCACAGGGGGACTTGACAGAAGGGCCGACCGGCCGTATAATAAGCATAGAAACAGGCGCTGCCCGACAACGGTCAGCCCGATTCAAGGTTTAGTTTCAAATAGAAGAAACCGTCACTTGGCCGAGTGGCGGTTTCTGCGTTTCACGATGATCGTAACCGTATAGGCTCCGATATGCAAAGTAATCCGCGTTGCAACACCCCCTTTGTCGGGGAGTAGCCAACCGCCGCCGTATAGATGGACAGCGCCCTGGCCCACAAGGAGCCACAGACAGAATAACACAGAAATCGACAAAAAGCAAGCCCACAGAAAAGACTTGACGGAAGGCCCACAGGGGCTATATAATAAGAACAGAAACAGGCGCTGTCCGACAACGGTTAGCCCCTAGTGCGTTACAAGATGTAACCGCCCGCTTGGAAGGCTATGGGCGGTTACTTCTTTTTGTTATTGGACTGAATGAACAGCCCGCAAATGCCGATAATAACAAGACAAAGCGTCAAAACTTCCATCGTTGTCATAGGGCAGGCCCCCTTTCCTTTCAGAATCAGGGGCAAAGAAGCTGCCCCTGTTGAAGGGGCAAACCGCCGCCGTATCATGGACAGCGCCCTGGCCCACAAGGGGCCACAGACAGAATAACACAGGAATCGACAAAAAGCAAGCACCCCTGGAACCTTATCCGGGGGTGCTTTTCTCTTGGCACAAATTCGGTTTTAACGGTTTCACAGGCGCCATCGCGGATTTTTGTGGGAAAAGAGTTACTTCTTCGTGGGATCCTTCATCTTGGTATAAACCCTTGACCCGTCCGGCTGCTGGTCCACCTGTTTCAGGTTCATATAATCCTCCTCGTCGGTGGAGAGGTGGCGCTTTTTCAGCTGCCCCGTTCGGAGGTAGTCGGCCAGGGAACAGATCACCGCGAAAATCGGCACACCTACAATCATGCCCACGAAGCCGAACAGCCCGCCAAAGAGCAGAATGGCGAACAGAACCCAGAAGGAGGACAGCCCGGTGGAATCGCCCAAAATCTTGGGTCCCAGGATGTTGCCGTCGAACTGCTGGAGGGCCAGGATGAAGATGACAAAGGTGACGCACTTGATGGGGCTGTTCAGCAGCACCAGGCAGCCGCAGGGGATGGCCCCGATGAACGGCCCGAAAAAGGGAATGATGTTGGTCACGCCGATGATGACGCTGATGAGCAGGGCGTAGGGGATGCTCAAAAGCGAGGTGCCGATGAAGCAGATGATGCCAATGACCAGGGAATCCAGCAGCTTGCCCCGGATGAACCCGCCAAAGACCTGATGGATATAGCGGCACTGCCGGACGATGTGGTTGGCGGTTTTCAGGGGGAAAAGGCCATAGACAAATTGCTTGCAGTGGCCGATCATACTGCCCTTGCCCATTAGCATATAGGCGGCCACAATGAAGCCCAGAATCGCGTTTTTAGCCACCCGGAAAATCAGCACCACACCGGAAATCAGCGCGCCGAACACGTTGCCCATGCCGCTGCCCACGCTGCCGGAGACGCTTTGCAGACTGGGCAGCAGCGTATCCGTCAGCCAGTCCACCAGCTGGTCGGAGCCGGTGTCCAGATAGCCCTGGAGCGTTTCGGCCAAGGTCGGGTTATCAGCGAAAAAGTCCGACAGCCACTGGCTGATCTGGTCGATATAGGTCTGCATGGAGTTGACGATTCCAATGCAGCTGTTGATGAAGCTGGGGACCACCAGGGCCACCAGGCCGCTGAGCAGGCACAGCGCCGCCACGATGGACAGCAGCATGGACGAAAAGGTGGCATACTTCCTGGCCCGCTCCGGCGGTAGCTTGCGCCGCTTCAGCCATTCCTCCAGGTTCCGCACCAGCAGGTTATAAAGGGGGGCCAGCAGGTAGGCGATGACAAACCCGATGATGAAGGGCATCAGAATGCCCACCAGATCCTGTACCAGCGCCCAGACCCTGGAGAAGTGGAACATGGCGAAGAACATCAGCAGGCTGACACCCACCACCAGAATCACCATCAGTGCGATGATGAAATAATCACGGTATTTATGGTCTTTCACAGAGAATTACCGCCTTTCTGCGGGATAACTTTCTCTCTCAACGGGGGGGCCGAAAACGGCGGTCAGACGCTCAACTCCACGGTGGAGCCGTCCAGGGCGGAGGCATATTGTGCCAGGATGGGAGCCGCCTCCCCGGCCAGGTACTCCGTCACCTGCTCCGGGCAGCGGCCAATGTAACGGCTGGGTTCCAGGTGGGCGGTCAGTTCCTCTTTGGTCATGCCAAACAGGGGATCCGCCGCAATCAGGTCGATGAGGTTGTTTTCCAACCCCAGGTCCTTGACGTTGTGACCTGCCTCCAGGGAGTGAACCCGGATGCGTTCGTGCAGCTCCTGCCGGTTGCCGCCCCGCTTCACCGCGTCCATCATAATGTTTTCCGAAGCCATGAAAGGCAGCTCCTCCAGGATATGCTTCTCGATGACCTTTTCATGCACCACCAGCCCGTCGGTGATGTTCTGGCAGATGCGCAAAATGCCGTCGCAGGCCAAAAACGCCTCCGGCACGGACAGCCGCTTGTTGGCGGAGTCGTCCAGCGTCCGCTCAAACCACTGGGTGGAGGAGGTGATGGAGGGGTTCATCACGTCGCACATGATGTACCGGGCCAGGGCGCAGACCCTCTCACAGCGCATGGGGTTGCGCTTGTAGGGCATGGCAGAGGAGCCGATTTGACTCTTCTCGAAGGGTTCCTCGATTTCCTTCATGTGGGCCAGCAGCCGCAGATCGGTGGCGAACTTGCAGGCGGAAGCGGCGATGCCCGCCAGGGTGTTGACCACAAAGGTGTCGGTCTTGCGGCTGTAGGTCTGGCCGGAGACGGGGACGCAGGCGTCGAAGCCCATCTCCCTGGCGATTTTGTCCTCTGCGGCCTTGACCTTCTCGTGGCTCCCCTCGAACAGCTCCAGAAAGGACGCCTGGGTGCCGGTGGTACCCTTGCTGCCCAGCAGTTTCAGGTCGGAGATGCGGTACTCGACCTCGTGGAGGTCCATGACAAACTCGTTGAGCCAGAGGGTGGCCCGCTTGCCCACTGTGGTCAGCTGGGCGGCCTGGAAGTGGGTGTAGCCCAGGGTGGGCAGAGCCTTGTACTGGTCGGCAAATTTGGCCAGGTTGTTGATGACCCGCACCAGTTCATCCCGGATGAGGGTCAGGGCCTCTTTCATCAGAATGATGTCGGTGTTGTCCCCCACATAGCAGGAGGTGGCCCCCAGGTGGATGATGGGCATGGCCTTGGGACACTGGTCGCCGTAGGCATGGATGTGGGCCATGACGTCGTGGCGCAGCTGCTTTTCGTAGGCGGCGGCGGCCTCGTAGTCGATGCACTCCGGCCCGGCGTGGGCCTCCAGCTCGTCCACCTGCTCCTGGGTCACGGGCAGGCCCAGCTCCATCTCCGCCCTTGCCAGGGCAACCCACAGCCGCCGCCAGGTGGAGAACTTTTTGTCGGGGGAAAAAATATACTGCATCTCCCGGCTGGCGTAGCGGGAGGAAAGGGGGCTTTCATAGTTGTCTTTCATGGGGGACCATCCTTTGTTTTGTGTTGTAGCCTGTTTGCTGGATATCCCTTTGAATCAGCCTTGACAATGATTCCGGCGAAAACCCCTCCACCATGCTTACGCATGGTCCCC
>JAJQBR010000042.1 GCA_021203185.1 Clostridiales bacterium
GTATATTTGGGGCCAGGTGCTTTACCTGACCCCAACAATTATTATAGAACCAAAATTTCACAGCAAAAGCGGCCCCGATGCACTCGGAGCCGCTGGAAGGTGCAGATAGCGCGTTATTCCGCCGCAGTGATCCGGATGGTGGCCTCATACAGCGCTTCCATCTCGTCGGCAATTTCGGTGCTGGAGTCGCTGTCGCCCTCCACCGTCTCGGTGGTGGAGACGCTGATATCGAAAATTTCATAGGCTCCGTCCCACTCCACGGTGACAGCCTTGTCCGTGTCGCCCGCGTTGGCGGTGAAGCGGCCATACTGCTGGGAGACCACGTAATCCTCCTCGCCCCGAACAAAGGCGTTATACTCCTCCGTGTCGTAGGCGATCAGATCCACCACCAAAGAGCCTTCCCCGCTGTAGGTCAGGGTGAGGGTGGTGGCGGAACCGCTGTCGCCGCTCTCCTGGGCGGTGAGAATAACGGCGCAGGTGTCGTCGCTGTAAAGCTCGGTTCCCACCGGGGCCTCCTCATACCAGACGGCCTCGGCGGTGGAGGAATCCTCCTCAGAGGACAGGTCTGCGCCCTCGTCCACGGAGCTGTCGGCAGAATCCACCGTGGAACCGCCGCAAGCGGTCAGGGACAGGGCCAGCACCAACGCCAGCGCCAGAGAGAAAAAGCGTTTGCTGTGTTTCATGGTCGAAAGCCTCCTTGTTGGTTAAGGGGCAGTACCATCGGCGGCCTGTTTCCCGTAGAGCAGGGGGATGGCGATGCGCCGCTTGAGTACTTCAATTAGCGGCCCCATAAAGAAGGCGGTGATAACCGTGCCGATGCCCACCACCGCGCCGCAGGCATACCCGATGATTACACAAATCAGGTCGCTGACGATGCGGATGAACCGGAAGGGAATGACCCTTCCCGCTATCTTAGGCTTGCGGTCGGTGATGGTCAGGGGAATGGCATCGTAGGTGGAGACACCCAGGTCGGCGGTGTAGTAGAGGGCGGAGGCCAGGCAGCACAGAAAGATGCCGATGAGCAGCAGCACCACTCTGGCGGTCAGCCCCGGCTCCGGAATTACCTGGTAGATGCACCACTCGGAAAACGTCACCAGGTAGCCCACGAAGAACATATTCAGGAAGGTGGCCAGGCCGATGTAATGCCGGTCCAAAAAGAAGTCGATAACCAGCAGCACCAGATTGACGGCGGCGTAAAAGGTGCCGTAGCTGGCGAAAACGGGGATAAACCGGAACCGGTTGTGCAGCCCCTGGGCGAAGCACTGGAAGGGGTCAACGCCGAACACGGCGGTGTTGAAGAAGCCCACGGCCACGCCGCAGATGCACACGCCCACCAGACACATGATGAGCCGCTTGACAAAAAGTTTGTCCCGCATGGAATTTTCCATCCTTTCCTATCGGTCAGAGCAGTTAAGTGTTCAAATCGGTGCTGTGAAAGGTCTTTAAATTGCCGGTTTTTCCGCTGCGGCGGTCCAGCTCGTCGGCCAGCGCCGCCACGGGGATGTCTTTGGCCACCATCATGGCCAACAGGTGATAGAGGAGGTCCGCCGTCTCGTAGGCGATTTGCTCCCGGTCCCCGGCCTTGCCCGCCAGCAGGAGCAGGCTGCACGCCTCGCCCACCTTTTTCAGAATCTTGTCCAGCCCCTGGCCGAACAGATAGGCGGTGTAGGAGCCCTCGTCGCCGCTGGCCCCCCGTTGGGCGATGATGTCGTAAATCTCATCCACGCCCAGCCCCTGGGCGGCGCAGCGGACGTTCAGCGCGTCCACCACCGCGGAGAGGGGCACCTCCTGCTGGCAGAGCAGCACGGTGACGTGGTAAATCACGTCGTTCAGCTCCCCCACCGTCTCGGCGTCGTCGTCATTTTTGGCGGCAATAACCGCCTCAAAGGTCTCCTCGCCGCACTTTTTCAGGATTTTATCCAGCCCCTGGGTGTAGAGGTAGTTGGTGTAGGACTTGCCCCCCACAGGGTTGTTTTTCCGGTCCAGGGCCACGTCGTACTGCTCCTGGATGGCCTGCTGCGCCCGGCTCATGGTTCCTCCTCCCAGATGTCCCGGAAGAAGCAGCTCCGCGCCCCGGTGTGACAGGTGGGGCCTTTGGGATCGCAGATGTAGAGCAGGGTGTCAGTGTCGCAGTCGGTGATCATCTTCTTTACAAAGAGATAATTGCCGCTGGTCTCCCCCTTGTTCCACAGCTTTTGGCGGCTGCGGCTCCAGAACCAGGCGGTATGGGTCTCCAGCGTTTTCAGGTACGCTTCCTCGTTGGTGAAGCCCAGCATCAGGATATCTTTTGTCTCCCGGTCCTGGATGATAACGGGGATCAAATCGGATTTTTGAAACAAATCTTTGGGTTCAATCATGCTCTCACCTCATTATCGCACGGGGATGTTCTGGCCCCGCAGATAGTCCTTCACTTGGGGAACGGTCAGTTCCCCGAAGTGGAACAGAGAGGCCGCCAGCGCCGCGTCCGCGTCCGCCTGCTGGAACACCTCCGCGAAATGCTCCAGGCTGCCGCAGCCGCCAGAGGCGATGACGGGGATGTTCACCGCGTCGGTGATGGCCTTTGTCATTTCCAGGTCAAAGCCCTGCTTGGTGCCGTCCGCGTCCATGCTGGTCAGCAGGATTTCCCCCGCGCCCAGGGCTTCGCCCTCTTTGGCCCACTCCACTGCGTCCTTCCCCGTGGGGATGCGGCCTCCGGCCACAACGACTTCGTAGCCGCCCTCGTCCCGGTGGCGGGCGTCGATGGCCAGCACCACGCACTGGCTGCCGAACCGCTCTGCCGCTCTGGAAATCAGGGTTGGGTCCTTGACAGCGGCGGAGTTGACGCTGATTTTGTCCGCCCCGGCCCGGAGCAGCTCCTGAAAGTCCTCCACGGTGCGGATGCCGCCACCCACCGTCACGGGGACGTAGACCCGCTCCACCGTCCGGCGCACCATGTCGGCCACGGTCTTGCGGGCCTCATAGGTGGCGGTGATGTCCAGAAAGACGATTTCGTCGGCTCCCTGCTGGGAGTAGTAGGCCGCCAGCTCCACCGGGTCGCCTGCGTCCCGGATGTTGACGAAGTTGACCCCCTTGACCACCCGGCCGTCCCGCACGTCCAGGCAGGGAATGATTCTCTTTGCTAACATAGGGTTCCCTCCTCTGTCAAGGGGTGGCCTGGCTGCCGCCAACGCGGACCGCCGCCGCCAGGTCGATGGTTCCGGCGTAGTAGGCTTTGCCGATGATGGCCCCGTAGAGGCCCATTTCTTCCAGCTTTATGATGTCCTCCAGCACATGAACGCCGCCGCTGGCCACGATTTGGCAGGAGATGGCGGCCTGGAGCTTTTGCAGGCTGTCGAAGTTGGGGCCGGAGAGCATCCCGTCGGTGTCGATGTCGGTGAATACCAGCGTTTTCACCCCCAGCTGCTCCATGGAGCGGGCGAAGTCCAGATAGTGCAGGCCGCTGCCCTTCTCCCACCCGGCGGTTTTCACCTCGCCGTCCTTGGCGTCCACGCCCACGGCGATGCGCCCGCCGTAGCGCTCCACGGCCTCCCGCACAAAGTCCGGGTGTTCCACCGCAGCAGAGCCAATGACCATCCGCCACACGCCCATGGCGTCCACCGCCTCCAGGTCGGCCATGCTGCGGATGCCGCCGCCCATCTCCACCTGTAAGCCGCTCTCCTGGGCCACCCGGCGGACGATGTCGCCGTTGACCCGCACGCCCTGCCGGGCGCCGTCCAAATCTACCATGTGAATGACTTTCGCGCCTGCGGCGGCGAACTCCCGCGCCACCGCCAGCGGGTCGTCCGCTACTTGATGGACGGTGTCGAACGCGCCCTTTTGGAGGCGAACCACCCGCCCGTCCTTCAAGTCGATTGCCGGTTCAATAATCATCGGTTCAGCCCTCCAAAGTTCCGCAGCATTTGCAGCCCAATGTCTCCCGACTTCTCCGGGTGGAACTGGGTGCCAAAGACGTTGCCCCGCTGGACGGCGGCGGTGATCTCCGTACCGTAATCGGTGGCAGCGATGACATCCTCCGCTTGGGTGGGCATCCCCCGGAAGGAGTGGACAAAGTACACATAGCTGCCCTCTTCCACCCCGTCGAACAGGGGGGAGGGGGTGTGGAACGTCAGGCTATTCCAGCCGATGTGGGGCAGCTTGTACTGGGTCTGGATATACTCCACCGTGCCGGGGATGAGGCCCAGCCCCTGGGCCTCCCGGATCTCGTACCCGGTCTCGAACAGCAGCTGCATCCCCAGGCAGATGCCCAAAACCGGCTTTTTGGCGCTCTGGCGGCGAATTTCCGCCATCATGCCCCGCTGCTCCAGTTTGGCCGCCGCGTCGGGGAAAGCCCCCACGCCGGGCAGGATGATGGCGTCCGCCAGTTCCAGCTCTTTGGGGTCGGCTGTGACGCGGGTGGAAAAGCCCAGGTACTTCATGCCGTTGTTTACACTCATCAGGTTGCCCACGTCGTAGTCAACCACAGCGATATATCCCATTGATTTCACTCCTCAAACCGGACGCGAATGGAGTTGGCGTGGGCGGTGAGATGCTCCGCCTGTGCGAAGCACTCCACCTCCCGGTGGACGGCCTCCAGCGAGGGCCGGGCAAATTCCAGCACGCTCATGGTCTTTAAGAAGCTGTCCACCGACAGCGGCGAAAAGAACCGGGCCGTCCCGCTGGTGGGCAGCACGTGATCCGGCCCCGCCAGGTAGTCCCCCAGGGGTTCCGGGGCGTAACTGCCCAAGAATACCGCTCCGGCATTTTTGATGCCGGGGAGCAGAGCACGGGGATCAGCGGTGCAAATTTCCAGATGCTCCGGGGCCTCCAGATTGGCCAGATCCACCGCCCGCTCCAGCGTGTCGCAGACAATGACCGCGCCGAAATCCCGCAGGGAGGCTTCGATGATGTCCCGGCGGCTGAGGGCGGCGGACTGCCGGATGATCTCTTTGTCCACCGCCTGAGCCAACGCCTCGCTGGTGGTCAGCAGCATGGCGGAAGCCATTTTGTCGTGTTCCGCCTGGCTCATCAGGTCAGCGGCCACATATTTGGGGTTGGCAGTCTCGTCGGCGATGACCAGCACCTCGCTTGGCCCCGCCACCATGTCGATGTCCAATGTGCCATAAGCCATACGCTTGGCTGCGGCGACGTAGGCGTTGCCCGGCCCCACCAGTTTATCTACCTTGGGGATAAACCCGGCCCCGTAGGTCAGGGCCGCCACTGCCTGGACGCCGCCCACGCCAATGACCCGGTCCACTCCAGCGATTTTCGCTGCGGCCAGTACTGCCTGATTCAGGTTCTCGGTGGGGGGCGTGACCATGATGAGTTCTTCCACCCCGGCCACACGCGCGGGGACGGCGTTCATCAGCACTGAGGAGGGATAGGCGGCGGTGCCGCCGGGGACGTAGATGCCCACGCGGGTCAGGCCCCGCACCACGCGCCCCACTTTGCCCCCGTCGGGGCTGGTCCATTCGGCGGATTTCGCCAGCAGGTGTTCATTATAATCCCGGATGTTGGCGGCGGCGTGTTCCATCGTCCGAATGAGCGCCGGGTCGCAGGCGTCGTAGGCCGCCTGCAATTCTCCGGCGGTGAACTCCTTCGGCTCCGCCTTGTCAAATTTCAGGGAATACTCCCGGACGGCGTCGTAGCCTCGCTGCTCCACTGCGGCCATGATCTCCGCCGCAGACCTGGTGATGCTCCCGTTTGCCTGGGCGGCGCGGGTGCGCAGGTTGTCGATGAGCCGCAGCTCGGCCTCGCCGTCGGCCTTTACAATTTGAATCATTTGCTGTCCCTCAGTTCCTGTTCGCATTTGGAGATAAAGTCCAGAATTTCATTTTTGTACAGCTTCATGCTGGCGGTGTTGACGATGAGCCGGGCGGAGATGGGGGCCACCGTCTCGATGGGGACAAGACCGTTAGCCTTGAGGGTGGCGCCGGTCTCCACGATGTCCACAATGCCGTCCGCCAGCCCCAGGATGGGGGCCAGCTCCACGCTGCCCTCGATTTTGATCACGTCCACGTCCATGCCTTTGGCGGCGAAGAACGCCCGCGTCACGTTGGGGTACTTGGAGGCGATGACCCGGTATTTATAGGTGCCATAGAAGTCGGCCCCCTCCCGCACCGCCAGGGCAAAGCGGCATTTGCCGAAGCCCAGGTCCAGCACCTCATAGAAGGAGCCGCCCTTCTCCATGATGGTGTCTTTGCCCACGATGCCCAGGTCGCAGGCCCCGTGTTCCACGTAGGTGATCACGTCCGGGGCCTTGGACAGCACCGCGTCCAGCGGATAGTTGGGGATGGAGTGGATCAGTCTCCGTCCGGGATTTTTGATGGGGGAACAGTCCATCCCCGCCCCCTCGAATAGGGCCACAGATTTGTCCTGCAGGCGGCCCTTGGTCAGGGCGATGCGCAGCCGACTCATATCTCCACCTCTCTCTCGCCGCTCTCGTCCACCACAAGGACGGTGCGGATGTTTTTCTCCCGGGCCAGGTTCAGCGTCCCCTCCAGCCGGGAGCAGGGAGACAGCTCGCTGCTGCCCTGGGGCAGTGCGTCCACGATTTCCAGCGCGCGGGCCAGCATGGACGGCTCGTAGTGGATAACGGTCTGCACCTGGGGCAATTCCACCCGGGGCAGACAGGCCGCCACCGCGTCCACGTCCACGGCAAAGCCGATGGCCTGGGCGGGCCGTCCAAAGGAGGCGCACAGCTTGTCATACCGTCCGCCGGAGAGGACGGCGGTGCCGGCCCCCTCCACGTAGCCCCGGAAAATGACGCCGGTATAGTAGTCAATGCGGTGGACCATGCCCAGGTCGAAGCGAATGGCGTCGCCGTAGCCCGCCGCCTGCAAAATGCGGTATAGCGCCCGGAGGTACTCGATGGATTCATCCTCCCGGCCCAGCAGCTCCTCGGCCTCGTCCAGCACCTCCGGCCCGCCGAAAAGGTAAGCCAGCCGCTTCACCGCAGCGCAGCCGGGCTGGTCCGCGTGGGCCGCCAGGCAGTCCCCCAGGGCGGCGAAGTTTTTGCCCTCGATGAGGGCGCGGACAGTTTCCATATCCTCCTCCGCCAGGTCCATCCCCTCCACAAAGGAGGAGAAAATGCCCGCGTGACCGATTTCCACGTGGAATTGCGTCACGCCGCAGGCCCGGATGGCGTCCACGGCGGCGGCGATCATCTCCAGGTCGGCCTTTTTGCCGGAGGCCCCGATCAGTTCCACCCCGCACTGGGGAAGCTCGCCGTTTTCGCCCTTGTTGCCGCTGCTGGAGCGGTAGACGCACTGGCTATAGTAAAACCGGCGGGGCAGAATGATGTCTTTCAGTTTGGTGGCCGCCACCCGTGCGATGGGGGTGGTGCCGTCGGGCCGAAGGACGCAAATCTTCCCGCTCTTGTCGATGACCTTCAGCATGGCCTCCTGGGGGATGCTGCTGCCCGCCAGGGCAAAGACATCGTAATATTCCACGTCGGGGGTGATGATCTCCGTGTAGCCCCGCTGCCGAAACAGGTCGGTCAGCGCGGCCTGCACCTGGCGACGCTCCCGGCACTCGCCAAAGAGCCGGTCGCGGGTCCCCTCCGGGGTGTTTGGAATGTATTTCATAGTAAGATTAACTCCTGACAGGGGAAGGAACAGCTATCGACAGCCTTTCCCCAATTTTCACTTTAGCGCGCTAATACACTACCATAGTTTATCTGACCTGTCAACTGGGAAAATGGCTGATTTTTACGGTGTGTCAAACCGGGTTTCCCACGTTTCCGCGTATTTGGCCTCCAGGCACAGCTGCAGCTGGTCAGGGGAAACCTTGGATCGGTTCATCTCCGGCAGCGCGTCCAGGGCGAACCAGTCGCTGCGTAGCGTCTCGATGTTCTCATGAAACGCCCCGCCTTTCAAGCGGCACAGGTAGAGCATCCGAATCACGGTGTAAAACTGCCAGGGTTCGTTGTGGAGCCGCTGGTCGTGGACGGCCACCAGCCGGTAGGGTTCCGCCTCCAGCCCGGCCTCCTCCCGGCACTCCTTCGCCGCGTTGGCGGCGGGGTGCAGGTCGTACTCGCACCAGCCCCCCGGCGGCGCCCAAGTGCCGTCCAGCTCCTGAATCAACAGCACCCGGTCCTCGTCGTCAAAGAGGATAGCGCGGCTGTCGATTTTCGGAGTCTGGTAGATGTACTCGTGCTGGAAGATGTTTTGAATCTGCTCAAGCGGCTCATCGGAGACCTGGTTGGTCATCTCCGCCGCGATGTCCAGGATGCGCTCGAACCGTTCGTGGTCAAAGTCGTTTTTGGTGTAAAAAAGCCCCGCTGTGGAGAGGGCCTGCAATTCTCTGGCCCAGTTCAGCACTTTTTCCGTGTTTTCATTCATAGAGGATCACACTCCATTAGAACAACGTGATTTGACTGGTCTCCGGCAGGCCGTCCATGGCCCCCATAAATTTCAGCTGCTCCAGCTGGGACAGGGACAGCTTGGTGCAGCAGTTGGCCACCTCCTCCACCGAGATGAAGGGCTGGCCGTCTCTGGCCCTGAGCTGCTCCACGGTGGCCTCCGCCGCTGCGTCTCCCAGGCCGGGGAGGGAGGTGAAGGGAGGCATCAGCGCCTTTTTCTCCCAGTCCACCCCGAAGCGGGTGGCCTGCATCTGGAGCAGATCCATTTTTGAGAAGGTAAAGCCCCGGAGGTAAAATTCGTAGCACATCTCCAACGTGGTGTACATCTTTTCCTCCACGTCGGTGGGGTTTTCCTTGCCCTTGATTTCCTTCATCTTGTCCTTGACGGTGTCCATCCCCAGGCACATACACGTGGCGTCCACCGCCTTGGCCCGGATGGAGAAGTAGGCGGCGTAGAACGCCAGCGGCTCATGCACCTTGAACCAGGCGATGCGGAAGGCCATCATAACGTAGGCCACCGCGTGGGCCTTGGGAAACAGGTATTTGATTTTCCGACAGGATTCGATGTACCATTCCGGGATGCCATGCTCCCGCATTTCCCCCTCGATGCCCTCCGGCCAGCTCTTGCCCTTGTGGATAACGCCCTTTCGCACGGCCTCCATGAACTTGAAACTCCGCAGCTCATCGCAGCCCATGGAAATCAGATAAAGCATGATGTCGTCTCGGCAGCCGATGGCGTCGGTGACGGAGGCGGTGCCGCTTAGAATCAAATCTTTGGCGTTGCCCAGCCACACGTCGGTGCCGTGGGAGAAGCCGGACAGCCGCAGCAGGGTGTTGAAGTTCTTGGGCTGGGTGTCGATGAGCATTTGCCGGGTGAAGGAGGTGCCGAACTCCGGGATGCCGCAGCTGCCGGTTGGCCCCAAGACCGGGTCGTCCTCGTACCCCAGCACCTTGGAGGAGCAGAAGATGGACATGGTGTCCTTGTCGTCCAGGGGGATGGTGGTGGGGTCTTTCCCCGTCAGGTCCTGGAGCATCCGAATCATGGTGGGGTCGTCGTGGCCCAGCATATCCAGCTTGAGCAGGTTGGACTCCATGGAGTGGTATTCAAAGTGGGTGGTGATGATGTCGGAGTGGGGGTCGTCCGCCGGGTGCTGCACCGGGCAGAAGTCGTAAATCTCCTTGTCGCCGGGGATGACCACCATGCCGCCGGGGTGCTGGCCAGTGGTGCGCTTCACGTTGGTGCAGCCCAGGGCCAGACGGCTTTCCTCCGCCCTGGACACCTTCATATTCCGCTGCTCCAGGTACTTGAGGACGTAGCCATAAGCGGTTTTCTCCGCCACGGTACCCACGGTACCCGCCTTAAAGACGTGGCCCTCGCCGAACAGCTCAAAGGTGTACTTGTGGGCGCGGGCCTGATATTCGCCGGAGAAATTCAGGTCGATGTCGGGTACCTTGGTGCCGCCGTAGCCCAGGAAGGTCTCGAAGGGGATGTTGAAGCCGTCCTTCACCATGGGGGCGCCGCAGACCGGGCAGTTTTTGTCCGGCAGGTCGGCGCCGCAGCCGTATTCTTTGGTGTCCACGTCGAAGTCGGAGTGCTTGCACTTGGGACAGCGGTAGTGGGGCGGCAGGCTGTTGACCTCGGTGATGCCGGAGAGGAAGGCCACGATGGAGGAGCCGACGCTGCCCCGGCTGCCCACCAGGTAGCCGTGCTCCAGAGAGTTTTGCACCAGCTTCTGGGCGGACATATAAATCACATCGTACTTCCGCTGGATGATGCCAGGCAGCTCCAAATTAATGCGGTCCTGGACGATTTTGGGCAGCTTGTCTCCGTAAAGCTCGTGGGCCTTGTGGTAGACCAGATACTCCAGTTCCTTGTCCGAATCCTTCAGCGTGGGGGCGAACAGCCCTTTGGGCAGGGGATTGATTTTGTCGCACCACCTGGCAATGCGGTTGGGGTCGTCCACCACCACTTTTTTGCAGTCCTCGGCCCCTAGATAGGAAAATTCCTCCAGCATTTCGTCTGTAGTCTTGAAGTAGATGGGCAGTTCCTCGTCGGCGCTGTCGTAGCCGTTGGCGGAGAGCAGGATATGTCGGAAAATCTCCTGCTCCGGGTCCAGGAAATGCACGTCGCCGGTGGCGCAGACGGGCTTGTTCAGCTCCTTGCCCAGCCGAACAATGGTGCGGTTGAACTCCCGCAGTTCCTCCTCATCCCTGGCCAGCCCCTTTTCCACCAGAAAGGCGTTGTTGCAAAGGGGCTGAATCTCCAAAAAGTCGTACCAGCTGGCGATGCGTTTCAGTTCGTCCCAGTCCCTGTGGTTCTCCACCGCCTGGAACAGCTCCCCCGCTTCGCAGGCGGAGCCGATGATGAGGCCCTCCCGGTTTTCGTTGATGAGGCTCTTGGGCATGACCGGACGGCGCTGGAAATGCTCCAAATGGGCCAGAGAAATGAGTTTATAGAGATTCCGCAGGCCGCTCTGGTTTTTTGCCAGCACGATGAGGTGCCGCAGCCGCTGCTTGCGTTTTCTGCCGCTGCGGAGGGTGGGCATACGGGCGTTGATGCCGCTGATGTCGTTCACCCCCAGATCCCGCAGCATTTTCCAGAAGGGGACCAGCATATAGCCCACCATGGCCGCGTCGTCGCAGGCTCGGTGGTGGTTGAACTCCGGCAGGTTCAGATAGCCGGAGACGGAATCCAATGTATATTTGCCCAAATCGGGCAGCAGGTGCTGGGAGAGTACCAATGTATCCAAAGAGGGGTTGTGGAAGGGCCTGCCCATTCGTTGGCAGCCCTGGGACAGAAAACCCATGTCGAAGTCGGCGTTGTGGGCGGCCAGCAGCCGGTCTCCGGCCCAGTCCAGGAACCGGTTCAGCGCCTCCTCCTGGCTGGGCGCTCCGGCCACCATCTCGTCGGTGATGCCGGTCAGCCCCACGATTTTTCGGGGGATGGGCTTGCCGGGGTCCACAAAAGTGTCGAATTTGTCCAGAATCTGGTCGCCTTTCAGCAGCACCGCGCCGATTTCGATAATGCGGTCTTTGACGGCGCTGAGACCGGTGGTTTCCAGGTCGAAGCAGACGATTTCATCGTCAAACCCGCTCCGGCACTCCCCTTTGACCACCACCCGCTCGTCCACGTCGTTGACGAAATAGGCTTCGGTGCCGTAGATGACCTTGATTTTGTCCCCGGCGGCAGCGCAGGCGTCGGGGAACGCCTGGGCTACGCCATGGTCGGTGATGGCGATGGCCTTGTGGCCCCACTTGATGGCCCGCTTGACCGCGTCTTTCACCTCGGTCAGGGCGTCCATAGTGGAGAACCGGGTGTGCAGGTGCAGTTCCACCCGCTTTTCCGGGGCGGTGTCCATCCGCTCCTCCGGAGGCTCCGCCGGGGCGATGGCGTAAGGGGACAACTCCATGTCGCCGGTGTAGTGGGACATGCTGAGCTTGCCCTCCACGGTGACGTAAGTCCCCCTTTTCAGCGCTTTCATCACCGGCTCCGCCTCCTTGTTCTCCATAAACTTGGAGACGGTGACGGAGTTGGTGTTGTCGGTGATATTAAAGCTGACCACCCAGGCGTTCCGCTTTTTCAGTTCCCGGCTGTTGTCGGCGTAGATTTTCCCAGTGACGCACACCGTCCCCAGGTTCAAATCCAAATCGCTCATTGGGATGGCATGGCCCCGGATGCGCTTGCCGTAGATCATACCGTTTTCGCTGACAGGACGGCTGCGGGGCTTTTTGTTCTTATGGGCGGGGCCTTCCCGCCGCACGGCCTGGAGTTTTTTTGCGCGCAGGGCCTCGGTGCGGGCAAAGGGATCCGCCTCCACCGGAGGGCGTTCCTCCAGCGGCTCCGGTACCCAGGTGGGGAAGTCCGGCTCCGGCGGGGTCTCCTCCGGCAGAGGAACGGCTTCGTCCGGTTCGGCCTCCATCGTACCCAACTCCACCAGGGGTGCGGCAGGGGCGCTGCCCTGAGGTTCCGCCGCCTGATGAACCTCCACCCGGCGCAGACCATAGGTGGAGCAGACCGCCCGCTCCAGGGCGGCGACAGACTGCCTTTCCGGGGCGACAGAGAAATTGACCTCCAGTTCCACCGCCCGCTGGGCAGGGTGAAGGACCGCGTGCCGCACCTGGCAGCACGCGGCAGTTTTGGACAACGCCTCGTTCAGTTGGCACCGGGGAAACATCCCCAGCAGGGGAACGACTTTGGGACAATCCATAAACGCTCCTTTTCCACTCGAATTTTGTGAGACTTCGCTCAAATCTGGTCGATGAGCTTGAACAACTCGTCCACCAGCCGGTCCTCCGGCACCCTGGACTGGATGACCTCGCCGTGGGCGAACAGATAGCCGAAGCCCTTGCCCCCGGCGATGCCCACGTCGGCGGCGCTGGCCTCGCCGGGGCCGTTGACGATGCAGCCCATGACCGCCACGGTGATGGGCTTGTTGACGGTTTTCAGCCGCTCCTCCACCTCTTGGGCCAGAGGGATCAGGTCGATGCAGGTGCGCCCGCAGGTGGGGCAGGAGATCAGATTGGGACCGTCCTGCCGGAGGCCCGCAGCCTGCAAAATCTGCTTGGCGGCCACGACCTCCTCCACGGGGTCTGCCGTCAGCGTCACCCGCAGGGTGTCGCCAATGCCCTGGGCCAGCAGGCCGCCGATGCCAATGGCGGACTTGATAGTACCCATGGTCTTGGTACCCGCCTCGGTGACGCCCAGGTGCAGGGGGTAGTCGCTGCGCTCGTGCATCAGCTTGTAAGCCGCCATAGTGATAGGAACGCTGGAGGACTTGAGGGAGACGCAGATGTCGTCAAAATCGTATTTGTTCAGCAGCTTGATATGTCCGAAGGCAGACTCCACCAGCGCCTCAGCGCAGACGCCGCCGTATTTGGCCAGCAGGGGCTTTTCCAGGCTGCCGCCGTTGACGCCGATGCGGATGGGGATGTTCTTCTGACGGCAGGCGTTGGCCACCGCCTTGACCCGATCCTCCCCGCCGATGTTGCCGGGGTTGATGCGAACCTTGTCCGCTCCGGCGGCGATACACTCCAAGGCCAGCTTGTAGTCGAAGTGGATATCCACCACCAAAGGGATGTTGATTTGCTCCTTGATTTTGCCAATGGCTCTGGCGGAGGGCTTATCCGGCACGGCCACCCGGATGATCTCACACCCGGCGGCCTCCAGCCGACGAATTTGCTGCACTGTGGCCTCCACGTCGTCGGTGTGGGTGGAACACATGGACTGAATGGCCACCGGCGCGCCGCCGCCGACGGGGACGCTGCCCACCATGATCTGTTTTGTCATAGCAAAAACCTCCGAAAACAGGCTAAAACAGCCTCACACAAAAATCTTATACACATCCTGAAGTGCCACCACCGCCATCAACAGCAGCAGCGCGCACATCCCCGCCAGGTGGACATACTGCTCGTATTTGGCCGGGATGCGCCGCCGGGACACCAGGTAGAGCAGCCCGTTCAGCAGCAGGAAGAACACCCGGCCCCCGTCCAGGGCGGGGATGGGCAGCAGGTTCATAACGCTCAGGTTGATGGCGATGAACGCCGCGAAGTAGAGCAGATTCAGAATGGCATCCACCGTGGTGGCCGACGCCTCTCCCACCTCGCTCATGGTGCTGACAATGCCGATTGGCCCGCTCAGGTCGGAAAGACCGGCGTCCCCTGAAATCAGCATCTCCAGGCTCCACCAGACGGTGCGCACAAAGTCCACCGCCGAATAGAACCCGTTGCGCAGCCGGACGGGGATGGTGGCCTCCTCCACCCCCAGGTACAGGCCGTAGCGCCAGACGGTCTCGCCGTCCACCTCGTACTCCCGCAAGGTCAGGGGCAGGTCATCGAGTTTGACTTTTTCCCCGTCCCGGCGGACCACGATGTCCACTGTGTCCTCGTCACTCAGGGAGAGGATGGTGGAGATGTCGCCGGAGAGCAGCACCGCCCGGCCGTTGATGGAGAGAATTTCGTCCCCCACCATCAGCATATCCTCCCCTTCGCAGGGGAAGCCGTCCATAAAGCCGGTGATGGTGGCGGTGGCGTAGGAAGTGACGCTGGCGTAGAGGCACAGCAGAATCAGCAGCCCCGCCAGGAAGTTGAAGGCGGACCCGGCGATGAGCACCAGGAACTGCTTCCAGCCGGAGGCGTTGCCAAAGGCGCGGGGGTTGTCGCTCTCCTCGTCCTCCCCCTCCATGGCGCAGTAACCGCCGATGGGCAGCAGCCGCAGGGAATAGAGGGTCTCTTTGCCCTGTTTGTGCAGCAGCAACGGCCCCATGCCAACAGAGAACTCGTTGACTTGGATGCCGCACAGCTTTGCAACGGTAAAGTGACCGAACTCGTGAATGGCGATGAGCAAGCCGAACAGAATGACGGCAATGACAATATAAAGCATAGAACCTCCAATGGGTGTGGGATAAATGCGAATTTGGATGTCCCCCTTTTGCTGCCGTATGTGTAGAGGCGGCCCCCACAGGCGTGTGGTAATGCTTCTCAATAAAGCTGTCAGGGGGCAGAAGCAAAGGGAAACACAGAGAGGGGAAAAAGCCTCACCGCCGCCGACCCTGGTTCTTCTGATACAAAATCAGCAGACCGTTGAGCCGCAGGTGGGGATCCGGGATGATGTGCCGCCGACAGGCGGGCAGCACCACCTGGAGCAGTCCGCCGGTGGCGATGGCAGTCACCGGTTCGCCCAGCTCCTCCTCTACCCGGTCCACCAGACCGTCCAGCATGGCGGCCCAGCCGTAGACGGCCCCGGCCTGCATACACTCTACGGTGTTGCGGCCAATCAATCGCTGGGGCATGGCCAGAGGAATGACGGGCAGCTGGGCGGCCTGGGCGGACAGCGCGTCGGTGGAGATGCGCAGACCGGGGATAATCATACCCCCCAGATAGGTGCCGTGTTTGTCCAGCACCGACAGGGTGGTGGCAGTACCCATGTAGAAGAACACCAGCGGCTTGGGGTATTTGGCGTTGGCGGCCACGGCGTTGACCACCAGGTCGCTGCCCAGCTGGGCGGGGTTATCCATATGGATGTTCAGGCCGGTCTTGATGCCGCTGCCCACCAGCAAAAAGGCGTGGCCGGTCAGCAGCTTCATGGCCTGGTACAGGGCAGGTTGTCAATCAAGTGCAACACTATTTTCTTGGAAAAATACCTCATT
>JAJQBR010000092.1 GCA_021203185.1 Clostridiales bacterium
TAGGAGGGAGCAGCGTAGGTAGGGAATCGACCCGATTACACGGACATATCGATGTTCAGGCTGTCGGAGTCCTTCTTGCCGCCCCAGATGATGCCGCAAATCATAGCCAGGACGAAGCTGACCACCATGGCGATGCACAGGGCGATGAAGCCGAAGTCGATGCCTTCCGGGTTGATGTAGCAGGGCAGGCCCAGGATGCCGGACGCGCCGAAGGAGTACAGCTTGGATCCGCAGAAGCCGCAGATCATGGAGCCGATACCGGCGGAGAGGAAGGTGCCGTACATCAGCATCTTGCGGGGGAACAGAACCGCATACAGGGTCGGCTCGTTGATGCCGAAGAAGGAGGAGATGGCGGAGGGGATGATCTGGCTGCGCTCTTCCGCGTCCTTGGTGCGGATCAGCACGCCAATGCAGGCGCCCACACTGGCGATGGCGCCGGTGAAGAACAGCGGGTGGATGATGTCATAGCCATAGGTGGCAATGTTCAGGTTGCACATGATGATGATGGGCATATGCAGGCCGCACATAACCAGCAGAGACCAGAAGGTGCCGATGATGAGGCCGGCGATACCAGCGTTCAGGTTGACGATGAAGGACATGAAGCCGGTCAGGAAGCCCTGGAGCAGCATACAGATGGGGCCGATGACCAGCAGGCCAACAGGCGCGGTGATGAGCAGGGTCAGGAACGGAGTGAAGAAGGAACGGAGCATGGCGGGCAGGCTCTTGTTCAGCCACTTGAACAGCAGAGAGGCCACCCAGACGATGACGATGATGGGGATAACGGAGCTGGTGTAGCCCACAGCGGGGAAGATCACGGGAATGCCCAGGAAGGTGGTGTAGACTTCGGACTCAAAGATGGTCCCGGCGAACACAGTGTAGAGGGCGTCGCTGGAGGTGATGGCGACCAGGTCGGGATAGACCAGCACGCCGCCCAGGACGATGCCGTAAATCTCTTTCAGACCGAACTTACGGGCAGCGGACCAGCCGATGGCCACGGGGAAGAAATAAAACAGCGCGTCGCCCATGGAGTAGAGGATGGTGTAGGTGCCGCTGTCGGTGTCCACAACGCCCATAACCGTGGTCAGCAGGACCAGCAGGGCCTTGATCATACCACCGGCCATCAGCATACTCAGCAGAGGCTGGAAGATGCCGGTCATCAGCACCAGGAAGCGGCTGATGATGCCCTGCTTTTCGCCGTTGTCGTCCTTCTTCTGGTCCACATCGCCGGGGTCAACGGCGCTGAAGCCGCCGATCTCCATCAGGACCTTGTAGACCTCGTCCACCTGGGGGCCGATGACGACCTGATACTGGCCGCCGGTCTGGATGACCTGAATGACGCCCTTGGTGTTGGTCAGAACCTGGGTGTTGGCCTTGCTCTCGTCCTGGAGCTTAAAGCGCAGGCGGGTGACGCAGTGGGTGACGCTGATAACGTTGGACTTGCCGCCCACGTTCTCGATGATGGTCTCGCACAGCTTCTGGTACTTGGAGCCGGTGTCCACGGTGGCTGCGGCGGGAGCGGCAGCTTCCTCGGTGGCCTCATATTCGACCACGGTGGTCTGGCCCCGCTTGACGCTGGCGCCGATGCCGGTGACGGTGAAGTTGACCTCGTCGCCGTTGGTCAGCACCATGGGAGTGATGAGGTTGACCCCCTGCTGCTTCATAAAGGCGCGGTCGATGCGGATCAGCGGAGTGCCGACCTTGACCTGCTGGCCCATCTTGACCAGCATTTCCAGGCCCTTGCCGCCCAGGTTGACGGTGTCCAGACCTACGTGAAGCAGCAGATCCAGGCCGCCGGGAGTGTGGATGGCCACCGCGTGGTTGGTCTCTGCCACCAGGGTGATTTCACCGTCAGCGGGAGCATAGACCGTGTTGCCTTCGTAGACAAACGCGACGCCGTCGCCCAGAACTTTTGCCGAGAAGGTGTCGTCCGGCACCTGGGCCAGATCGACGCACTGTCCGTCAACGGGAGCGACTAATTTCAGTTTTTCAGCCATTGTTGAACTCTCCTTTTCTTTTTAGATGGTATTTGACACTTGAATATATTTCTGGATGAGCTTTTCCGGCTCGCCCCGGGGAACGGGGCTGTCCTTGGTCTCGAAGGACAGGCCGTACTCTGCCGCAGGCAGAAAATACTCATAATATCCGTTGGTATAGCCACAGACCACTGCCTCCACCGGGCAGTTCTGCTTCATCTGGATGCCGAAGGCGCTGCCCAGCTCGCCGGGGAACACAAAGATTTGCATCCCTCCCAGGCTGATGACCCAGGCTTTCGCGTCCAGGTGGAAATTGCTGCTGTGGACGGTGTGGAACAGGGTCTGTACCGTCAGCCGGTTCAGTTCCACGTCCTTCTCCACGGGGATGGCGGCGATTTCCTCCGCCATGCCGGTGGAGACCCGCTCCAATTCGATGAAGTCCTTGCCCTGACGCTCGTTGCGGTTGCTGCAATCGCCTGCAGCGCCCACCACCATGGCCGGGTAGAACCCAAAGACGTCGCCCAGCTTTTTGCTGACATTGCCTGCCCACTCTGCGGTGAGCCAGGTGTTGTCGGCGCTGATAACGGTGGAGTGGACCGCCCAGTTGACGAAGCCCGCGAAAGCGGTTCCGTTCTCATCGAAGAACTTGACCACTGCCACCTCGTTGTCCGCCAGCTGGCCGGGGTGGTTCCGGTTGCCGTAGTAGCCGGTGATGACCTTTTTGCCGATTTTGGCGGTGGCGGTGCGCAGATTGGCGGCGCACTCTTCGTAGCTGCGGCAGATGGTGTCGATGAGGAAGTCATAGTACCGCTGGTCATACTTGCCCGTGTACCAGCCCTTGTGGTAGCCCACCACAGAGGAGTGGTTGTGGGTGGCGGCCAGCAGCAGACAATCCCGCTCCAGGCCATATTTGTCCAGCATCAGGGTCTTGACATCCTCGGCCATGGGTTCCTCGAACTCCAGGAAGTCCGCAGAGAACAGGAACAGCCGCTTGCCGTCCTGCTCAAACAGCAGGGCGTTGCAGTAGATGTCGTCATGGATGCCGCTGGACGGCTCCATACGGTTGGGGCTGCGGAACCCGATGAGATAGAACGGATCCTGTTTGGGGGAGAGGCAATGCCTCGCGCAGCCAATTTTCATAGTGTTCCCTCCTTTATTGTAGCTTTTAGCTATTAGCTCTTGGCTCTTAGCTTTGTGGTACTTGACATGATGTACCACGTTTACCGTTTGGATTTGGTTACAAACGAGTGGTGTTGCTCTCAGTTTCCTTATTTAGCAGTTGCTTTGCATTTGCAACGCCTGACTAACAGCTAACGGCTAACAGCTAATGGCTCATTTCGGATGGATTTTAACGTCTCGGTGATATGCCTCGCCACCTGTTCCGCCGCACCGCGAGCGAACTTGGAGTTCATGGCCTCGTAGGTGATGCGGTCATAGGCGGTGTGTTCCGGCATATACTTGTCCCCGCCGTTGACCATAGTAGCCACGATGGTCAGCGGATAAGGGGAATCCTTCTTGATGTCAATGGCGGTGGTGCTGGAAAGCTCCGGCCCCAGTCCCACCAGAGCCACATGACCCAGTGTGAAGCAGGACACCGACACCGTCCGCTCCTCGCCCGGCTGGAAGTCGTAGGACTTGGTGGGGCGGATGTCCCGCAGGTTGGGGGCGATCCTCTGGCCGGGGCAGTTGACAGTGGTCTGCCGCAGGGTGGCGTTCTCCGGCTGGAAGGGCTGCTTCACCCGCTCCATGGCCTGCACCACCTGCGCTCCCAGCTTCTTGCCCAGGGCGTTCACCAACACAAAGCCCTCGTCCCCGATGTCCGTCTCCTCGATGGATCCGTCCCGGTTCAGGATGTTGTGCTTGGCCTTGAACAGCGGGGCCTGGTCGCCTGCGGCCCCCAGCAGGAACAGGGCCACAAAGTCGTCGCCGTACTGCTCCTCGATGAAGCGGCTGGCGGCCCCCACCAGGTCGCCTGTGACCTGACTGTACCCGTCCGCGCCCTTGGAGTGATCCATCACGGAGGACTGGACATCACAGCTGTAGAGGACGGTCTTGGTCTGCCCGTCGGGGCGGAGGAACTTGACGAAGGGAACGGTCTTATCCGACTCCCCCAAGTCATCGGCACCCAGCCACCAGCCCTGGGCGGTGCGCATATCCCGGTTAACGTTCACCGAACAGTAAGCGTTGCCGATGACGGGCTGGGTTTCTTCCAGGCCGTCTTTCGCCTGAGCGATGGCGGCTTGCATGGCGGCAGTCATGGAGGCGAAGAGAACTTCGTTCTTCCGGGCCACCTCGCCGCCCTCCCGGGCGATGGCCTCCTCCGAACGCAGGTGGGGCGCGGAGAAGGTGTGGCTGACGCAGAGCCAGACATCCTCCTGGGGGATGCCCGCCGTCTCCGCCGCCTGGGCACGGAACGCATCGATTGCGTAGGGCCGCAGGGAGGTGGCGTCGAAGCACACAATCAGGAAGGGGAAGCCTGCGTCAAGCAGCACTGCCCGCACATACAGGTCGTCGTGGACGCCGCCGAAGCCCTCGATGGGGAACAGGGATTCGGACAGTTCGATTTTTGCTTTTCCGGCGCCTACCCTCAAGGGGTACTTCTGGGGCTGCGCCCCTCCTTGTGTCAGCATGGCTGACGCCCCCTTTCTTTTAGATGTTGTAGAGCCGCTGGGCGTTCTTGCAGAGGATCAGGTCTTTTTCCTCGTCGGTGATGTCCAGCGCCTGGACGAAGGCCGGGCCGCCCAGCAGCCACTCCCGGCGGACGGGATAAGAGGTGCCAAAGACGATGTGATCCGCGCCCAGCACCTTGACGGCGCACTCCAGCTGCTCCTTGCCCCAGGGCTGCGCGTGGGACATCTCGAAGTAGATGTGCTGCTCGTACTGCTCCTTCACGTTGCTCTGGCCCACCTCAAAGCGCTGAACCTTGTCCTTGGCTTTGGACTGCTGGGGGAAGAGCATACTGGACAGGGCGAAGAACCCGCCGCCCAGCATGGAGTGGACGAAGGTCAGGTTGGGATACTTCTCGAAGAACCCGCTGAACACCTCCCGGCCAATGGCCGTGGCCTGGTCCACGCAGCGGCCATAGGACCGACGCAGGTTGTTGTAGTCGCAGAGCATCTTGTTCTCCACCGGCACGGGGACGTGGTGGACGTAAACGGTGGTCTTTTGCTCGTTGAGCTTGCGGAAGAAGGGGGCGAACTGCTCATCGTCCAGGTAGTAGTCGCCGTAGTGGGCGCACATCTGGACAGAGGTCATGCCCAGTTCCTTCCGGCAGCGGTCGATTTCCGCAAACACGGCGGGGTTGTCCTGGGGCGGAACCACCATCAGGGGAACCAGCCGCCCGCCGCTGCGCTTCTGGTAGTCGGCCATGCCATCGTTGAAAATCTTGCAGGTGGACAGGCTCATCCACTCGTGGCAGCCGGGGATTTTCAGCAGCGCTTTGTCCACCCCAGCCTCGTCCAGGTCAGCCAGCATGGTTTCCACCTTGTAATCCCCCTGAACGTAGTTCAGGCTCTGGTAGCCGGTGGGCTTTTCAATGACGATCTGGCGGGTACCGTTGTCGTTGACCTTGAGGTAGCCGTTGGTGCCGTAGTTCCGGGGGATTTCGGAGAGGAATGTGTTCAAATCTGATTCGTTCTCGAAGACGCTCTCCGGGAACCAGTACATATTGGCATCAATAATCATGTTTACCGCTTCCTTTCTTTGCGTTGAAAGTGGGCATCTCTTTTCCTCAGCTTCAGAAATTGCCCTTTTCCGGGCCTGGCTGTTCCGGTTCCCCCGGAACCCTGGCGCGGCTCGGACCCTTTGCGAAGATGAATCAGGGTGATACCCGTATCCTGTGGGTTCTCTTCCTTTGATGATTGTATCTTACACGATTACGGGACTTTATGCAATTCGCTTTTAGAAACGCACTATTCTCAAATGAGGAGGATCACCCGCCGCGCCGCAGCGTGGACTGTGGGCCGATGTTTCTTTGTCAAAAACGGCAAAAATCTCCGGCAGAATGCCGGAGACGATTCGGTAAGTTGCGAAAAAATGCCGTCTGCGTATGAAAAATGCCGTTTCAAAGTTTGATAAAAGAAGTTCTTTCTCTTTTCGTTCCTCCTTTTAGATTTTTTGCTTGTATTTCCCGCCCCTCTGTGGTAGAGTATAGAGGACGAACTGTATCATTTCGACAGTACGCTTTGGACACAGACAGAAGGTGAGAATATGGCGCAAACCCCCAAACGGGCCATTGCCGTCAAGCGCAGGCGGAAAAGGAAAACCGGCCCTGCGGTCTATGTGATGATTGTGGCGCTGTTCCTGGCGCTGCTGATCTTTTTCTATTGGCTGGCCGCGCAGTATTATACGGGACGTTTTCCCAACAAGACCACCATCAACGGCGTGGATGTCAGCAACATGACTGAGTCCAACGCCGTGGCCGCCCTGAACCGCCAGGTCCAGGAGTACACCCTGACCATTGCGGAGCGGGACGGTGTCACCGAAGTCATCCGGGCCAGAGACATCGACCTGGCCTACGACGACACCGGCGATGTGTTCCGGCTGCTGGAGCAGTACAGCCCCGCGCTTTGGGTGACTTATTATTTCACAGAGGACGCCCTGACCGCCTCCGAGGACACTACATATAATCAAACCAAGGCAGAGCAGGAAATCGCCGACCTGGACTGTTTCAGCCCCCTCTACGTGACAAAGGTGCAGGATGCCTCCCTGCAAAAAAACGACGATGGATTTTACATTCAGGCGGAGGAGCAGGGTACTGAACTGGACGAGGAAAAGACCACCCAGCTGCTGCTGAACGCGCTGACCACCCACCAGACCGAAGTGGATTTGGACGCAGAGGGCTGCTATCTCACCCCCACCGTCTACCAGGACGATGAGACGCTGAACGAAAATCTGGAAATCATCAACGGCTGGCTCAAGGCGGAGATCACCTATGACTTTGAGGACGGGCGGCTGGAGGTGGCGGACAACACCGTCATCAAGGACTGGATCGTCCAGCAGGAGGACGGCACCTACGCCATCGACTACGATTTGGTCTTTGACTGGGTCAAGACCACCCTGGCCTACCAGTACGACACCTTTGGCCTGACCCACGTGGTCACCACCCACAGCGGCGAAACCCTGACCCTGACGGGCGGGGACTACGGCTGGTGCATTGACCGGCCCACCACCACCGAGGCGCTTCATGGAGGCCGTGGAGGCGGGAGCGGTGGACACGCTGGAACCCGCCTACCTCTACACCGCCCAGGAGCGGGGAGTGGACGACATCGGCGGCACCTACGTGGAGGTCAGCATCGCCGACCAGACCATGTGGTGCTACAAGGACTATAAGGTGGTGGTGGAGACCCCCGTGGTCACCGGCAACCCCAACAAGGGTAACGCTACCCCCAGCGGCAGCGTCTGGGCCTTCGACTGCCACAAAAGCCCCGCCACTCTGGGTACCTTCGTCACCCAGGGCTACAGTTCCTACGTGAATTATTGGATGTCCTTCACCGGCAACGTGGGCATCCACGACGCCAGCTGGCGCAGCAGCTACGGCGGGGACATCTACCTGACCAACGGCTCCCACGGCTGCGTCAACACCCCCTACGAGGCGGCGAAAAAGATTTACGAGACCGTCAACGTGGGCGTGGCCGTGTTCGTGTACTGAACGATGGGCAAAACCGGAAGAAAGGCAAGGCAATGAACAAAAAAGAGCTGTCCTATCGGTCTGCGGACGGGAAAACGCCCATCCACGCGGTCATCTGGTCACCGGAGGGGCCGCCTGTGGGGATTTTGCAGATTTCCCACGGCATTACGGAACATATTGGTCGGTACGAGGAACTAGCGGCAGCCTGCACTGACCAGGGGCTGCTGGTCTGCGGGAACGACCACATCGGCCACGGCCTGTCCCTGTCCCCTGACAGACCCATTCGCACCTATTTTGGGCCAAAGGGAAGCTGGGACTTCCTGGTGAAAGACACCTGGGCGCTGAACAGACGCATCCGGGAACAGTACCCTGCTCTGCCGCTGTGCCTGCTGGGGTTCTCCCTGGGTTCCTTTGTGGTGCGGGATTTTTTGACCCGATACCCCTCCGACGCGGACGCGGCCATTTTGATTGGAACAGGGCAGCAATCCGCTGCCGCCCTTGCCATTGCGCGGTTTGTTGCGAACCGGGAGGCGGCCAAACACGGCTATGACGTATCCACCGAGCGTATTACCCAACTGACCTATGACACATACAACAAAAAATTTGCCCCAAACCAGTCCAAGTTCGACTGGCTCCTGGCAGATGAACAGGCCCGCGAGGGATTCCTCCAGGACGAGCTGCGGGGCGAGGACTTCACCGTGGGGGCCTTCCGGGAGCTGCTGAGCGGGATGCAGCGCTGCATCGACCCCAAACAGGTTCGGCGCATGAACCCGGAGCTGCCCATACTGCTCCTTTCAGGGGCGGACGACCCGGTGGGGGACTTCGGCAAGGGCGTCGCCCGGACACAGCGGTTTTTGGCCCGTCAGGGCGTGCGCCGGGTCAGCGTCAGGCTCTATCCCGGCCTGCGGCATGATGTCCTCCACGAAGCGCAGCGGGAGGAAATCTATCGCTATCTCATCGACTGGATCCTCCAGACGAACCGCGCTCTGGCGGAATCCACAGGGAAATAACGCGACCTGTCGGTTGCATCCGGCGAAAATCTGTGGTATCCTGAACCAAACCGGACGCCGCCATCAAGCAGAGACGTGGCCCTGCTTCCATCAACAGGAAAGGACGAAATGTTATGCCTGAACAGTATTACAAAGACGCCCAGCGGCTGGCCCAGCGGGAGCAGCGCGCCTGCACTGCCAGGGGAATCAGCCCCTATTTGCCGGTGTTGGACGACCTGGTTCCCCAGGAGCGCGTGTCGATGGGGACCGACCTGGGTGTTGTCCAAATCCCGGTGGAGTTCATCATGGGTACCCGGACGGCGGGGCGCACCACCTCCTTTGCCCGGAATTTTATGCCGCTGCTGCCGGAAAACACAGAGTTTGCCGTCAAGTGGAAAAAGCTGTGCAACGCTCACCTGAAAGAGGGCATCCGAGACCCCATCAAGGTCTATGAGTACAAAAACCGCTTCTATGTGGAGGAGGGCAACAAGCGGGTCAGCGTGATGAAGTACTTTGGCGCGGTGTCCATCCCCGCCCAGGTCACCCGCATTTTGCCGGAGAGGGACGGCTCGAAGGACGTAGATATCTACTATGAGTTCGTCAGCTTTTACAAATACAGCAAGGTGAACTTTCTGGAGTTCAGCAAGCGGGGCAGCTATGCCGTCCTCCAGTCTCTGCTGGGCAAAGCTCCGGAAGAACCCTGGACAGACGAGGAACGCAATGGATTCAGCACCACTTACCACTACTTCCGGCAGGCATACCTGGCCAACGGCGGCCAGAAGCTGCGCTCCACCGTGGGAGACGCGATGCTGGCCTATATGCGGATTTATGGATACCAGGCCCTGCGCTTGTTGAGCGCGAACGAGATGAAGCGCTCGGTGGCCAAGGTCTGGGAGGAAATCACCCTCCAGCAGGAGGAGCAGCCCATCGACCTGAAGCTGGACCCCAGCGGGGAAAAGAAGCGTCTCCTGCCCAAGCTGGGCGGCAGCAAGGTGCTAAAGGCGGCCTTTGTCCACGACAAAACTGCCTTGACCTCCGGCTGGACCTACAGCCACGAGCTGGGCCGTCAGCACGTCCAGCGGGTCTTTAAAGGGCAGCTGGTCACCACTTCCTACGAGAATGCGGTTGCCGAGGGCGCGGACGAGACCATTGGTCGGGCCATCGCTGAGGGCAACACCCTGGTTTTCACCACCTCCCCCCAACTGCTGCCCGCCAGCCTGCGCCTGGCGGTGGATCACCCGGAAGTCACCATCCTCAACTGCTCCCTAAACAAATCCCACCGCTATATCCGCACCTATTACGCCCGCATCCACGAGGCCAAGTTCATCATCGGGGCCATCGCCGGGGCGCTGGCTGAGGACGACCGGGTAGGCTACCTGTGCGATTATCCCATTTACGGCATGGTGGCCGGCATCAACGCTTTCGCCCGTGGCGCGCAGACTGTCAACCCCAGGGCCAGGGTCTACCTGGAATGGCCCTGTGTGGGCGGCGCGGCTGCGGCCACCCAGCGGCTGACAGACCGGGGCATCGACCTGATCTCCTCCCAGGACATGGTGAAGCTGGCGGATAACGGCAGGCCCAACTTCGGCCTGGCGCGGGTCAGCAGCGACGGCCAAGTGAACCTGGCCATGCCCGTGTGGCACTGGGGCGTCTACTACGAGAGCATCATCCGCAGCGCTCTGAAAGGCACCTTCCAGACCGAGGACGAGGTCACTGGCAAGGCCCTGAACTACTACTGGGGCATGACCGCCGGAGTGGTGGACGTGATTTGCTCCAAAAAGCTCCACAGCGGCACCCAGAAGCTGGCTAACGTACTGAAACGGGCCATCTGCTCCGACATCTGCCAGCCCTTCTACGGCCCCATCGTCACCCAGGAGGGCTGGACGGTGGACGGCGCCTGCGACCACACCCTCAGCCCGGAGCAAATCATCAACATGGACTGGCTGGCGGAGAACGTCGTCGGCTCCATCCCCACTTACGACCAGCTCAGCCCGGAGGCCCGGGCCACGGTGGACGTGGTGGGTATCGACCGGGCCAGAAAAAAGTAGACAATAGCAGGCGAAATTTGTGGAAAAACAGTTTTGGGAACGGTTTCCGTTGCGTCGAACGGGAAAGTGTGTTATGATAACGATGGTTCTCGCTGAGAACCGGGCGCTGCCCTAATGCGGCGGCGGTTGGCCCCTGACCAGGGGCGACTTCTTCTGCCCCTGATCTGAACGGGAAGGGGGCCTGCCCTATGACGACTTCAGAATTTTATGAATTTTGTCTCGTTATTATCGGCTTGTGTGGATTGTTTCTGACAATTTACTACCATAAAAAGAAGTAACCGCCCTGGCCCCAAACCGTGGCGGTTACTTCTCTAACCAATACATAAGGTGCCAACCGTTGCCGGGCAGCGTCCTTACTTGTGATGTTATTATACTCCCAATGCAGGGATTTGTCAACGGGATTTGTCATCCACAAACACAGGGGAGAGAGACAGTCATGCGGATCTTGGCGGTGGCGGATGAAGAGGCAAAGTACCTCTATGACTATTATGCGCCGGGAAAACTGGACGAATACGACCTGATTCTGGCCTGTGGGGACCTGCACAAGTCCTATCTGGAGTTTTTGGTCACGCTGGCCCACTGCCCTGTGCTGTATGTCCACGGCAACCACGATGACAGCTATGACACGGACCCGCCGGAGGGCTGTATCTGCATAGACGACAAGCTCTATGTCTACCAGGGGGTCCGTATCCTGGGGCTGGGCGGCTCCTACCGCTACCGGGACGGGAATCATATGTACACCGACCGGGAGATGGAGCGCCGGGTGCGACGGCTGAAATTCCAGCTGTGGCGGCACGGCGGCTTCGACATTCTGATGACCCACGCCCCCGCTTACCACATCAACGACATGGACAACCGCACCCACCGGGGGTTCAAGGTGTTCGTCCGGCTGCTGGAGCAATACCACCCCAAATACTTCGTCCACGGACACATCCATAAGAATTACGGCGTAAAGATACCCAAAAAGACCCAGTACGGGGAGACCACTATTCTCAACGCTTATGACTATATCGCGTTTGACTACTGAACGCACAAACGGCGCTCAACCGCAAAGAATCGGTTGAGCGCCGTATTTTGTATCGAAAGCTCGTATCAGAGCGGGATATTCCGGTGGGTAGGCTTCGTCTTGGGGTCCTGGAAGGAAATCAGCGCCTCCAGCGTCTGCTCCAGCAGACGGCGGGTGTCCTGGGGAGCAATGACATCGTCGATATACCCCAGCTTGGCCCCCACGAAGGGATTCAGCTGCGTATCCTGATAGGCTTTGACCTTCTCGTCCAGTACCTTTTTGTAGTCGTCCCCGGCGGCCTTCAAATCCTTGCGGTTGATGATCTTCACCGCGCCCTCGGCGCCCATGACGGCGATTTCCGCCGTAGGCCAGGCCCAGCACACGTCCGCGCCCAGCTGCTTACAGCACATGGCGATATAGGCACCGCCGTAGGCTTTCCGCAGCACCAGGGTAATTTTGGGGACTGTGGCCTCGGAGTAGGCGTACAGCACCTTTGCGCCGTGGCGGATGATGCCGGAATACTCCTGGTCGGAGCCGGGGAAGAAACCGGGCACATCCACCAGCGTCAGCAAGGGAATGTTGAAGCAGTCGCAGGTGCGGACGAACCGGGCCGCCTTGCAGCTGGCGTTCACGTCCATGCAGCCGCTGATAACAGCCGGCTGGTTAGCCACCACGCCGACGGTGTGGCCGTTGACACGGGCGAAGCAGGTGACCACGTTGGCAGCGAACTCCGGCTCAATCTCAAAGAGGGAGTCGGTGTCCACCAAATAGTCGATGACCCGCTTCACGTCGTAGATTTTCCGCTTGTTTTCGGGAACGATGTTCTCGATACCCCGCTGCCAGCGGGATTTGTATTTGACCCGGGGAATGGGGAGGCTCTTGTTGTTCTGGGGCAGGTAGGTCAGCAGGTTACGGATTTTGTCCAGGCAGTCCTGGTCGTTGGCCGCCCGGACGTGGGCCACGCCGTTTTTGCGCATATGCACATCCGCGCCGCCCAGCTCCTGCATGGAGATGTCCTCACCGATGACCTCCTTGACCACGTCGGGGCCGGTGACGAACATCTCGCCGGTGCCTTCCACGAAGAAGATGAAGTCCTGCAAGGCTGGGGAGTAGGACGCGCCACCGGCGCAGGGACCCATGATGGCGGTGATCTGGGGGATTACGCCGGAGGCGTTCACGTTGTTCTGGAAGATGGTGCCGTACTGGGCTAGGGCCTGGATGCCGTCCTGAATCTTCGCGCCGCCGGAGTCCATCAGACCGATGATGGGCGCGCCGGCTTTCAGCGCCGCCTGCTGGCACTTGATGATTTTCCGGGCGTTGGAGGAGGACAGGCTGCCGCCCTGGACGGTGAAGTCCTGGGCATAGGCGTAGGCAAACCGGCCGTTGATCTTGCCGAATCCGGCGATGACGCCGTCCCGCTTGGGCGGCTTCTCGATGGACTGCCCCCGGTTCTGAAAGACGTTCAGTTCGATGAAGGTGTCTTTATCAAACAGGTAAGCCAGGCGCTCATCGGCGGTGAGCTTGCCTTTGGCGTGTTGGCGGTCAGCGTTGCTGCTGTTTTGCAGAATCCGGCGCTGGTGTTCAAGTTCTTGCAGGGAATCCATAAATCAGATGCTCCTTTATAAAAGGCAGGGGAAAGCTGTGTCGCAGTCCTGTCATGGCATAGTTTTTATCAGTATTTGATTATACCATAAGGGAACAGGAGATGTAAAGGGCTTTTCCGGCGGGCGGATGAAATCTGTGTTCGGAACCGAAAAGAAAACGTAAAATCCGCTCAAATATGGGGGGATTCCCACATTTGAGCGGTTCGAGAACGTTCTCCGAGGTATATTTACGGATTCTGACTATCCCTTTGAATCAGCCGTGTTGTGATAAGCTGTTAGCCGTTAGCTGTTAGCTGTTAGTCAGGTGCTGCCAGTTTAAAGCAAACAGCTAAAAAGGAAGCTGAGAGTGAAACCACCCGTTTGTAAAGTCATACAAACGGTAAGCGTAGCACGTAATGCCAAGAACCACAAAGCTAATGGCTAAAAGCTAAGCGCTAATAGCTAAAATGCTCATAAGGCTGAGTAAAAGGGATGGCCAATTTACGGATTTCCTCACGCCAGCCCCATGCGCTCCAGCTGCCGGGCGACGCCGTCCTCCTGGCAGCTTTCACAGACGAGGTCGGCTTCGGCTTTCACATCCGGGGCGGCGTTGCCCATAGCCACGCCCACTCCGGCGGCCCGGAGCATGGGCAGGTCGTTGGCCGAGTCGCCAAAGGCGATGGCGTCCTCCACGCCCATGCCGTAGTGTTCGCAGACCTTGCGGACCGCGCTGCCCTTGTCCACGCCCCTGGCCATGGTCTCGCCGTTCAGGGCGGGACCGCCGGGAAACATATTTGTCACGGTGAAAAAATCGTCCCCCAACTCGTCCACCGCCGCCTGCAACTCCGCCGCAGAACCGGCAGTAAAACAAATTTTGTACACCGGCAGGTCGTGGAAGCCCTCTATGGGCAGCAGCCCCAGCCCTTCCACCAACTGGAGCATCAGCCGCTGCTGTTCGCTGTTGGTGTCAGACAGGTTCCGCGACCAGGCCGCCAGGCACCGCGCCCGATCTGCGAAAGTCCCCTCTGCGGTCTCCAGCATATAGCTCATGTCGTATTTGTCCAGCACCGTCAGCGCCCGCTCCAGCAGCGCCGGGGGCATAGCCCGGTTCTCCAGCACTTGGCCGTCCACGATGACATAGCCTCCCGCGCTGGCGACGATGCCGTCAAACCCGATGTCCCGGAGAAAGCCGGGGATAATGGGGACGTTGCGCCCGGTGGCAATCAAAATCTTATGTCCATTCTCCTGCGCCCGGTGCAGGGCGGCCACGGTGGGCGCGGTAACCTGCTTTCCCGCTTCGCAGAGGGTGCCGTCGATGTCGAAAAAGATAATTTTGGGCATAGCGCCCCACTCCTTTTGTGGTCTGTTAATTTTCTATCTGACTATCCCTTTGAATCAGCCGCGTTGTGATAAGCTGTTAGCCGTTAGCTGTTAGCTGTTAGTCAGGTGCTGCCAGTTTAAAGCAAACAGCTAAAAAGGAAGCTGAGAGCGAAACCACCCGTTTGTAAAGTCATACAAACGGTAAGCGCAGCACGTAATGCCAAGAACCACAAAGCTAATGGCTAAAAGCTAAGAGCTAATAGCTAAAATGATTATAAGGCT
>JAJQBR010000196.1 GCA_021203185.1 Clostridiales bacterium
TCTTTCTTTATTTGAAGAATTTGAAGGTGTTGCACTTCGTATTGTAACCTACCCCACTCCCGACCTGCAGGGGTGTTGGGACGGCGGGGGTGGGGGTGTCGTCCCACGCCGCCGTGGCCGTGGGCAGACTGTAGAACTCTTGGATCAGGGCGGCGGCCTCCGTTCTGATCCCGGCAGAATCACGCTCCAATTGGCTCACCCATTCGTGGCAAAACTTGTAGAATCGGAACAGCTTGCCATTGACATAGGCGCTGTTCAATTCTCCGCTCTCCTCGTCGATTGCGGCGGCTCCGAGGCGTCCGTCAAAGAAACCGTGGAGAAGAATGAAGAAGCGCGGGACCCAGAGACCGGGCAGTTTAGGTACTTTTTTCATGATGCTTACTCCTTTTCGATTTTTCAATTTGGATGGGTGTGGAGGGGAACTGTCCTCCCGGATGAGTAAAGAATACTACTTTTGGAGTATACCATACTTGGAACCGATGTCTACACACCAGCGGTATGCACCGGGGAGGGCCAGGCGGGGGCCGGAAGTGGTTTTCCTTCCTGATGAGCCTATTGTAACGTGCCAACAGGATTTTTTACAATTTCATATAGGAAAATTTAGTTGGCAGATACAGCCTCAAAAAATATGGAAAAAAATACAAGGAAAAACGCAAAAAAATCGGGCGGACTGCCCATGGAAAGGGCGTCCACCCGATTGCCGCTGCGGTTACGCGGCCTTCACGCCGGTTTTGCACCGGCCCACCCCGGCTGGGGCGTCGAAAAACAAGAGGAAAATAGGGGGACGAGCTGCCCCCGCGTCAGCAGGATCGGTATCCTGAAAACGCACGACCAGCTCGTCGATGGTGCAGTCGTACAGCCACGCCAGGAACACCACGTGGTTAAGGGAAGGGGTTTTGCGGCCCGTTTCCCAGCCACTGATGGCATTCCTGCCCGCCGTCTCGACGCAGTACTCGCAGATGATGTCAGACAGCTCCTGCTGGGTGAGATCATGCGCGATCCGCTTGCTGCACAACTGCTTACCAGTTGCAATGGGGTCGATCTCCGCCTCCCACGGATTTTCCCGAAGGACAAACCCATGGCCGATATAAGTCTTGCTCATATCCTTTTCCTCCTTGGTGTTGGTAGTGGACCCGAAGGCCCCAATATAACAACTCCAAACGCTAAGGATGGCGAAAGACTCCTTGCAACCACGTTTATTATAGCAGATTAAGAAAAGAATGTCAAACGAAAACTCACTTCAAATAGCCGTAAAGGGTCATAATCAGCCCCTGCACCTCGCTGATACGCCGGAAGGATTCCACCTTGCCAACGACCATAGTGTAGCAGTCCTCCGCACTCTTCCGGTCCAAAGTAGCGGTATGCCCGGCGGGGTTACGGTAACGCTTCCGAATGTTTTCGCATTGGCTGACAAAACTGTCGGCGTTGGCTGTGTAGGTAAAGGCTTTCACCGGGGCCTTGCGATATTCCTTGCGGACAACGGTACTGAGATATTCTCCCATCCGCTTGCGGCAGTTCTTGTCGTTCTTGTCAGAAAACAGGTGGGGCAGATTCCCCAGCGTGAAATAATCGCTGAGAGAGGGCGGCAGGGCGGGGCCTTTTTTCCTCTCCTTATTATACTGCGCTTCCGTTTGGTTCAGCAGATTCTCCGGCCAGTCCGCGTAGGTTTTGTTCGCGTCCTGCTTTGTCGGATCCCCATATTTTTCGACCATAAACTGCTGAAAATCCGTAAAAAACACCCTTTTCAGCTCCGATTCCAGCGCCGAGGTCGCCTCAATCACAATCCCGCTGTAGTCAAACCGCTCCGCAGAAATATTGGCACACAGCTTCCAGAGAACGCCCGCAGAAATCAGGCTGGACTGGGTTTCCGGCAACAGCCGGTCCCAGGTGCCGCCGAAAATGCCCTGGAGATGGGTTTCTTCTTCCTCCACATCCTGGTTCGAGGCCCGGATCTGCTCATCAATGTATGCCACCGCTTTTTTGGCAAACTGCTCGATGCGATCCTCGTCCTCCACACGGGGGCGATTTTGCTCCAGCCAGGTCTGCAAGTCGTTTTCCACAAAATGCACCAGCGACGTGACCTTGCGGTTGGTGTCCGTCACCGTCTCGTAAGTGGCTTTCCCTATCTGATTGTTCTCGTCAAGTTTCTGGTTAATTCCTCCAAATTGTTCGCTGAACCAGATCTTGCCAGCAGTGCTGTCACTCACAAGGAAATTCGGGTCGTACCGCTTTGACTGTGGATCTATCTTGCTTAAATCGCCACGAACAGGCGGAGTGCCAATAAGGTTCAGCTTTTTGGACGCCACCACGCACTTAATGTCGCACCCGTTGAAGGCCCATCGAAAAACTTTGGTCACATTGTCCGGGACCTGGTACGTCTCGCAGGGCCAGCGCAGTGGAAATGCCACCAGGATCTTCCCGTCGTCCGCCCAGACGATGCCCGCTTCATCCACAGAAAATCCCTTTATCAGATTTCTGCGGTGCCTGCGGGCGTATTTTTCAAAGGCGGGGTTCTCTCCGTTTAGCAGGAACAGGGGCGGCATAAAGCCCTTTTCTGCGCTCTTTTTATGCCCCGACATATCGATTTCGATGGGAGCGTCCGGTATCTCCAAATTCCCAATATCGGTCAATCCGCCAGACAGGTTTGTCCAATGAATCTTCCGCAGACTCCCGGGCAACGTCAAACGGTGGATATGGCAAAGGGCAAATGCGTTTTCTCCGATGAACTCAAGGCCATCCGGAAGGGTAACCTGCTCTAAATTTTTACAGCCCAAAAAGACCTGCTTTTCAATCACTTTGAGCGAGGAGGGCAGACAAATCCGTTCCAGGAATTGGTTTCCCTTAAACGAATGTTCTCCAAGCGCTACCACTCCATCGGGAACAGTATAGTCCGTTCCCTGCTTTCCGCAGGGGTAGCAAATCAGCCGCTTCTTGTCTTTGGTGAACAGCACCCCGTCTATGGAGCAAAAGGCGGGGTTTTCTTCCGCAACGACGATTTTATCAAAGCTGCTGTCCCAAAAAGATTCTATGGCGTCGTCTGCGAAATACAATGCGCCTGCGGTTGTGACCGAGGCCGGGATATGAATCTCATAGAGAACGTTTTCATCATAGTCCGGGGTCTTTTTCTCCAACAGGTACGCGAAATCATCCTCCAGCACCTCAAACCCATCGGGAATGGCGAGAACGCCGTATTCGCCCTCCTTCAAAACTTTTTTTGCCATCTCCCTCGTAAAAGCAGGCGGCTTCACGGTGATTTCCTGACGGTAACGGTCGTCGTTGTTCTGAACATCTATCGGTATCTCTTCTTCCCGATACGCCGTTTTCAAAATCAGTGAAAACTTGCTTGTGTCGCCTCGCAAATAGCACCGGTTGACGCCCTCGTCGGGATCCAAACCCCCGTCGATTTCAGCAACCAAATTGTCTTTGGAAGCGAGGCAGATTTGAGTGTCCAGCCGTGTCCTGACCCGAAGATCCACGCGGTACGGATAGGAATGAAACCCCTTTTGCTTTTCCAAAAAACCCCGGCAGCAGTCAATGCGTTGGACTGTTCTTAAAAGGAAAAGGCGGTTCCAGCTTGGAGATTCTGTAATAGAGCGGAACAGGGGGGCGGCGTCGCTGCGGCGGTATTTGACGGAGAGGTGGAAAACGGCGTTTACGATATTCCAAATGCGCTCGCCGTCAGGTTCCTCGAGCCTGCCAGAAGGCATAAATTTGTCTTGCAAAAGGGCCAAAAGATAATTCAAATCTCCTTCGCTGCCCACCCGTCCCAGCCGGTAGATGGCATACGGGTCCGCCGGGCCTGCTTGCAGCTTCTTTCTCACAGCCGCTCTGTCGCAGCACGGGGCAATTTCATCGTCGCGCAAATAGACGCTCATGTCCACCTGCAAGGTTCTGCCGTCAAAGGGCCGCCACAGAGAAAGTTCCTTCGTGCAGGTTTTCGCCTGAAACTGAAGCGTGAAGCGTTCCTCTGAAGTATCAAAGAGAAACGTATGCTCAAATTCTCCCTGCTCACAGTCGATGGATCCCAACTCCCGCAGGGGCTGCCCGACCGCAACTGTTCCGGAAATGGGCGTTTTGACCGTGAGCGTCACCCGTTTGGATTGGACGGGGGCAGGCAGTACCTCCGGCAGCGTTATTTGCTTTTGTAATTTAAGAGTACAACTTTCAGCCGCACGTTTCAGAATCTGGTTGTATTTTTCACGGCTGGCGGCGGGCAGTTCGGAAAGAGGGAGGTTCTCAGCCAGCAGCTTTTTGCTGGCGCGGTTGAGCGCCCCAACGGAATATATCGGCGAATAATCTACGAAATATTTGTAGCCATGGCCATCCTCCGCCCGGGGAACAACGCCCAAGACACCAACAGCGGTATCAAGATAGTAATAATAATAGTCAAAGGAGCTGTTTGCCAAATCCTCCGGTAGGGCGATGATTTTATGGACTGTTCCGTCTGTTGGGTTCCCGACAATCAGACATTGAAGCTCCTCGGCGTAATAGGCAACAAAGTTGATTCCTGGCCGCTTATTACACGTAACGAACGACTTTTGCACAGGCCGCTTCTTCAAATAGGAACCGTACAGGGGAATACGCAGGGACGGGTCGCACAACAGCTCCGGCTCCGGGCGAGAGCGGTCAACGGAAATGGATCGGACGATTCTCGCCTGTCCCCCCTCCTCACTCCATTCCAGCTCGGCATACAGCAGTCGCCTGGTCTCAGGCCAATCGGGGAGAACTACTCTGGATTCGTCACACAGCAGCCGCCCGGTGTGTTCGCCTGTCTGTATAAAGTCGATGTATCCCGTTCGGATGGGAAGGACGCACTGCGGAGAAAAATCAAGCACTGAAACAACAAACAGTTCTCTTTCGCCGCCCTTGCGTCCTTCTACCACCAGCCGATTGGTGGACCAATAGACGAGGTCATCGAACAAGGATTTCGCTGTATTTCGTATCTGAACAGCGTCATAGGGCAAGACAGGGATGCGCTTCTCCTCATTCCAGGAATCAACATAGATGATTTCGTTGCTCCCTTCCACACTCCTGTAATAAGAATAACCAATCTTGACGCATCCGTTGATATTCACGTTGGGACACTCGAAAGTCTCAATCGTACCATTCCCGATGTCCTTCCATCCCTCGGAAATCAGCACCGTAGCTTCTGTATAATTGGTAAAATAAAGGGTATAATCATGAAAAACACATTCCCACATCTGAGCCGCCTCCCTTCCAATGAGCCTGATTCGGTAAAGCACACTTTACATTATACCTGGCTTTGTTTCCTGTTTCAACCTTTTTCTGCTCTTTATTTGCGGCTGACGCCCATTATCAGGCCGTCTCCGCTCATACGATAAAACAAGACTGGACACCCCTCGGGGATGCCCAGCCTTGTTTTTTGGGAACCCGTTTTACAGCGGTTCCGCATCGTTACTCTTTTCTGCCGCTGTTAATGCGTCTGCTCATATTCCACAATGGCGTCCACTTTCTTGCCGGAACGGTCGTTGTAGACATAGGCGCAGTCCAGATAAGCGGCAATCAGCTCTTTGGCCAGCATATCGCCCGTCACCTGGCTGCCCAGGGTGATGATGTTGCAGTTGTTGCTCAAACAGGCCCGCTTAGCGGAATAGACGTTGTTCACGTTGGCCGCGTAAGCACCCTTGACTTTGTTGGCGGCTAACATCACGCCGATGCCCGTGCCGCAGAACAGGATTCCTCGGTCGCACTCTCCGGCGGCGACGGCTTCCGCCGCCCGACAGGCGGTGTGGGCGTAGATGATGTCGTCGCTGCCGAAGTCAACTACCTCGTGGCCCAGTTCCTTCACATAGGCGATCATTTCCTGTTTAAATGCCTCTGCGTTTGGGTCGCAGCCCATTGCTATTTTCATCGTAAGTAAAGTCCTCCATTTCGTTGGATTCGATACTTTTCTCGTACCGTTTCCACTTGTTGCCTATCTTTTCCTGCGTAGCGTTCCGAAATGCCTCCGCATCCCCCCGCTCCAGGTAATCAATATAGGCCTGGTGTTCGGCTATCATCTGCTGCTTGCCTTCCGGCGTGGTCAAAAGCGTCTCGCCGTAGAGCATTTTGAAAAAGGACGACGCATCCCACAGCTCCTCAATCATGTGGCAGGTCCGCTTTAAGCCGGAGGCCGCATAAATGGCGAAGTGAAATTCCCGATTTTTCAGGTGGATATCCTTTGCGTTAAAGGAGGGAGACAGCAGAATTTCCTGATACTCCTGGTGAATCTCCTTGACTTCCTCCAGCCGTTCGGACGTGATATGCAGACAGGCGTGGTAGCCCGCCTCCGGTTCCAACAGCTGGCGCAGACGATAAATTTCCTTGATCTCGTCCTTGTCCAGATGAATCAGCCGCATTCCTACATATGGCTCAGACACAGCAATTCCCTTTCGTTCCAATGCGTTCAATGCTTCCCGAACCGGCATACGGCTGACCCCCAGCGCGTTGGAGATTTTTTCCGTGCGGAGTTTGTCGCCCATTTGCAGCGTGCCGTCCATAATCCAGTCCATCAGGCAGTCCAATACCTGGTCGGACAGCTTGCTCTTCTGCGGCAGCAGTTCGGTTTTTTTCCCAATTTCCCGTGTGGCCATAATGTTAGACGCTCCTTATTCCAAAGAACCATCGCAAGACGCGTTCCTCCGGTTGGGACACAACACGCAAAGGTACACGCTTCTCAGGTTCCTGATGATTACAGCGAAAGCGTCCCCATTACTTTTTCCAGAATCGCCACCTGAGCGGTTTCCTCAATCAGCTCTACCACGTGTTCAGCCGCTACAGCGTCCTTGCCCAGGGCCACGGCGCCGTGGTCGGCCAGCAGGAACGCATTCAGATCCGGCTGCTTGGCGAACATCTCTTCCACCATGGGAAGGTCGTCTCCCTGCACCATGGCCGCCAGGACATTCAGCGTGGGCAGTTCGCTCTTGAACTTCAGCTTGGAATGCCAGGTGACCAGGGGGAGCGGTTTTTTGGTAGAGGACCACGCGATGGCATAGGGGGAGTGTACGTGCACAACGGCGTTCACCTTCGGGCAAACCTTATAGATGTAACCGTGCAGGGTGGCCTCCTTGGTCGGCTTGCCCTCAGGCAGACCGTCGCCGGTGATCAGGTTGCCGTCAAAGTCGCAGACGACAAACCCCTTCATGATCCCCTGCTCTACATCTACAACGCAGTCGCCCATGGAGCCGCCGCTGGCTTTCACCAGCATATGGTCGGTGCCGGGAATCCGGGCGCTGACATTGCCTCCACTTCCTGTCTGCAACTTTCTATTATACACACGATCGCAGGCAATTACAAGATCCTTAGCGATCAACAAAATGTCTTTGTTCATATTTTACCCCTTTCTGCGCGGAACGTGTCAGATCCCAGCGGATTTCATTACGTCCAGCATAATCTTGGCAGCCTTCACGCCCCACTCCGGGGTGTCCAGATTGCCCTCTAACTCAATAACCTCGATGTTGGGGTTCAGGTTGGCTTTCAGCGTGTCGATCAGCGCGCGGTCGGCCTCCGGGTCGTACAGCGCCTCGCCCTTGGTGGTGTTGTGGCGCATACCATCGGTGGGAACCAGCAGCTTCACGGGATAATCGGCAGTGTTCAGCCGCTGGGCCACGATTTTGGCGATGTCCCTGGCCTCGTCTGCGGTGATCTTGATGTGAACGGTGTCGGCGTTGTGGTCATAGGTCTTTCTGCTCTCCAGGTTGGGTACCACATGGGCTTCCTTCTTGGCGTAGTCCACGAAGTCGATTCCGCCCAGGCTGACCACCAGCGGCACATGGTTGGCGGTGGTTTTCAGCAGACGGGTCGCCGCGCCAGGCCCATAGGAGAATCCGCCGCCGAAGTATTCGGAGGTGATTTCGTGCTGGGTCAGATCCAGAACGCCGTCAATCAGCCCTTCTGCGGCCATCTGCTCCATGACAGAGCCGCCCACGCCGGTGGCGTGGAAGCCCAGCACCTCGTAGCCGTTGCGTTCCAGCTCCTCCACAGCCGCCATGCAGCCGTTGTTGGTGACGCCCATCAGCGTCAGGCCGATGACGGGCTTATCGCCCTTGGCCAGCGGCTCACCGGCGGTCTGCACCATGCCGATTACGCAGCCACAGGCATTGGCGATGACCCTGCTGGTAATCAGGTTCAGGCCCGTGCAGTCGCAGATGGTGGGCATGGCGACGATGTCTTTGTCTCCAACCACCAGGCTGAACTGCTTGGTGCCGCTGGCCACGGTGGTGGCCATCACCTTGGGGAAGCCAATAGGCAGGACGGACATGGCGGCGGTGGCCATTACGGTGTTTTGCAGGCCGCCCACGGAGATGATACCGTGGATTTTGCCGGTCTTGTAAAGCATTTCCACATAAGCCTGAATCGCCGTGCGCATGGCCTCGATTTTCTCCCCTTTGGTTTTGTCCTCCAGGGTGGCCCAGGGGGTGCCGTTGGCGGCGACAATCTCACCGCGGGAAACATCGATTACGTGTTCCCGGTCCTCCGGGTCATAGCTCTCCACCGGACCGGTAGCGGTGTTGAGCACCAGTGCGTTCAACCCCGCGCGCTGGATGCACTCTTTCATATACGCTGCTTCTTTGTATTTGGTATCGCAGCTCTCGATAATAGCAATCGTTTTCATTGTAAGCACCGCGTCTTTCCTATAAATCGTGCCGCCGGTCGGCTGATCCGGCCGGCGGCAATGGGTTTGTGACGGTTACGGTTTGATTACAGCTCGATGCCGCCGATTTCCTTGGCGCGCTCCGCCCAGGGCTTGGAGTCAGCCTTGGCGCCGAAGTATTTCCGCTCTACGTCGGCAGGATCGGTACCCTTCTTCGCGGACTCCTTGGCGACAATCGCCTTGGAATACTTGTCGAACGCAAAGTCGCTGTCCTTCGTGCCGATGACGGGCAGCTGGTTGCCGTGGTCGCCCTCGTAAGCCTCAACGGCGGCGGAGAGGATGGTGTCGTGGGCCAGCAGCAGATGCTGATAGGGGTCAACGTCGGCGCGGTTGCAGCGCCGCAGCAGCTCGCGGATGCCTTCCCACGCGGCGACCATGTCCACATAGCGGCCGGGAGGGCAGATGTCGTAATGCAGCTTGTCTACCATTTCCTGAGGAGCGTCGATGTTGCCCATGACGAACACGGCGTCGCCCACGCAGAAATAGGGGCCGGTCTCGGTTTCGACCATGACAGACATGGACCCGGGGCTGTGGCCGAAGGTCTCGAACACCTTGACGCCGGGAACGATTTCCACTTCGCCTCTGACGGTCTCGAAGCGGGCGGGTACGTTGATGCCGGCCTCTTCGTCCACGATGTCATAAGGAGCGATGAACTGATCCTTGTAGGTCACGTCGCCGTCCTTACAGATGATGGGGCGGCAATAGCTCTTGAAGTGCAGGGAGACGGGGCTGTGAGCGTAGTTCCACTCCACCTCGTTGACGATAAAGCGGGCGTTGACGAACTTCTCGATGTAGAAGACGTGATCCCAGTGCATATGGGTGAACAGGACGATGTCCACGTCCTCGGGCTTGTAGCCGACCTGCGCCAAACGGGAGACGATGTCGTCCACGCCGGGGCGCTGGGTGGAGGGGCCGTGATGGTACTTGTCGGCGTGTTCATCCCAAGACATACCGGTGTCAACCAGGATCAGCTGCTCGCCGCCTTCAATCAGGAAGGTGAAGTCAGGGAGCTGATCCAGCTCGTTGGTCAGTCCATACTTCTCGATGTACTTGCTGCAGGAGAAGTGATACCAGTACTCCAGGGGCTTGGTGGGGATGTAACCACTGCAGAGGGGGCGAATTTTGTAGCTCATGATAAACGACCTTTCTTATAAAAATTTGTTTAGGGGTGACATAAGTTAGACAGGAAGGGACTTATTTGGAGCGGCAGACTACGAGTTGTCATTGCCGGCCGCAGCCGCCTCCCGTTCCGCTACCGCTTCATCGGAATAAATGCCTTTCTTCAATCTGCGCATCCGCCGATCCAGCATGGCGGTAATCAGCGGGCAGGTAAAGGCGGTGACAATCGCGGCGATGGTAACCTGAGCGGTAGCAGCGGCGGAGTAGGGAGCGAAGGTGGAGTCCACCTCGGCCATGTAAGAGGGAACGGCAGTGGCGTTGGCGGCGGTGGTACCCACGGCAGCGCCCATGGCGTTCCGTCTCTTTCTCGGCAGGAAGAGCTGATAGAGAACGTAGAACAGGAAGGCAGACGCTGCGGAGATTGCAGCCAGAATGATACCGCCGAAGCCGCCGCTGACCAGGTTGCGCAGGCTCATACCGGCGCCGATGGGGATCATCATGAAGAAAGTGACAATGGGGAGGGCGCGGGCCGCGTGCTCACGGAACTCCTTGTCCAGGTTGCCCCAAACAATGCCGATGATCAGGGGAATCAGTGTGGCAACGAAGGTGCTGAAGGGGATGGAGGCAAGGCCCGCCGCGCCCATGGCGATCATGGTGAAGAAGGGGCCGTCATTCAGGGACAGAATCGAGATGGCGCCGGCATCGGTTTCATCGCCGTACATCTGAGCGATGGCCAGATATTCGCCGCCGGCAGAGTTGGTCAGGGCGCAGATGATGGCCATGGGGGTGACACCCAGCAGCCCTGTCGCGCCGCAGAACGCGCTGACCAGCAGGCCCAGCGCTACGCCGACGACAAACTTGAGGCCGGTCAGGACAATGCCTTTATAAAACGGCATTCCGATTTTTCTCACGTTGATGGACGCGCCGTTGAGCAGCAGGAACAGGCCCAGCAGGCAGGAGGTGCCGGAGCTAAACAGGCCGGTGGTAAACCCGCCGATGGCCAGGAAGCCGGGGCAAACAGTGTTCAGAATAACACCGATGAAAAGGGGTACGATGATGATGCCGCCGGGAATCCTTCGCATGAGCGCGAAGAAGCTTTTCGATTGCTTGTTTTCCATAGAGTTTCCTCCTCAGTTTGTAAACCCGGTAAGATGCGTCCATCTTTTTGGATTTTGGATTTCGGATATTGGATCCAATCTGGTTATTATTATAATCGTTTTTTTGTGAAAGTCAATTCATGTTTTCTCCAAAAAATTCGCCCACTTTTTCGTCAATATAACCAAAATAGGCTGTCCAAATCATTGGCTTTGCATTTTTTCGCAGAAGCTCTGCATCGAATCATTTGCAAAATTCCCAACATATAGAATGTGTTTCGAGCAACACTCTGCAATTCGCCAACCGAGAAAACCGTGAAACTTTCTTCCCTTTTGGCCCCGAATGCGTTACAATACAAGGAACAACAACGCTCTGTTCCGCTCTGCTGAGGTGATTCCCATGAACAAAACCGAACTGCTCCGCCGTCTGGCCGCTACAGCCAGGGAGCGGCAGCTGCTGTCCCACGCCCTGGACCTGCTCCAGGCAGCGGACACCCGCTCTGTCCCCACCCAGACGGCTTTCCTCTCCCCGGCGGAGCGGGGGCTGCTGCTGGAACTGCTGGACGCAGTGGGCGGGGCAAAGCACGTCTTTTCCGGCGGCTACGCCGAGGCGGAACGGGTGCGCTGCGCCTTCCTCCCCCAGTGGCAGGAGCCAGAGGATGTGGATCCCAATGAGCTGACCGCCGCCGTTCGGGCTGCCTGGTACGCCGCCCACCCGCTGACCCACCGGGATTTTCTGGGTGCGCTGATGGGCCTGGGGGTGAAACGGGAGGCCATTGGGGACATTCTGGTGTCGCCGGGCAGCTGCGACATCCTGCTGCTGCCGGAGCTGGTTCCCTTCGTGACGGAGAACCTGACCCACGCCGGGCGGGAGAAGCTCCATGTGTCACCGGTGGACTTGGACAATCTGCACTTTCCCCAGCCGGAGGTGAAAACCCTCCACGACACCGTCCCCTCTCTCCGGCTGGACGCGGTGGCGGCGGCAGGATTCTCCGCCAGCCGGAAGGCTGCGGCGGAGGCTATTTCCGCCGGGAAGGTGGCGGTCAACTGGCGCACCGTCACCAAAACCGATTCCCTTGTGGCGGAAGGGGATCGGCTCTCCTGGCGGGGAGAGGGCAAATGCAGGCTGGTTTTGGTGGGAAATCTGAGCCGGAAAGGGCGGATCAACGTCACAATCGAGCGGTTTCTTTGAGCTAAATTTGAGAAAGCGACGGTTTGAAACCGTTTTCAAACGTAAATTTAAAAAGTTTTGTCTAATTCCTCAGTTTTACCCATTGCAAAGGGCGCGGATTTAAGGTATAATGACTAACGGACTTGCCCCGGGTACGATGGGACATGACTTGAAACGGAACTCCCCCGGCACAGAATCCCCAAGTTGCTTCCTTTTGCGGGAGTATGACTTGAAATACCATACATTTTAAGGAGAGAACAAGCTATGAGCTACACCGCCAAACAAATCCGCAATGTCTGTCTGCTGGGTCACAGCGGCTCCGGCAAGACCATGTTGACCGAAAGTATGCTGAATGTGACCGGTGTCACCCAGCGGCTGGGCAAGACCACCGACGGCAACACCGTTTCTGACTATGATCCTGAGGAGATCAAGCGCCAGGTTTCTATCTCCGCTTCCATCATCCCCGTGCAATACGAGAACTGCCTGCTGAACATCATCGACTGTCCGGGCAACTTCGACTTTGACGGCGAGGTGGTAGAGGCCCTGACCGTGGCCGACGCGGTGGTCATCGTCCTGCCCGCCAAGGGCGGCGTCCCCGTCGGCGCTGAGCGGGCCTGGAAAGCCGCCAGCGCCCACGACCTCCCCACCATCATCTACGTCTCCAAGACCGACGAGGAGAACGGCGACTTCAACGCCGTAGTGGATGAGATGAAGGAAAAATTCGGCAGCCAGGTCACTCCCGTGGTCTCCCCTCTGTGGGACGACAACAAGGCGGTTTACGGTGTGCTGGACGTGCTGAACAAGTGTGCCTACGGCGTTTCCGGCGGCAAGAGCAAGGCCATCGACGTGCCTGCCGACCGGGAGGACGTGCTGGCGGAATCTTATGACGCGCTGATGGAGAACGTGGCGGAGACCAGCGAGGAGTTCATGGAGTTGTACTTTGACGGCCACGAGTTCACCCCCGAAGAGGTCGCTCAGGGAATGCTCACCGGCGTGAAAGAGCGCACCGTCACTCCCGTTTTCTGCGGCAGCGCCCTGACCGGGCTGGGTACCGAAGCCCTGCTCCACGGTCTTATCACCATGGGTCCCTATCCCATGAATACCGACCCCATGAACGGCGTGGACGCCGACGGCGAACCGGTGCAGGTGGCTGTCTCTACCGAGGGCAGCACCGTGGCCTATGTGTTCAAAACCGTCTCCGACCAGTACGGCAAATACTCCTATGTGAAAGTGTTGCGGGGCAAGCTGACCCCCGACTTGACCCTGGTCAATGGCCGTACCGGCGACAACGAAAAGATTGGCCGCCTGTACTCCATGTGCGGCAAAAAGGCCACTGAGCTGAAAGAACTGAACGCCGGCGACATCGGCGCCATCTCCAAGATGGATAAGCTCAAGACCGGCGACACCCTCTCCGTGGACGGCATCCGTCTCGACCCGCCCGCTTTCGCGGAACCGGTTTACTCCAAGGCCATCTCCCCCGTCAAGCGGGGCCAGGACGACAAGGTGGGCATGGGCCTGAACCGCCTGAATGAAGAGGACCCCTCTTTCAGCGTGGTCAACAACGCCGAAACCCATCAGGTGGTGGTCTCCGGCGCAGGCGACATCCAAATCGATGTGCTGTGCGCCAAGCTCAAGAGCCGCTTTGGTGTAGAGGTCAACCTGGAGACCCCCCGCGTCCCCTATCGTGAGCGCATCCGCAAGACTGTCTCCAAACAGGGCAAGTTCAAGAAGCAGACCGGCGGCAGTGGCCAGTACGGCGACGTTTGGGTGCGGTTCGAGCCGAACGACGAGTCTGAGGATATGGTCTTTGCCGAGGAAGTGTTCGGCGGCAGCGTACCCCGGAACTACTTCCCCGCTGTGGAAAAGGGCCTGCGGGATGCCTGCCAGCACGGTGTGCTGGCCGGGTACCCCATGGTCAACCTGAAAGCCACCCTGTACGACGGCTCCTATCATCCGGTGGACTCCTCCGAAATCGCCTTCAAGACCGCCGCGCAGCTGGCTTACAAGGCTGCTCTGCCGGACGCCAACCCCGTGCTGCTGGAGCCGGTGGGCGAGCTGAAGGTCACCGTGCCGGACAGCTACATGGGCGACATCATGGGCGACCTGAACAAGCGCCGTGGCCGCGTCATGGGCATGGACCCCGTGGAGGGCGGCAACCAGGTCATCAGCGCCGAGGTTCCCATGGCCGAAATGGGCAACTACGCCATCGACCTGCGGGCCATGACCCAGAGCCGCGGTTCCTTCACCTTCCACTTTGTCCGCTATGAGCAGTGTCCCGCCGCCGCTCAGGAGAAGGCCATTGCCGAGGCCAAAGCGCTGAACGAGTAAAACAATTTGCAATGTGCAATATTGATTTGTTGTCCTCTTTACTCAGCCACGTGGCAAGAACCCCTTCGCCGTCAAGCGACACTTCCAAAGCT
>JAJQBR010000156.1 GCA_021203185.1 Clostridiales bacterium
GGCTTCACTATTATTCCGTGTTATTTTTCTCTACCCCAACTCTTGACATAGAACCGAAATTTTTTCGTTTACACAATTCTTTCCCTGTGGTATGATAAACGATAGTTGTATTTCCTTTGCGCCGATTACGGTGGATGGAGGTTTTTTATGAATCAGATTCTGGCGGGATGCCGTTTGTTCAGTCCCACATAAAATATACGAATCGTATCTATTCGACTATTTATTCCAATTTGTACTCTTTTGGAGGATTCTATGTCTCATAAATTCCAAGCGGAAATCGAACGCCGACGCACCTTCGCCATCATCTCCCACCCGGACGCCGGCAAAACCACCCTGACGGAAAAACTGCTGCTCTACGGCGGGGCCATCAACCAGGCCGGTGTGGTCAAGGGCAAACGCAACGCCCGCGCCGCCACCTCCGACTGGATGGAAATTGAAAAGCAGCGGGGCATTTCCGTCACCTCGTCGGTGATGCAGTTCCAGTACGAGGGCTTCTGCATCAACATTCTGGATACGCCGGGCCACCAGGACTTCTCCGAGGACACCTACCGCACCCTGATGGCGGCGGACAGCGCCGTTATGGTCATCGACGCGGCTAAGGGCGTGGAACCCCAGACCCGCAAGCTGTTCAAGGTCTGCGCTATGCGTGACATCCCCATTTTCACCTTCATCAACAAGATGGACCGGGAGGCCCGCGACCCCTTCGAGCTGTGCGAGGAAATCGAGTCCGAGCTGGGGGTGGAGACCTGCCCCATGAACTGGCCCATCGGCTGCGGCAAGGAGTTCAAGGGCGTCTATGACCTGCGGGAGCGCAAGATTTTGCACTTCACCTCCCACACAAACGCCAAAGCCGCCACCGCCACTGAGGTGGAACTGGACGACCCCACCCTGGTGGACCTCATCGGTCAGGCCAAGCGAGACCAACTGGCCGACGAGGTGGAACTGCTGGAGGGAGCCGGGGCCGAGTTTGACATGGACAGGGTGCGTCACGGCAAGCTCTCTCCGGTGTTCTTCGGCTCCGCCCTGACCAACTTCGGCGTGGAACCATTCCTGGAGGCGTTCCTCCGCATGACCCCCGCTCCGCTCTCCCGGCGGGCAGGGGATGTGACGGTGGACAGCTTCGACGACAGCTTCTCCGGCTTCGTGTTCAAAATCCAGGCCAACATGAACAAGGCCCACCGGGACCGCATCGCCTTCGTGCGGGTGTGCTCCGGGCGGTTTGACGCGGACGAGGAGGTATATCTGGTGCAGCAACAGCGGAAGGTGAAGCTCTCCCGGCCCCAGCAGCTGATGGCCGCCGAGCGGGAAATCATCGAGGAGGCTTACGCCGGGGACATCATCGGCGTCTTTGACCCCGGTATGTTCACCATCGGGGACACCCTCTGCGCACCGGGGCAAAACTTCCGCTTTGACCCCATTCCCACCTTCGCGCCGGAGCATTTCCGCCGGGTGCGGCCCAGGGACACCCTCAAGCGCAAGCAGTTCATCAAGGGTACCGAACAGATCGCCCAGGAGGGCGGCATCCAAATCTTTAAAATCCCCTTCACCGGCATGGAGGAGGTCATTGTGGGCGTGGTGGGAACCCTGCAATTCGACGTGTTCGAGTACCGGATGAAAAATGAGTACAAGGTGGATTTGGTGATGGAGAGCCTGCCCTACGAGTACCTGCGGTGGATCGACCGGTTTGACGGCGACCTGACCGATGACCTCATCATCGGCGACGGCCAGGACGTGAAGCTGGTGGAGGACTACCACGGGGCAAAATTGCTGCTGTTCTCCGCCTCCTGGTCCATCAACTGGGTGATGGACAAAAACAAGGCCCGTGGGCTGGAGCTGTCCGAGTTCGGCGGGGCCAGGCTGTAAAATTATTTTACTGGTTATCCCTTTTACTCAGCCTTATGAGCATTTTAGCTATTAGCTCTTAGCTATTAGCCATTAGCTCTGTGGTTCTTGGCATTACGTGCTGCGCTTACCGTTTGTATGACTTTACAAACGGGTGGTTTCGCTCTCAGCTTTCTTTTTAGCTGTTTGCTTTAAACTGGCAGCACCTAACTAACAGCTAACAGCTTTCACAACGCGGCTGATTCAAAGGAATAGCCAAAATTATTTTTTGCAGGGAAAATTCCGCGAAAACCGTTGACAAGAGCGCCCAAACCTGATAAACTATTCAAGCCGCATTGAGCAGGCAGCAAGGGTGAGGTCTGCCCCGAGGTCCTCAACACCTGCAAGAGCGAGTCCGTAATCAAGGAAAGAGGTGCAACCGCATGACAGCAATTATCGTGACCGGCGGCAAGCAGTACAAGGTGGCGGAGGGCGACACCCTCTTCATCGAGAAGCTGCCCGTGGAGGCCGGCGATACCGTGACTTTCGACCAGGTCCTGGCCGTGATCGACGGCGACAACGCCACCTTCGGCACTCCCGTGGTGGAGGGCGCCAGCGTGGAGGCCAGCGTCGTCAAAAACGGCAAAGGCAAGAAGATCCGTATCTTCAAGTATAAGCCCAAGAAGGGCTACCGCAAGCGCCAGGGCCATCGTCAGCCCTACACCAAGGTGACCATCGGCAAGATCACCGTGGCCTGAGGGCTGCAATGACCACCGCAGCCTTTCATATGGAGGGGGATCGCATCGTCAGCTTTGACATCAGCGGTCACAGCGGCTATGGCGAGGAGGGCAGCGACATCGTCTGCGCCGCCGTCTCCGCCGTGGCGGGTATGGTCGAGTGTACCTTTAACGAGGTGCTGGGCCTGGCCGCCGCCGTCAAACTGGAGCCGGACTCCGGCCACCTTTCCCTCCGTCTGCCGGGGGGCCTTTCCGAGATGGACGAAAACACCTGCCAGACCATGCTGGTGGGGATGATGGTCTATCTCACTGCCCTCCACGAGGACTATCCCGATTATATTGAAGTTATGGAGGTGTAACGACCTATGAAGATTTCCATCCAGTTCTTCGCCCACAAAAAGGGCGTTGGCTCCACCCGCAACGGCCGGGATTCCGAGGCCAAGCGTCTGGGCGTCAAGCGCGGTGATGGGCAGTTCGTCCTGGCCGGCAACATTCTGGTTCGTCAGCGCGGCACCAAGATCCACCCCGGCACCAACGTGGGCAAGGGCAAGGACGACACTCTGTTCGCCCTGAAGGACGGCACCGTCAAGTTCGAGCGCCTCGGCAAAGACCGCAAGCAGGTCTCCATCGTCGAAGCCATCGAGCAGTAACCACTCGCTACCAACGCACCGGACATACTTCGTTCGGTGCGTTTTTTCTGGTATTTGGTATCCCTATCGGAATGAGCAATTAGCAATGTGCAATGGTCTGGTTTCCAGGCATAGTTGTATGACCGGAACCTCGCTGAGAGACAATAACATTCAGCAGAAAACAAATCAGCGTTCGATTCCCTTATAATTACACATTGCTCATTGCACATTGCTAATTTTATTGTTGTATGGGCAGAGCAAAGGGAAACGTCAGATTCTAAGGAGGGCCGTATGGCAGCAGCATTTGTAGACACGGCGAAAATTTTCATCAGCGCGGGCCGGGGTGGAAACGGCGCAGTGGCCTTCCACCGGGAGAAGTACGTCACCAACGGCGGTCCCGACGGCGGCGACGGCGGACGGGGCGGCAGCGTGGTGCTGGTGTCCGACCCCAGCCTGTCCACTCTGATGGACTTTCGTTACAAGCGGAAATACGCCGCCGAAGCGGGAGCCGACGGCTCCAGCGCGAAAAAATCCGGCAGAGACGGCAAAGACCTCATCATCAAAGTCCCCCAGGGAACCGTGGTGCGGGACGCGGAGACCGGCCAGGTCATCCAGGACATGTCCGGCGTGGACCGATTCGTGGCGGCTCGTGGCGGGCGCGGCGGCTGGGGCAACCAACACTTCGCCACCCCCACCCGGCAGGCTCCCCGTTTTGCCAAAGCGGGTCTCCCCGGTGAGAGCCGGGAGGTCATTTTGGAGCTGAAGCTGCTGGCCGACGTGGGGCTGGTGGGCTTCCCCAACGTGGGCAAAAGCACCCTGCTCAGCGTGGTATCCAAGGCCCATCCCAAAATCGCCAACTACCACTTCACCACCCTGATGCCCAACCTGGGCGTGGTCTACGTGGAGGAGGGCGTCAGCTTCGTCATGGCGGACATCCCCGGCATCATCGAAGGGGCCAGCGAAGGCGCGGGCCTGGGCTATGACTTCCTGCGGCACATTGATCGCTGCCGCCTGTTGGTGCATCTGGTGGACGTCTCCGGCAGCGAGGGCCGGGACCCGGTGGAGGATTTCAACATCATCAACGCCGAGTTGAAGGAGTATTCCCCGGAGCTGGCCACCCGGCCCATGCTGGTCTGCGGCAACAAGAGCGACCTCTGCTATGACGGGGACAACGCCGCCCGGCTGAAAGCCCATGTGGAGGCGCTGGGGTATCAGTATTTCGACCTCTCCGCCGCCACCCACGCCGGGGTGCAGCCCCTGGTGCGGAAGATCGCGGAGGAGCTGGCCTCCCTGCCACCGGTAAAGGTCTTTGAGGCCGATTACGTCCCCCAGCCCCCGGTCATCGACACCACCGGCGAGGTCTCCATCGAGACGGAGGACCACTACTGGTTCGTGGAGGCCCCCTGGCTGGAGCATCTGGTGGCCTGCACTACGTTCAGCGACTTCGAGAGCCGTAACTGGTTTGACCGGCAGCTCCGGGAGGCCGGTCTGTTCGACAAGCTGGAGGCCATGGGCATTCAGGACGGCGACACCGTGGTGCTGTACGATTTGCAGTTTGAATATCAGCGTTGATGAGCTGTTAGCCGTTAGCTGTTACTAAGGCACTGCAAGCCAAAAGCGCAGCGCTGAAAGGCCAGCACCGCCAGGCGAAAAGCGACAGAGAGAGACAACGCCCCGCAGGGAGCGAAGCGGAAGTGCTGCTTGACAGCAGAAGTGCCGCTTGGTACGCCTTTTGTCAAAAAAGCGCACACCGGCCAATTTTCAGCCGATGTGCGCATTCTTCTCTCTGGTGCGGGTAACAGGGGTCGAACCTGCACGCCGTAAGGCACAAGAACCTAAATCTTGCATGTCTGCCAATTCCATCATACCCGCATTTTGCTTGTATAGTGTAACACAAACCGGGCGGTCTCGTCAAGCCGCAAGAAAAGGAGTGTTCTCCATGTCCGATTCCGCCGGGCGCTGCGCCGCCGCATCCTTCCCGCTGGTGAACTGGTACCACGACCATTGCCGCACCCTGCCCTGGCGCAGCGACCCCACCCCCTACCACGTCTGGGTGTCGGAGATTATGCTCCAGCAGACCCGTGTGGCGGCGGTGCTGGGCTACTACGCCCGGTTCATGGAGGCGCTGCCCACTGTGGCGGATCTGGCTCAAGTGGACGAGGACACGCTGCTCAAGCTGTGGCAGGGTCTGGGGTACTACAATCGGGCCAGAAACCTGCAAAAAGCCGCCCGGCAGATTATGGAGGTGCATGGGGGACAGTTCCCCAGCGCCTACGAGGACATTTTGGCTCTCCCCGGCGTAGGGGAGTACACCGCCGGAGCCATCGCCTCCATCGCTTTCGGACAGCCAGTACCCGCCGTGGACGGCAACGTACTCCGGGTCATCGCCCGGCTCACCGGAGACGAAGGGGACATCACCCACCCGGAGACCAAACGGCGCATCCGCCAGCTGCTGCTGGACACCATGCCCCGGAACCTGCCGGGGGCCTACAATCAGGCGCTGATGGAGCTGGGGGCGCTGGTCTGCCTGCCCAACGGCGCGCCGGACTGCGCCCACTGCCCGGTGGCGCCGTGGTGCGTGGCCTGTCAGCAGGAACGCACCGTCGAGCTGCCGGTAAGAGCCGCCAAGCGGCCCCGGACGGTGGAAAGCCGCCGGGTGTACCTGCTCTTTTGGGAAGATAAAGTGGCCCTGCGCCGCCGCCCCCAGCGGGGGCTGCTGGCCCGGCTGTGGGAGTTCCCCAATGAACCCGCCGACGTAACGCCGAAGTACCTTACGGGGGCCGTCTCCACGGCCCTCGGTCCCACAGGGAAGCATATCTTCACCCACCGGGAGTGGCACATGGATTCGCTGCTGGTAGAACTGGGCGGGCCGGAACTGCCTGACGGCTGGGTCTGGGCCGGGGCGGAGGAACTGGCGGCGGTCTACGCCGTACCCAGCGCCTTTGACGCCTTCCGCCCGGCGGTGACGGAGCGGCTCGGTCAATGTGCGTGCAATTAGCAATGTGCAATGGTGCAAGTGAAACGCCCATTGTAAATTGCTGAATGTGGATATCATTCCAGCGCGGAAAATCCCTCTTTCCAACCACTAGCCACTAAAAACTTATCTGATTCAAGGGGATAACCAGTTTTCGTTTTTTCTGGTTATCCCCTTGCTTAGCCTTGCGCCGGAAACCCCTCCGCCGTCAAGCAGCACTTCCGCTTCGCTCCCTGCGGGGCTTTGCCCCTCCCTGTCCTTTCATGGGGGCAAGAGGGATAGTGCTTGTCGTCTAGTTCCGGTTTTGTTCGATAGATGTGGGCTTTCCAGCGGAAAAGCTCTTTTCTGGCCACTAACCACTAAAAATGCAGCTGATTCAAAAGAATGACCAGTTTTTTCTAAGGAGCTTCTCAGCAGAGCTTGGCCCCGGCGGGAATCTTGTCGTCCACCATCAGCAGGTTCAGCTTTTCCGCGCCGTACTCGGTGTGGACGGCGGAGATGAGCATCCCGTTGGACTCGAAGCCCATCATCTTCCTGGGGGGCAGGTTGACGATGGCCACCAGCGTCTTGCCCACCAACTCCTCCGGCTTGTACCAGGCGGCGATGCCGGACAAAATCTGCCGGTCGGCGCCGGTGCCGTCGTCCAGGGTGAAGCGCAGCAACTTCTTGGACTTCTTCACGGCCTGGCAGTCCTTGACCTTGACGGCTCGGAAGTCGCTCTTCTCGAAGGTGGCGAAGTCCACCTTTTCCTCGGACTGGGGTTCCACCTCCAGAGCAGGGAGGGCGGCTTTGGCCTCGGCAGCCTTCTTCTCGGCTTCGATGGCGGCCAGCTCGCCCAGCTCCTTTTTCAGATCGATGCGGGGGAACAGGTTCTCGCCCTTAGTGACAACAGCATCGGGGGCCAGCAGGCCCCACTGGGCGGCACTGTCCCAGTCGGTGCGGTCCGCCCCGATTTGGGCGAAAATCTTCTCTACCGTGTCGGGCATGAAGGGGGTCAGCAGGACGGAGCAAATGCGGATGGTCTCCAGCAGGTTGTACATGACGCGGGCCAGGCGGGGCTTGGTGTCCTCGCTGCGGGCCAGCACCCAGGGGGTGTTCTCGTCGATATACTTGTTGGCCCGGTCGATGACCTTGAAAATCTCGATGAGGGCGGTCTGGAAGGTGTAAGTCTCCATCATGCCCTCGTACTTCTCCCGGAGGGCGGAGGCCATGGCAATCAACTCGGCGTCCTTTTCCTCGTCCCCGGTCTGCTCCGCAGGCAGCTTGCCGCCGAAGTATTTGCCCACCATGGCGGTGGTGCGGCTGACCAGATTGCCCAGGTCGTTTGCCAGGTCGATGTTAATGCGGTTGATGAGCAGCTCATTGGAGAAGTTGCCGTCGCTGCCGAAGGGGAACTCCCGCATCAGATAGTACCGCAGGGCGTCCACGCCGTAGCGCTGGGCCAGCACCACCGGGTCCACCACGTTGACGGTGGTGTTCTCCTTGCTCTTGGAGATTTTGCCGCCGTCCAGCAGCAGCCAACCGTGGCCGTAGACCTTTTTGGGCAGGGGCAGCTCCAGCGCCATCAGCAGGGCGGGCCAGATGATGGAGTGGAACCGGACGATCTCCTTGCCGATGAAATGCACGTCGGCGGGCCAATACTTGTCAAAGTCGTCGTACTTGTCGTTGAGATAGCCCAGAGCGTTGATATAGTTGGAGAGGGCGTCCACCCAGACGTAGACCACGTGCTTGTCGTCGAAGGTGACGGGTACGCCCCAGGTGAAGCTGGTGCGGGAGACGCACAGATCCTCCAGACCGGGCTTGATGAAGTTGTTGAGCATCTCGTTCCGGCGGCTCTCCGGCTCCAGGAAGTCGGGGTGTTCCTCAAAGAGCTGCTCAATGCGCTGCTGGTATTTAGACAGCCGGAAGAAGTAGGCTTCTTCCTCCGCGTCCTGGACCTCCCGGCCACAGTCGGGACATTTGCCGTCCACCAGCTGGGCCTCGGTCCAGAAGGACTCGCAGGGGACGCAGTACTTGCCCTTGTAGGAACCCTTGTAAATATCGCCCTTGTCGTGGAGCTTTTTGAAAATTTCCTGGACGCTCTTGACGTGGTAATCGTCGGTGGTGCGGATGAACCGGTCGTTGGAAATGTTCATCAGCTTCCACAGGTCTTTGATGCCGCCGGGGCCTTCCACGATGTTGTCCACAAACTGTTGGGGGGTGATGCCGGCCTCTTTAGCCTTCTGCTCGATTTTCAGGCCGTGTTCATCGGTGCCGGTCAGGAACATCACGTCGTAGCCGCACATCCGCTTGTAGCGGGCCATCACGTCGGTGGCCACAGTGCAGTAGGTGTGGCCGATGTGCAGCTTGTCCGAGGGATAGTAGATGGGGGTGGTGATATAAAACTTCTTTGCCATTTCTTCTCCTCCTGTCCCCCGCCGAATGGAAGCGGGGATATGGAATCACATATTCTGATGTTCCCTTTTGCTCAGCGCAATGAGCATTTTTAGCTATTGGCTATTAGCTCTTAGCTTTTAGCTTGCAGTTCTTTGCTTTTCAGCACTACGCTTATCGCTTGCATCCTTCACACTCGGCAGGATTCACGTTTCGCTTTTATTTTGTAGCTGTTCGCGATTGTTTTGCAGTACCTGACTAACAGCTAACAGCTAACGGCTAACAGCTTACACACCGCAGCTGATTCAAAGGGATACCCAGTATATATACCGCAACTCGAAAAATCAGGCGGTAAAGCTCATTATATCCTCTTTTCCGGCAGGTTGCAAGCGGCAGAGCGAAGAAATGGAAAAAAGACGGCCCGCAACGCAAATAAAAACCGCGTCGGATCCCCAGGCGTACCCGGTTCCGGCGCAGTTTGACGTTTTCCCGCTTTACTTCAAATAATCCGGCCCAAAGCCGTAGGGCAGCAGCTCCTTCAGCGGCAGGGAGACATATTCGTGGTCGCCTCTGGCGATGAGTACCTCCAGCTCCGGCGCGAACTCGTAGAGCATCTGGCGGCAGGAGCCGCAGGGCCAGCAGTAGTCGTCGCTGTTGCCCGCGACGGCCAGCTTGACGAAGCCGTCCCGGCGGCCCTCGCTGATGGCCTTGACCAGGGCGGTGCGCTCGGCGCAGAAGGAGGAACCAAAGGCGGCGTTTTCCACGTTGCAGCCGGTGAAAACGCTGCCGTCGTCACAGAGCAGAGCAGCGCCGACGGGGAAGTGGGAATAAGGGCAGTAAGCGTTGGGGAGCATGGAGAAGGCCAGCTCCACCAGAGCGCTGTCAGTCATTGAAATCACCGTCTTTCCAGTAGATACACCAAATGAGGTAACTGACAGTATACCACAGCGCCGGGGGATTTGCCACTTTTATTTTGCGCTTACACAAAGTTTTTTTGCTCAAAAAAGCGACTTTTCCCTGACGTTTCCATTTTCCTGTTCGGTTACGGCTCCGCCAGCTGCCGCCGCAGCTCCGTCACGGCCTTTTTCTCAATGCGGCTGACCTGCACCTGGCTGACCCCCACGATTCGAGCGGTTTTCTCCTGGGTCAGACCCCGATAATAGCGCAGCAGAATGACCATCCGCTCCCGCTGGGGCAGGCGGTTCACCGCTTCCCGGAGGGACAGCCGCTCCAACACCTGTTCCTCCATGCCATCGTCTCCCAGCAGCGATTCCAGGGTCAGCCCGTCGGCAGTCTCCATTTGGAGGGACGCCACGGTCGCCACGGCGTTTTCTGCGGCGGCGATGTCCTCCGGCTCCAGGCCGGTCTCCGCCGCCAGCTCGGAGAGAGCCGGTTCCCGGCCCAGCGTCCGCCGCAGCGTCTCCCGTGCGGCGCAGACCTGGGCCGCCTTCTCCTTGACGGTACGGCTGACCTTTACCGTCCCATCGTCCCGGAGGAACCGGCGAATTTCACCGGCGATTTTGGGTACCGCATAGGTGGAGAACTGGGTGCCATAGGCCGGGTCAAAGCCCTGAATGGCCTTCAAGAACCCGATGCACCCCAGTTGAAACAAATCCTCCGGGTCCACGCCCCGTCCGGTGTACCGCTTGACTACCGACCAGATGAGCCGGTCATTTTCCACCAAAATCTGTTCGCAGGCCGCCCGGTCGCCGCTCTGGGCGGCCTCCAGCAGCGCGCCCTGCTCCACTGTCATGGCCGCCCGACGCGGACGGAGATTTTCTTCCGCATGGTGACGGTGGTACCCTTGCCCACCGCCGTCCTGACCCGCATGGCGTCCATAAAGCTCTCCATAATGGTGAAGCCCATGCCGCTGCGGTCTGCGCCGCCGGTGGTGAACAGCGGCTCTCTGGCCTTTTTCAGGTCGGGAATGCCCACCCCCCAGTCCCGGACGGTAATTTCCACCGTGTTGTCCTCAAACAGCCGCAGGCGCAGCAGCACCCTGCCAATGGCGTCGGGGTAGGCGTGGACGATGACGTTGGTCACTGCCTCGGAGACAGCGGTTTTCACGTCCCCCAGCTCCTCCAGCGTGGGGTCCAGCTGGGCCGCGAAACAGGCCGCCGCCGCCCGCGCAAAGCCCTCGTTGGCGCTGCGGCTGTCAAATTCCATCTTTACCTGGTTAATCGGTTTCATATGTAACCCCCCTGTCACGGCAGAAACGACACAGACAGCACCTTGTGCAAGTTGGCCGCGCGAATGACCTTGGCGGGCTGGGGCGGCACGTTGACGGCCCGCATCGTCCCGCCCACCTCCTGCATCCGGCGGCAGGTACGCAGCAGCACCGCAATGCCGGAGGAATCCATAAAGGTCAGCTGCGCCATATCCAGCACCAGCCGCCGGGGGAACCGGCTCTCGATTTCCCGGTCCAGCTCCAGCATCAGCTGCCGGGCGGCGTGGTGGTCAATCTCGCCGGAGAGCCGCACTGTCAGCTCCCGGTTGTTCGCGGTACAGGTCATTGGCATAGCGTGTCCCTCCAAACGAAAAAACGTCCTGCGCCGCCCAATGGCGGTACAGGACGATTATACGGGACGCAGGGCAAAAATCCGGTCGAAGGGTGGGGGAGGGGCGAAGTTTTTTGTTGTTGAACAGAAGCGGATGTGTTAGAATGAAGAACGAGCAGTTAGCGTCGGGTAATTAGCTTTGACGGGAGAACCTCAATGAAAGGAGCTTCACAGAAATTTTTTTTGAAAAAAGTGAAAAAAACACTTGACTGTGAAGCTGGTTCGTACACTACACTCTCATTATGGAAACCGGAAACGGTTCCCCAACTACACCCTGACAGGAGGGCATTAAAATGAAAATCAAAGAGGTCGAACAGATTTTAGGCGTGGACCGCGCCAACATCCGCTATTACGAACGGGAGGGGCTGCTGCTCCCGGCCCGGAACGAAAATCGCTACCGGGACTACAGCCTGGAGGACGTGGCCCGGCTCAAGACGGTGGTCATCCTGCGGAAGCTGGGGGTGCCGGTGGCGGAGATCCGGGAGATTTTGAACGGGCGGCAGTCCATGACCGACGCCCTAGCGGAAAACGAGGAACACCTGAAGCAGCAGCTGGAGGAGCTGAACGGGGCGCTGGCCCTATGCCGCCGCCTGGAGCAGCAGCAGGTGGAGCTGGACACCTTCGACCAGGACTATTACTGGGAGGAGATGCACCGGGAGGAGCAGGCCGGAAATCCCTTCCTGGACATCTGCAAGGACTACCTGGCCTTCGAGAAAGATGTTGTCAACCATGTGTTTTGGGACGGCACCGACATGGCCGAGGGCTTCGGCTGGACCGGCTGGAAGGCCAAAGTGTTTCCCCTGCTGCTGGTACTCGTCGTTCTGGTGGCGGTGGGGCTGTTCGCTCTGTTGCTGGGGGACACCTTCCTGGAGGGTTTCCTGATGCCCCTGGAGGTAGTGGCGTTGGTCTCCGTCCTGTTCCTGCCGGAGTTCCTGCTCCGCAGGCGCTTCCCCAAAGCCGCCCAGTTGTGGAAGAAGGGCGTCTCTACCCTGGCGCTGGCGGCGGGCGTACTGCTCATCGTGTGGGTGGTGTTGATGCTGCTCAACGACAGGTTCCACTTTTTGTTCTGAAACAGAACAGCGCCCCCGGCGGAGTTTTGGCTCCGCCGGGGGCGCGTGTGGTTTGTGGGGCGGAGGGGTTTCACCCCAACCCCTTCCGAATCTCCTCCATAATCCGCACCATCAGCCCCACCCGCAGGAAGGGCGTCATTAGATAGTACCCGTCCACATAGGGGGCGGTCTGCCGGGCGACCTCGGCGGAGATGCGCACAGCCAGGTCCTCGCTCTCGGCCCGGTCCTTATCCCTGTAAAGCTCAATGATTTCGTCAGCCACCTCGATGCCTGCGATTTCGCTCTGCATATAGCAGGCGTTGCGGTAGCTGACCACGGGGATGATGCCCCCCAGAATCTTGCCCGTCAGGGTCTCCCTGGCAAGGCGCAGGTTCTCCAGCGCGCGGGCGGTCAGCACCGGCTGGGTCAGAAAGCCGCTGACCCCTGCCGCCTCCTTCTCTCTGGCCCGGGACAGCTCCACCTGGAAGTTTCGGGCGTTGACGTTCAGCGCGCCGTAGATGCGGAAAGGCCGCTCCAGCTCGGTGCGGTTCAGGTCGCCCACGAACCGGGCCAGCTTGCGGGAGTTGAACTGAAAGACCGACTTGACCTCGTCCCGCTCGGCGGAGGGTACCGGGTCGCCGGTGACCAGCAGCACGTTGTCCACCCCCTCCACGTTCAGCCCCAGCAGCAGGGCTTTGGTGGCGTTGCGGTTCCGGTCCCGGCAGGTCAGGTGGGGGATGGGGTCGATGTCCAGCTCCCGCCGCAGCTTGCAGGCCAGCAGAGAGGAGTCCATGCTGGCCCGCCCGATGGGGCAGTCCGCGATGGTGATGGCGTCCGCTCCGGCCTCTTTCAGCGTCCACGCCCCCGCCATGAACTTGCCCAGCTGGGCGTTTTTGGGTGGGTCCAGCTCCACCGCAAAGACCTTTTGCCCCCGTTCCAGCTTGTCCCACAGGCGGTTGGGAACGCGCTTCGCTGCCGGAGCGGAGGGGTGGGGCGCGATATGGTGGACGGGCGTTGTCCCCCGCTGCTCCAGCAGCGCCGCCGTCTGGGCGATATGCTCCGGGGTGGTGCCGCAGCAGCCCCCCAAAATGCGCACCCCCAGCCCGGCCAGCTCCGCCATTTGCAGGGCGTAATAACCGGGGTCGCCGTCGTAGAGGGTGCGTCCGTCCACCACCACGGGATAGCCTGCGTTGGGCATGGCGGAAAAGAGGGTATTTTGCAAGTCCAGTTCCCCCACCAGACGGCGCATATGGTACGCGCCGGAGACGCAGTTCAGCCCCACCGCGTCCACCTGGGGGCAGTCCCGCATTTCCTGAATCAGCGCCCCGCCGCTGCGCCCTTCGCGGGTGTACCCGTCGGGCTGCACGGCGAAAGACACCAGCACAAAGGCATCAGAACAATTCTCCTTGACATAAGCGGCGGCCTGGGCCAGGCAGGACTGGTCGCTGTTGGTCTCAAAGAGGAAATGGACGGCCCCCAGCTCCAGAAACACGTCCAGCACCTCCCGCACCGCAGGCCAGGCGCTGTCCTCCCCCACCTGGGGGACCGGGCCGAGGTCGGCAAAGACGAAGGCGTCCCGGCCCTGAGCGGCTTCGCAGGCCAGATGCCACCCGGCGGCGACGGCCTCCCGGAGCAGGGCGTGTTCGCCCCCCAACGACACGGCGTTCAGGCCGAAGGTGTTGGTCTTGATAGCCCTGGCCCCGGCGTCCAGGTAGGCCCGGTGGATGGCCAGCACACTCTCCGGGCGGCGGAGGTTGGCCAATTCGCAGGTAAAGTCCGCGTCCCGGTTCTGCTGCACCCAGTAGGTACCCATCGCTCCGTCGAAGAGGAGGGGGCGGGATTGTAAGTAGGTTCTAATATCCATATGGTGTTCCTTTTTAAATTAGCAATTAGCAATGTGCAGTGTGCAATGGAGCCATTAGCTATTAGCTGTTAGCCATTAGTTCAGATAGTGTTTGCCGTTTGAACAGTATTTTTGTTCAACATAGTGTAAGTTTTCCGCAGAGAAGTGCCTTTTGGCAACGAACCACCCCTCTTGCCGCCCCTGAAAGGGGAGGGGG
>JAJQBR010000158.1 GCA_021203185.1 Clostridiales bacterium
AAACCCCTCCGCCACCGCCTAACGGCGGCGGCCCTCCTCCCCTTTCAGGGCAGGGAGGGGCAAAGCCCCGGAAGTGCCGCCTGACGGCGGAGGCAAGTGGGGCGGTCAGTTGCAGAATGATAGTTCTCCGTGGAAAACTGTACTTTGTTCGGCAAAATCGCTGACGAAGCAGCAACCACTATCCTGACTAACAGCTAATAGCTAATAATTGCACATTGCTCATTGTCACTTGCTCATTGCTAATTGCTCATTGCTAATTGCTCATTCGTTTCAGGATTTCGTCCAGCAGCACGTCCGCCGCAGCGTCCTTGCTCAGCAACGGCAGTTCCACCATGTCGGTGGGGGAGATGAGCGTCAAAATGTTGGTGTCCACGGCGAAACCCGCCCCGGCCACCTTGACGTTGTTGGCGGCAATTAAATCCAGATTTTTTCGCTCCAGCTTGGCCCGGCTGTTCTCCACCATGTTCTGGGTCTCCATGGAGAAGCCGCACAGGAACTGTCCGGGGCGTTTCCGGCTCCCCAGTTCCCCCAAAATATCCTTCGTCCGGGTCAGGGGGATGAACAGGTCGCCATCCCCCTTCTTCACCTTGTTGTCGGCCACAGTAGCGGGCCGGTAGTCCGCCACGGCGGCGGCCTTGATGACGATGTCTGCGCCGTCTGCCCGGCTGGTGACGGCATCGTACATCTCCTGCGCGGTGGTGATGTCCACCACCTCCACATAGGGGGGACGGGGCAGGTTCACCGGCCCGGAGACAAGCGTCACCTCTGCGCCACGGGCGGCGGCGGCTTTCGCCACAGCGTAGCCCATCTTGCCGGTGGATTTGTTGCTCAGGTAGCGCACCGGGTCGATGGCCTCTCTGGTGGGGCCGGCGGTCACCAGCACCCGCAGCCCGGCCATGTCCTTCTCGTGGGAGAGGTAGTGGAGGCAGACCTCCAGCAGTTCCTGTGGCTCCGGCATCCGTCCCGGCCCCACCGCGCCACAGGCCAGCGAGCCTTCGCCGGGAGCCAGCACCTCCCAGCCGTAGTGCCGGAGTTTGGCGATGTTGTCCTGGGTGACGGGGTTCAGGTACATTTTCGTGTTCATGGCGGGGGCGGCCACCTTGGGGCAGTCGCAGGCCAGCACCGTAGTGGTCAGCATATCATCCGCCAGACCGTTGGCGCACTTGGCCAGCACGTTGGCCGTGGCGGGAGCCAGCAACACCAAATCGGCCTTGTCCGCGATGGCAACGTGCTCCACCTTATGGGGGAAGTTCCGGTCGAAGGTGTCCACACAGACCCGGTTGCCGGTGAGCTGCTCGAAGGTCAGGGGGGCGATGAACTCCGTGGCGTTGCGGGTCATCACCACCTGCACGTCGGCGTGCTGCTTTACCAAAGCGGAGGCCAGCATTGCGGATTTGTAGCAGGCGATCCCTCCGGTCACGCCCAGGAGGATGGTTTTTCCGTTTAACATAAGCTGTCACCGTCTTTTTCGCTTTTTTGCGGTTCGTTGTAAACAAAAAGGACGGTAATTACGCTCAATTACCGTCCCACAGTGGAGCAGGTGAAGGGAATCGAACCCTCGTGGCCAGCTTGGGAAGCTGGAGTTCTGCCATTGAACTACACCTGCGCAACATCGTTATTTTACCACTGTCGGCGGGAGAATGCAAGCGTTTTTTGCGCCTGGGGCGAATTTTTTTCACCGCCGCCGCTTTCCGGTCAGCGTCCGGGCCGTAACCTTACAGACGCAGGTTCGCGCCAGGGTTCCCTCGTCGTAGGCGGCCTCTCCCGCCCAGCCGTAGTGGGCCATCAGCGCGTCCAGCCCCTTTTTCTTCTCCGCCGGGTCGGTGAGAATTTCCACTGCTCCGGTGCCGATGACGCTGGCAAACGCCGCCCCCCAGCGGCAGGGCGTCTCGTCCCGCCGAACGTAAAAGGCGCAGTCCATCTCGAAGCACACCTGGGGATTTCGATGTAAAATATCCAGCTTGCGGCCTTCACAGGCGGAGTGGAAGTACAACGTCAGCCTGCCGTCCTCCGCCACCCAGCCGAAGCTGAGGGGGACGACATAGGGGGTCTCCCCGTCCGCCATCGCCAGGTGAACCACCTGGCAGCGCTCCACAAGGCTGCAAATCTCCTCGAAGTCTGTGATTTCCCGGTCTTTCCGGCGCATGGCTGGCTCCTTTCAACGGCTTTTCCCCTTTTGGGGCATAGGACAAGATTCCCCGGTCATAAAACTGGCTGTAACACCTTTACTGGTTGTCCCTTATACTCGTCCATGAGCAATTTTAGCTTTTAGCTCTTAGCTATTAGCTATTAGCTTTGTGGTTCTTGGCATTATGTTCTGCGTTTACCGTTTGGATTCCTTTGCAAACGGGTGGTTTCGCTCCCAGCTCCCTTTTTTGCTGTTCGCGTTAGGCTGGCAGTACCTGACTAACAGCTAACAGCTAACGGCTAATAGCTTATCACAACGCGGCTACTTCAAGGGGATAATCAGAACACCTTTTCATGAAGGAGGAACTGCTTTTGCACATGGAATCTCTCAAACGGCAGTGGCGGAAGCTGCTGGCCGCCACTGCCCTGGCCCTCTCCCTGGCGATGTGCGCCGTGGCGGGGCAGATGGGCGCTGTCAGCGCCGTCTCCGGCGCACTGGACGGGGCCACCGCCGAGGCGCGAGCTGCGTACATCGCCTCCCTGGGCTGGACTGTAGCCCGGTCGGAGGAGCAGGAGCAGGTGACGCTGCCCGTCTCCTTCGGGGACACTTACGCGGACTATCTGGCCATTCAGGAGGAGTGCGGCTTTGACCTGACGGCCTACGCCGGGCAGACCGTCACCCGCTACAGCTACACCGTCACCAACTACCCCACTGGGGAGAGCGGCATCCGGCTGGACCTGCTGGTCTGTCAGGGGCAAATCGTGGGAGGCGACGTGCGAACGGCGGACCTGGCCGGGTTTATGCACAGCCTGGCCTATCCAAGATAAGCTATTAGCCGTCAGCTGTTAGCTGTTAGTTACGCACTGCGAGCCATAAGTGAACAGCGTTAGACATCCGTTAGTTGTTAGCGGTTTGTTTTATGCGGCAACCCCAAAGCGCAGTGCGAATCGTCCAGCACCACAAAGCTAATAGCCAATAGCTAAAAGCTAAGAGCTATCATGCTCGTAAGACTGAGTAAACGGCCAACCAGCTTTTACTTTTCCATCATGTGGACGTTCAGGTGGTTGTAGGTCATTTCCACGCCGTTCTTGTCGAAGTAAACCTTGATGTTCTCGATCAAGTCGAAGTAAACGGCCCAATAGGTGGCAGTGTTGGTCCAGACCCGGACAACGTACTCGATGCTGCTCTCGCCATAGTCGTTCACCCGCGCAAAGGGGGCGGCAGGAGCCTCCGGGACATTGAGAATGCCATCAGTGGCTTCAATGGCCTCCATAAGGGCTTTCTTCGTCAGCTCAATCGGGGCGTCATAGGAGGCGGTCACCTTGTACTCCACCCGGCGGCAGCCCTCTGTGGAAAGGTTGGTGATGGTCTCGGCAGAGATGGTGCCGTTGGGGATGCTGATGCGCTTGTTGTCGTAGGTGTTGATTTGGGTGTTCAGCAGGCCGATCTCCAGCACAGTACCCTCCACACCTCCGGCGGAGATGTAGTCGCCCACCAGGAAGGGTTTGTTAATCAGCAGCAGAATACCGCCGAACAGGTTGGAGAGGGCGTTTTGCGCGGCCAGGGCGAAGGCGGCTGACAGCACCGAAATCAGAGCCACCAGGGAACTGGTCTGGAACCCAATCCGGTCCAGAATAATCAGGACGACCACCACATAGACCACGATGCGGATGACGTTCTTGGCGAACTTCACCAGCGTCATTTCGATGGGCATGGCATCCAGGGTGCGGAACACGATTTTCAGGACGATACGGGCGACGATGTAACAAAAGACAGCTGTGAGAATGACGTTCACCGTGTTGCTGGCCATGGCGGCTCCCAGCGCGGACAGCCAGGTGCTGATATCCATACTAAAATCTCCTTTCCGTTGGGGCGTGGTACGGACGATTTGAAAATTGCCGGGACTGGAAACCAGCCCCGGCAAAATGGGTAACTCATGAAGGGTCAGCGATTAGTCGTTGATGCCGATAACAACGCCGGAACCCACGGTGCGGCCACCCTCACGGATAGCGAAACGCAGGCCGTTCTCAATGGCGATGGGGGTGATCAGCTCCACGTCCATATCGACGTTATCGCCGGGCATACACATCTCAACGCCCTCAGGCAGAGTGATAACGCCGGTCACGTCGGTGGTGCGGAAATAGAACTGGGGGCGATAGTTGTTAAAGAAGGGGGTGTGACGGCCGCCCTCGTCCTTCTTCAGGACGTAGACCTGGCCCTTGAACTTGGTGTGGGGATGGATGGAGTTGGGCTTGCACAGAACCTGGCCGCGCTCGATGTCGGTACGGGCGATGCCGCGCAGCAGAACGCCGACGTTGTCGCCAGCCTGAGCGAAGTCCAGGGTCTTGCGGAACATTTCCAGACCGGTGACGACAGAGGTCTTCTTTTCCTCCTCCAGGCCGACGATGTCGACCGGCTCGCCCATCTTCACGACGCCGCGCTCCACACGGCCAGTGGCCACGGTGCCGCGGCCGGTGATGGTGAACACATCCTCAACGGGCATCAGGAAGGGCATATCGGACAGACGGTCGGGGGTGGGGATATAGTCGTCAACGGCGTCCAGCAGCTCCTTGATGCAGGCATACTCGGGAGCATCGGGGTCGGTGGAATCGGAAACCAGAGCCTCCAGAGCGCTGCCCATGATGATGGGGGTGTCGTCGCCGGGGAACTCGTAGAAGTCCAGGGTCTCGCGGACCTCCATCTCCACCAGCTCCAGCAACTCCTCGTCGTCCACCTGGTCGCACTTGTTCAGGAACACGATGATATAAGGTACGCCGACCTGACGGGCCAGCAGCAGATGCTCACGGGTCTGAGCCATAACGCCGTCGGTGGCGGCGATGACCAGGATCGCGCCGTCCATCTGGGCAGCGCCGGTGATCATGTTCTTAATATAGTCGGCGTGACCCGGGCAGTCAACGTGGGCATAGTGCCGCTTCTCGGTCTCATACTCCACGTGAGCGGTGTTGATCGTGATGCCACGAGCCTTCTCCTCGGGAGCCTTATCAATGGAAGCATAGTCCGTGTAGTTGGCCTTGCCAGTGAAAGCCAGATACTTGGTGATAGCGGCGGTCAGGGTGGTCTTGCCGTGGTCAACGTGGCCGATGGTGCCGATGTTGACATGGGGTTTGGAACGGTCAAACTTCTGTTTTGCCATTTTCAGGTTCCTCCTAAACTGTGAAATAGATAACGTTTTAAGTTATAAGGCTGGAAATTGCATCGCATGGGCCTATTGTATCGTACTGTCCGGCAAAATGCAATAGGCTTTTTAGCGAAATTTTGAGATTTTACCCCCGCTTGTTCCGTCCGGAAATGACTTTTTCCGCAATGGACTTGGGGATTTCCTCGTAGTGGCTGGGTTCCATGGTGTACTGGCCGCGGCCCTGGGTGCGGGACCGCAGGTCGGTGGCGTAGCCGAACATATTGCTCAGCGGCACGAAAGCGTCGATCTGGGTGGCGCCGTTGCGGGGTTCCATGCCCTGGATCTGACCCCGGCGGCCGTTCAGGTCGCCGATGACGTCGCCCAGATAGTCGTCGGGGACGATGACGGAGACCTTCATAATAGGCTCCATCAGCACCGGGTCGGCGTTGCGCATGGCCTCCTTGAAGGCCATGGAACCGGCGATGCGGAAAGCCATCTCAGAGGAGTCCACCTCGTGGTAAGAGCCATCGTACAGCGTGACCTTGACATCCACCACAGGGTAGCCGGCCAGTACGCCGGCCTGCATGGCCCCCTGGATACCGGTGTCCACGGCGGGGATGAACTCCTTGGGGATCGCGCCGCCCACGACGGCGTTGACGAACTCGTAGCCCTTGCCGGACTCGTTGGGTTCGACGATGATTTTGACGTGGCCGTACTGGCCGCTGCCGCCGCTCTGCCGCTTGTACTTGGTGTCCTGATCCCACTTCTTACGAATGGTCTCCTTGTAGGCCACCTGGGGCGCGCCCACGTTGGCCTCCACCTTGAACTCGCGGAGCAGGCGGTCCACGATGATCTGCAGATGCAGCTCACCCATACCGGCGATGATGGTCTGACCCGTCTCCTCGTCCGTGTAGGTCTTAAAGGTGGGATCCTCCTCGGCCAGCTTGACCAAGGCGATGGTCATTTTTTCCTGACCGGCCTTGGTTTTCGGCTCGATGGCCACCCGAATCACGGGTTCGGGGAACTCCATGGACTCCAGGATGATGGGGGCGCTGTCGGTGCAGAGGGTGTCGCCGGTGGTAGTGTTCTTCAGGCCCACGGCGGCGGCGATGTCGCCGGAGTAGACGTGGCTGATGTCCTCCCGGTGGTTGGCGTGCATCTGGAGGATGCGGCCAATGCGCTCGCGCTTCTTCTTGGTGGAGTTCATCACGGAAGAACCGCTCTCCAGCTGCCCGGAATAGACCCGGAAGAAGGTCAGACGGCCCACGTAGGGGTCGGTCATGATTTTGAACGCCAGGGCGGAGAAGGGGGCGTCGTCGTCAGCGGGACGCGCTTCCTCCTTGTCGGTTTCGGGGTTCACGCCGGTGATGGCGGGAACGTCCAGGGGGGAGGGCATATAGTCCACAATGGCGTCCAGCAGCTTCTGCACACCCTTGTTCCGGTAGGACGTGCCGCAGACGACGGGGACAATGGCGTTGTCGATGCAGCCCTTGCGAATGGCCGCACGGATCATGTCGGCGGGAATCTCTTCCTCCTCCAACACCATCATCATGATGTCGTCGTCCACATCGGCGATGTTGTCCAGCATTTTCTGCCGGTACTCCTTAGCCATGTCCAGCATATCTTCGGGAATTTCTTCCACGCGCATATCCTTGCCCATGGCGTCGTAGTAGATGTCGGCTTTCATCTCCACCAGGTCGATGATGCCCCGGAAGGAATCCTCAGCCCCGATGGGCAGCTGTATGGCCACCGCGTTGGCTTTCAGCCGGTCGCGGACCATGTCCAGCACGTGGTAGAAGTTCGCGCCCATAATGTCCATCTTGTTGACGTAAATCATGCGGGGAACTTTATAGTGGTCGGCCTGGCGCCACACAGTTTCAGACTGAGGCTCCACACCGCCCTTGGCGCACAGGACGGTGACAGAGCCGTCCAGCACACGCAGGGAGCGTTCGACCTCGACAGTGAAGTCCACGTGACCCGGGGTGTCGATGATGTTGATCCGGTGATCACGCCAAAAGCAGGTGGTGGCGGCGGACGTGATGGTGATGCCGCGCTCCTGCTCCTGAACCATCCAGTCCATGGTGGCTGCGCCCTCATGGACCTCGCCGATCTTGTAGTTTACACCAGTGTAATACAGGATACGTTCAGTTGTCGTGGTCTTGCCTGCGTCGATGTGAGCCATGATGCCGATATTTCTGGTCATTTCCAGAGATGTTTTTCTAGGCATAACTTTGCTCCTTACAAATAGCGTTATAAAACGTTAAACAGCGCTTCTGTCACCAGCGGAAGTGGGCGAAAGCCTTGTTGGCCTCGGCCATCTTGTGGACGTCCTCGCGCTTCTTCACGGCGCTGCCGGTGTTGTTGGCGGCGTCCATGATCTCACCGGCCAGCCGCTCCTTCATGGTCCGCTCGCTGCGGCCACGGGCGTACTGGGTCAGCCAGCGCAGACCCAGGGTCTGGCGCCGTGCGGGACGGACTTCCATAGGCACCTGGTAGTTGGCGCCGCCCACGCGGCGGCTCTTGCACTCCAGGGTGGGCATGATGTTCTCCATGGCCGCCTGGAACATCTCCAGACCGTCTTTGCCGGTCTTTTCCTGGATGATGTCAAATGCGCCATACACGACCTTCTGGGCGACGCCCTTCTTGCCGTCCAGCATGATGCTGTTGACCAGCTTGGTCACCAGGACGGAGTTATAAATGGGATCGGGGAGAATTTCCCGTTTGGGTACATTTCCTCTTCTGGGCACTTTACTTCCCTCCTTCATATTTAAATGATTTCATAGGTACTCGAAACCCGGCTTTTTCGGATTCCGTGCCTGGCAAATTGCTTTGCCCCGTGCCTGCCAGAGATTTACCCATATCTATGAATAAACGTCTTGGCAAGGCGTTGTGCCTTGCGCCGAGGCGCAATAGTACAAATTAGAGTTTGGCGGGAGAATTACTTCTTCTTCGCCTTGGGCCGCTTCGCGCCGTACTTGGAACGAGCCTGCATACGACCGGTGACGCCCTGGGTATCCAGTGTGCCGCGGATGATGTGGTAACGAACGCCGGGCAGATCCTTGACACGGCCGCCGCGGATCATCACGACGGAGTGCTCCTGCAAATTGTGGCCGACGCCGGGGATATAAGCGGTGACTTCATATCCGTTGGACAGGCGGACACGGGCGATTTTCCGCAGGGCGGAGTTGGGCTTCTTGGGGGTGGCGGTACGCACGGCGGTGCAGACGCCCCGCTTCTGGGGAGAAGACAAATCAGTCTCGCGGTCCTTGAGGGTGTTCCTGCCTTTTTGCAGCGCGGGGGAAGTGGACTTGTAGACGGTGGTCTCGCGGCCTTTCCGAACCAGCTGATTAAAAGTAGGCATAGATGGTTTCCTCCTTTCTTCCAAAAGTCAAAATCTATTTTAACGGAATAACCCGAAAATTATTCCGCTAAAACCAAAATAATGAGCTGTTAGCTATTAGCCATTAGCTGTTAGTTAGATACAGCCAAACTAAAACAAACAGCAGGGGTCACGCAGACAGGATAATCAACGCCAAAAAATACCGGGAGGTTTACTCCCGCAGCAGCGCGGCGGCAGCGGCTCCCACGGAGATGCCGCACTGGCTGCCCAGCTCCTTCATGGTGATGCCGCCCTCCAGCGGAACGTTCTGTTCCCGGCAGAGGGCCTCCACGGGGCCGGTGACGGCGGGGTCCGCGTCGCAGGCGAGGAAGACGGTTTTGGCCCGCCCGGAGAGGACGGCTTTTCTGGTCTGCTTCACTCCCACAACCTTTTTTTCGTTTTCCAGCTGGGAAATCAAGCCGCAACGCCTCCTTTTGGCGCACCCGTGCATTTCGCATTATACCATCCGCCAGGGGATTTCGTCAACAAAAAGTTTTCCAGATTTCACGAAAAATGCCCGTTTCCTTCCGTCAAAATCACGGAGAAACGGACATTTCTCACGGGCGAAGCCTCCCCCTGCGGCCCTTTATGGATGCTCTTAATAGTTGGGTTTGGCGAAGCCCAGAATGTACTGGCCGTTAATCTTGCCGTTGGTGCTGCTGCGCTTCAGGGTCATGGTTTTCTTGCGCACCTTGTCGCTGGAGTTGCCCTCCACGGTGACAATTTTGATTTTGGTGCTGGTGTAAGTGACGCTGACCACATAGCCGATGTGGTGGGCGGTGCCACCCTTCACATTGGCGTAGAGAATCAGGTCGCCTTCTTTGGGGACATAGCTCTTTTTGCGGACCTTGGTCCAGCTGTAGAAGCGGCCCTTCTTCTTATAATAGGAGTGGTAATTCCGCACAGCGGCGTATTTGGGGATGACGGAGGTGCTGACTCCGGCTTCCCTGGCGCACCAGCTGACGAACATGGCGCACCAGGCCGCCCGGGTCATGCCGTAGTAGCGGCCATACTCGGTGCAGTTGCCCGAACCGGAACTGGTGCCGGAGAGCTTGCTCTTGCTGTTGCTCTCGTGGTAGCCCAGCTGGGAGAGAGCGATGGCGACGATGTTGCTGCGTTTGCCGCCGGTCAGCTTCAAAGCCATCAACGCTTTGTAGTATTTTCCTTTTTTATACGAGGAGGAGTATTTCAGCGTTTTGGCGGTGGTATAAACGGTGACTTTCACCGTGGCGGTGGCCTTGTTATAGGCGCTGGTCTTGGCTGCGGTGACGGTGATGGTGGCGGTACCCACCCCCTTCATGGTGCATTTGCCGGAGGAACTGACTTTGACCACGCTGGTGTCGCTGCTCGTATAGGTCAGCTTGCCGTTGCCGCTGGTGCTGGCCCCCAGGGAGAAGGTACCCCCGCTGGAGTATTTCTTGGTGTAGCTGGTCTTGGTGAGGGTGATGGTCTGGCTCAGCCGGGTACCGGTGACTGTGACCTTCAGCGTGGCCGCCTGATAATTCTGTGTGGCAGCGGCGGTGATGGTAATTGTGGCGGTTCCCGCGCCCACCACGGTGCATTTGCCCCCACTGGTCACGGTGACCACAGAGGTGTCAGAGCTTTTGTAGCTCAGCGCTCCCTGAGCGGAGGGAGAGAGCTGGAAGGTGGCTTTGCAGCTCAGGCTGTAGCTGGTGGTGTCCACGCCGGTGATCTCCTGCTCCGCCGGAGTGATGGTATAACTGCCTTGAGCGACGATCGCGCCCTCCGCATCGGTCAGCTGGAGGTAATAGGTGCCGCAGTCGATGAAGGTCAGCTCTGTGGCCTGCTCGGTGTAGTCCTCATCTGTGTACCACTGTTCTGTCAGCGCCGCTGTGTCCAGCGTTTCGCCGTCCACCGTGACCTGATATGCCGGGCAGATGGCCTCGCCGGTGTAGGTGTAGGAGGCGGCTTCCTGATAGGTTTCGTCCTCGGTCAGCCAGGCGATGGCCGCGTAGGTGACCGGTTCTTCCGACTCTTCGGATTCCTCCGGTTCCTCCGATTCTTCCGGCTCTTGCTCGTCGGTGTCGTCCTGGGTTTCCTCCTCCTCGGCGGATTCCCCCTCCTCGGCGGCGGCAACGGCGGTTTCTTCCTCCGCTTCGGCGGAATCCTCCTCGTCCTCGGCAGCGGTTTCTTCTTCCTCCTCGTCCAGCAGGGCTTCCACGGCCTGGGCCGCAATTTCGTATTCGTCGGAGGTGCCAAACACCGTCTCCAGTACCAAATCTTCCTCGCTGGCGGCGAAGGACGTGACCACGCACATTCCCGCCATGCAAATCGCCATGCTGCCAGCCAGCAGCCGTTTCCAAAGCTGTTTCATAATCTCTCCTTTGTGTTCAGATAGGGGGTTGCTGTGCTAAAAATAGTTTTCTGACGTTCCCTTTTGTTCAGCTTTGTATTACCGTGGGTGTAGGGACGGCCCTCGGCCACCAGGAAAACAACTCTCTTGACGCGGGCGGCCACGCTCACGCCCCTACAGGTGCCAGATGAGGCTATGAAAGCTGCTGCAAAGGTACACTCGCATTTTACAGAACAATTAATTCCTTCGGCGACCGGGTCAGCACCCGGCAGCCGTCCTCGGTGAGTACCACCACATCCTCGATGCGCACGCCGAACTGCCCCGGCAGGTAGATGCCCGGCTCGGCGGAGACCACCGCACCCAGGGGCATGGGCGCTTCGTTGGTGGGGCGGAAGCCGGGGTCCTCGTGAATTTCAATGCCCAGGCTGTGGCCGAAGCTGTGGCCCATCTTCCCGGCATATCCGGCCCCGTCCAACACCGCCGCAGCCCCGTTGTGAACCGCCGCGCCGGTGACGCCGGGTTTCGCCAGGGCAATGCCCGTCAGCTGGGCCTGGAGGACGGTGTCATACACCCGCCGCATTTCCCCGGTGGGCTGTCCCACCGCCACAGTGCGGGTCATGTCGGAGCAATAACCCCCGTACACACAGCCGAAGTCCATCGTCACAAACTCCCCCGCCTGAATCTGCTTCAAGCCGGGAATGGCGTGGGGCATGGACCCGTTGGGGCCGGAGGCCACAATGGGGTCGAAGGAGTTACGGGCGGCCCCTCTGGACTGCATCAGGTAGGTCAGCCGGGCCGCAATTTCGCTCTCGGTGACACCGGGCTTGATGTAGTTCAGAATCTCCGAAAATGCCACGTCGGTGATCTCCTGGGCCTTTTCCATGACGGCCAACTCGTCCTCGTCCTTGCTGGCCCGGAGCCGGGCAAGCAGGGCGCTGGCGTGGATAAACTCCGTCCCGGCGGGGAACTGTTTTTGCAGCTTCTCGAAGGCGGCCAGGCTCAGATATTGCTCCTCCACGCCGATTTTGCGCAGGCCCAGGGCGCCGCACTTCTCCCCCGCCCATTTCGCGTGGGAGTCTCCCGCCCCCTGAATCATGTGGATGTCGCAGCCGGTGATCTGGTTCTGGGCCGCCTCAATGTACCGGGAGTCGGTGGAGTAATAGCTGCCCGCCGCCGTCACCAGGGCCAGCCCCTCCCCGTGGAACCCCACGGCGTAAAACTCCCCCGGCTCGCTGGTGACAGCCAGCGCGTCCAGCCCGTATTCCGGCAGCAATGCGGCGATTTTTTGCAGATGGTTCATAACAGTTCAACCTTCTTCCGATAAATCTGTTTCATGGTAATGGCGTCCTCGCTCTGGGTCCCGGCGGATTCACAGATGATAGTGGGGTTCCAGCCCCGCCGGGCGATTTCCTCCGCCAGAGGCTCGAAGTCCGGCCCGAAGCCCTGGGAGTCCGCAAAGGTCAGGTGCCGCAGCTCGCCGCCTTTGGGCGTGAACGCGATGTGGGAAAAGTGGCTGTGGAACACTGCGGCCCGTTCCTCTCCCAGCACCGCCGCCATCCGGTCCAGCATGGCGCAGCAGGCTTCCACCCCGTCCAGTTCCCCCGCAGTGCGGGCGTAAAGGTGGCCAAAGTCCACGCAGGGGAGGAGCCGCTCATCCAGAGCGCAAAGCTCCAGCACTTCCTCCAGGTCGCCCAGCTGGTTCACCTTGCCCATCGTCTCCGGGCAGAGGGTCAGGTCGCCGTACCCGGCCCCGTCGCAGGCGGCGAGAATGGCGGTCAGCGACTGTTTGGCGGTGGCAAGGGCTTCGGCCCGGCTGCGCTTCATCAGCGCACCGGCGTGAACCACGATGCGCCCCGCCCCCATCCACCGGGCCACCTGACAGGAGGCCAGCACATAGCCGATGTTCTTCTCCAGGTTCTCCGGGGCGGGGTTTGCCGGGTTGATGAAATAGGGCGCGTGGACGGAGAGGGCAATGCCTGCGTCGGCGGCGTTTTGGCCGATTTTCTCCGCCATGGGCTGCTTGACGTGGACGCCCCGGCCGCACTGGTACTCGTAGGCGTCCAGCCCGATGGAGCGGAGCCAGGCGGGGGCGTCCGCGCTGGCCTTGCTGACCTCACGGGTGAAAAACTCGGAGTTCCCCGCCACGCCGAACCGGGCGCTCACAATTTGTCCCCCCGCAGGCGGCACAGCCCTCGAAAGGGGGCCTCGACGCCATACCGCAGTTTCCGAGGAAGCGAATCCAGTGCGATGGCCCGGACGTAGATGGCGGCCCGAAGCCCGGCGTTGTGTCCCCCCCAGACGTCGGTGAAGATCTGGTCGCCCAACATGACCGTCTCCGCCGGAGTGCAGCCGTATTCCTCCATGACCTTGCGGAAGCTCCTGGCGTGGGGCTTGGAGGCGTGGCTCAGGTAGGGGACAAACCCCTCGCAGAAGGTCTTGGACCGCCGGGGTTTCCGCCCGTTGGAGAGGACGAACAGGGTCATACCCCGCCGCTCCACCTCCTCAGCCCAGGCCCGGAGCCGGGGGGAAGGCGCGGTCTCGCCGTAGCGGGCCAGGGTGTTGTCCAGATCCGCCAGAATCAGCCGAATCCCCTGGGCGGCCAGGCCGTCCAGGTCCAGGTCGTACACGCTGTCGATGATTTTGTCCGGCGTCAGCGGAAACCCCATAGTTTTCCCCCCTCTTACGGTTCTAACCCGCCGCCCCGCCGCATAAACTGCGCTGTACGGGTGCGGAACGGGCAACGCGGAACAAATGGCAAAATTCATCCATTTTTCCAGCAATTCAATTTTCAGTATAGCATCATTCTCAGGGAGAAACAAGGGGGGATTCTGTGGAAAAATCTGCTTTTCCACGGCTTTTTTGCGCCATAACACCCAACGAGGCCCAAAAGCTGGGGCAATGGCCGCCGGAGCCGGTCTGGATGGCCTATCGCGCCGGGGACGGTCCCCGGCTCTACCGGGCCGCGCCGCCGGAGAGCATCTCCGGCGGGGTACTGGCGGCGGAGGACAGCCGTCTGCGGCAGGTGGGCGGCGGCGCCGTCTTTTGCCAGCAGGCGGCGCGGGAGTGCAAGGCCAGAGGCGCATCAGGCTTCTGGGCCAACTGGAGCCGCCCGGCGGAGGGGCCTATGGCCGCGCTGACGGCGGAGCTGGACGCCGCGTTGTCCCGGCAGGGGCTGG
>JAJQBR010000126.1 GCA_021203185.1 Clostridiales bacterium
GATGGTTTCCACCGTGGCCCAAACCCGTTTGGTACCCAGTTTCATCAGGTAATCCTTCCCGATAGACAGGGGGACGTCATCCATCCAAAGGAGGGTCGCCTCTGCCTTGTGCGCTGGCTTCCATTGATTTTTCCCAGACAGGATACACCCGCGGGAGACATCTATTTCCCGTGAAAGCTGGAGCGTCACCGGCTGGCCGGTTTCCGCCTGCTGTACCGAGTGGTCTCCAACTAAAATTTGCGTGACCTGGCCATGCTCCCCACTGGGGTAGACACAGATTTGATCTCCAACAGCAATGCTGCCGGACTCGATTTGCCCCTGAAATCCTCGAAATTGGTGATTCGGACGGCAGACCCGCTGAACGGGCATACAAAAGGTGCGGTTGGCCTCCTTCTGCGTAACATCTACTGTTTCCAGATATTCCAGCAGCGCCGGGCCGCTGTACCAGGGCATTCGAGGAGAATGCGTGGTCACATTGTCTCCCTCTGTGGCGCTGGCGGGAATGATGACCACGTTCTCCAGATCCAGTTCAGCCGTCAGCGCTGCCACTTCTCTTTGAATATCGGAAAAACAAAGCTGACTGTAGCCAGCTAAGTCCATCTTGTTTACGACAAAGACAAAATGCCGAATCCCCATCAGCTTGCAAATACGGGCATGGCGGCGGGTTTGCACCAGAACGCCCTTTGTGGCGTCCAGTAAAATCACCGACAGGTCAGCAAAGGAGGCTCCCACCGCCATGTTGCGGGTGTACTCCTCGTGGCCGGGGGTGTCCGCTACAATAAAGCTGCGCTTGTCGGTGGTGAAGTAGCGGTAGGCCACATCAATGGTAATTCCCTGTTCCCGCTCGGCCATCAATCCATCCAGCAGCAGGGAGTAGTCGATTTTGCCGCTGCGGGAGCCAACCTTGCTGTCCAGTTCCAATGCCTTTTCCTGATCGGTATAGAGCAGCTTGGCATCGTATAAGATATGTCCAATGAGGGTGGATTTTCCATCGTCCACGCTGCCGCAGGTGATAAATTTAAGCAGTCCGTTCATCAGAAATACCCCTCCCGCTTCCGCTTTTCCATGCTGGCAAAGCCATCGTCGCTGTCGATGACCCGGCTGGTGCGCTCGGATTCCACAGAGCCTAACGTCTCCTCAATAATGGCGTCCAACGTATCTGCTTCGGATTCCACTCCGCCGGTGAGCGGATAACAGCCCAGGGTGCGGAAGCGCACCTTTTTTTCCGTAACCTTCTCGCCGGGGCGCAAATGCTGCAAAATGCGGTCATCATCCACCATTATGAGGTTGCCATTTCGTTCCACCACGGGGCGTTTTTTGGCAAAATACAGGGGAACGATTTCAATGTTTTCCTGCTTGATGTATTGCCAGATGTCTTTTTCTGTCCAGTTGGAAATGGGGAACACCCGAATGCTCTCTCCCTGATAAATCTCTGTGTTGTACAGCTTCCACATCTCTGGCCGCTGGTTTTTCGGGTCCCATGCCTGGGCTGCGTTGCGGAAGGAGAAGATGCGTTCCTTGGCCCGGCTCTTTTCCTCATCCCGGCGGCCCCCACCGAAAGCCGCAGTAAAACCGTACTTGGTCAGGGCCTGCTTCAATGCCTGGGTTTTCATGATGTCTGTGTAGGAGGAACCGCTGTCAAAAGGGTTGATCCCCTGGGCCACGCCCTCCTGATTGATATACTCTAGCATTTCGATGCCGTATTTCTCCGCCGTCTTGTCTCGGAACGTAATCATCTCGTGGAACTTCCAGGTGGTGTTCACATGGAGAAAGGGGAAGGGAGGCTTTTCCGGGTAAAAGGCTTTGAGCGCCAGGTGAAGCAAAACGGAGCTGTCTTTGCCAATCGAATAGAGCATCACTGGCTTTTCGCACTCCGCTGCAACCTCCCGCATAATGTAGATGGCCTCCGCCTCCAGTTTCTCCAGATGGGATAGGTTGCTCATGGTCTCCCTCCTAATATTTGTTTGCGCTGCGCCGGTCTACCGTGATAACTACCGGTCTGCCATCAGGCGGCTCTACGATCCAGTGGCACAAATCGCCTTCCCGGCGGGTGTGCATCAAACTTCCCCGCCCGCCAATGTCCGCGCCCAGATAAAAATAGATGGCCTCGAACTGGCACTCTTTCAGGCAGGAGGTGCATCCCCAGCACTCCTCCGGGTGGCGAAGCCAGACTTTTCCCTGAGGATTCACCTGAATCAGATTTCCGGGGCAGGCTTCTATACAGCGTCCACAGTTCCGGCACTTATCCGTTTGAATCAGGATACTCAAAGGTAATCGCCTCCTTCACCAGGTTTCGATAGTGTATTTTCAGCTTTCCGTTCTCCAGGCGGGAATTGACATAAAGCTGCCAACTGTCGTCCACACCGGGGTAATCCGTGTTGAAGCCAAACCCTGTCCAACGAGTTTCTCTCCTGGCCCGCAGATGGGCGATCAGACTTTGGCATACCAAAAGCCGATCCTTTAGTTCATAGATGTGAAGCAGATCGTCGGTGTCCGTCCCCCGGAGATTTTGTGCCAGCGCCGTCAAACCCTCCAGCCGCTCCTGGGCAATGTCCAACTGAGCCTCGCTGTAGCGGTAGCTGCTGTGGATGCCTCCGGCGTAGTCGTCCATCACCTTCTGCATGGCCTCCTCCAACTGCTGGCTGGTGTAGCGACAGGGAGGCACGAAGTGCCGCTTGACGGAAGAGGTGTCTGCTGGGGTCAGGTGCCGCTCGTAGGTCTGGAGAATGGCCTGCTCCTGCGCTTGCAGGGCTTCATCCTCTGGCAGGGACAGCCCCGGCAAATCGACCAGGGCAGTGTTAGCCGCGATTTCTCCCTCTGCCAGCGCTCCGGTGACAAATTTTTTCGGTGCGCCGCCAGCTACATCCCCGGCGGCGTACAATCCTCGCAGGGTGGTGCGCCGTCCGGTATCCACCCAGTAACCGCTGGCGGTGTGTCCGCCCACCACATACGGCTCTGTTCCCTCCAACTCCACATTTTGCTGAGAGGGCCGCTTCCCGCTTTCCAGCCATTTGAGGGTTTGGCTGGGAGCCATGTTCAGGTAGGCTTTCAGCAACTCCTCGTCCTGTCTGGAGGTGATACCAACGGTGTTCAGGTAACACGGCCCCCGCCCCTGGTGGGTTTCGTTGGTGGTGCCGTAGGCCCGACCGGAGGTAGAAAGTCCATATCGGCTGGTGTATTCCTCCCCCTGCGCGTTGACCTGCTTTGCCCCTACACCCAGGGCGATAGTGCCGGTGGGGGCAATGGTATCCTTGCACCGTTGGGCCACAAATCGCATCTCGAAGGTGGTCATTTCCGCTCCTGCACGGATGCCAAGCGCATACCCCGCTCCGGTGTTAAAAGGAGGGTACCACATTTTATGCTGGGAAAAGCCGGGGTTATTGGGCCGGTACAGACCCGCCGCGCCCCCAGTGGTACAAATCACCGCTTTTGCACGGAGGAAATAGGCGGTTTGCTCCCGGACGGAAAACCCGGCGGCCCCGACCACCCGACCATTTAAGGTCAGGTAATCGGTGATGTTCACATGGTTGAGTACCTCAACATTTTTCGTCCGGTAGACCGCCTGGGACAGGAGCGGTTTGATGTTTTCCCCGTTGATTTTGATGTTCCACTGTCCACGGAGGGCATAGGCCCCGGTCTCATCCTTCAAGATGACCAGGCCCAGATCTTCCAGCTGACCAACGACGCTGTTGAACCGCTGGGCCATAGACAGTACCAAATCGTCCCGAATAATGCCCGCCGCGTCCCAGCGGACGTATTCCAGGTAGTCCTCCGGCGTTTTTCCTGCCGGGATATAGGCGTTGATGGCGTTCACACCCGCTGCAAGGCAGCCGCTGCGCCGGATGTTGGCTTTTTCTGTGACCAGAACCGACAGTCCCTCATGGGCGCACAGGGTCAGCGCGGCCCAGCACCCCGCCGTCCCGCCGCCGATGATGAGGATGTCCGCAGTCTTTTCTACAATATGGAATGGCAATGATTTCTCCCTCTTTCTCATTCGCTATTCGCTTATTTTCGATTCGTCAAATGACGTATGGCCGTACCCCGGCAAGGCAGATGTTCTCCACTGGGAAAGCACGTTCCTCATCGAAGGCCAGCAGCCGCCGGGCGAAGATTTGCACCTGTTCCCCCTCAGCCAAAGGCGCGGTATCCACCAGACGGTTGGCGGTGATGATTGTGCCGTCAGAGAGCCGGATCTGATACTCCGTCACGGTTCCCCGGAAGGCGGACTGCACCACCACCCCCGGCTCCACGCTGTTGGGATATTCCACCGGTTCCCCCTTTTTGTAGACGGCCAGGTATTCCGGACGAATGATGGTGTGTTTGATTTGGTCCGCCGCATACTCGAAGCCGGGGAAGAGATGGGCGTTTTCCAACTCGGCGGAGTCCCCGATGAACCGGGCCACAAAGGGGGTGGTCGGATTCCGGTAAATGTCCACAGGCTTGCCGATTTGCTCGATGCGGCCCTGATTGGTAATGATAATCTCATCGGCCACTTCAATGGCCTCTTCCTGGTCGTGGGTGACAAAGATGCTGGTGATTCCCACAGTAGAAATCATCTGCTTAAGCCAGCTCCGCAGCTCCTGGCGCACTTTGGCGTCGATGGCGGCAAAGGGTTCATCCAGCAGCAGGAGCTGTGGTTCCGGGGCCAGCGCCCTGGCGAAAGCGACCCGCTGCCGCTGTCCGCCGGAGAGCTGGCTGGGATAGCGTTTCTCCAGCCCGTCCAGCCCCACCAGCCGGAGCATTTCGTTCACCCGTTCCCTGACCTTGTCCTTGGGCCACTTTTGCACCCGCAGGCCGAAAGCCACATTTTCAAACACGGTCATGTAGCGAAACAGGGCGTAGTTTTGGAACACAAATCCAATTCCCCGCTGGCTGGCGGGGATGTCGTTGACCACCTGGCCGTTGATGATAATGTCGCCGGTCTCGGCGGTCTCCAATCCCGCCAGGATGCGGAGGATGGTGGTCTTTCCGCTGCCGCTGGGACCCAGCAGACCGATCAATTTGCCCTTCTCAATGCCGAAGTTGATTTGCTCCAGCGCCTGAAAATCGCCGAACTGTTTGTTAATGTCCCGCATTTCCACATAAAATTGCTGTTCCATCGTTTAAGCCTCCCTGTCTTTTTTACCCAGATATTCCAGTACGCTGCGTAAAATCAAGATGATGATTGCCATGACCACCAGGATGGAGGAGATGGCAAAGGCCCCCGTGTAGTCGTAGCCCTGATACAGCAGCTCAATATAGAGGGGCATGGTGTTGGTCTTGCCTCGCAGGTGCCCGGAGAGGACGGAGACCGCGCCGAACTCTCCCATAGCGCGGGCGGTACACAGCACCACGCCGTAGAGCAGCGCCCACTTGATATGTGGGAACGTCACCCGCCAAAAGATCGTCCAGCCGTTGGCGCCCATCAGGGCGGCGGCCTCCTCCTCGTCGGTTCCGGCGGCGGTGAGCACCGGGATAATTTCGCGGGAGATAAAGGGGAAGGTGACAAAAATCGTCGCCAGAACAATGCCTGGAACTGCGTAGATGATAGAAATGCCCAGTTCCTGGAGGTAGGGGTAAAGAGCGCTCTGCCGCCCGAAGGTGAGGACGTAAATCAGGCCCGCGATAATGGGCGAGACCGTCAGCGGCAGGTCAATGAGGGTGGAAATGATTTTCTTTCCCCGGAACTGAAACCGGGTGATGCACCAGGCGGCAAATACGCCAAACAGGGTGTTGATTACCACAGCGGACACCGTGGCGCGGATGGTCAAAAGAATGGCCTTTACTGCGTATTCATCCGTGACAGACGCGATGTACACGCCAATCCCTTCCCGAAATGCGGTGGAGATGACGTAGACCAGCGGCAGAATCAGCATCACAAACAGAAAAAATGCGCTGCCGCCGATGAGGACCCACTTCAATGGGCCGGACTGTTTTTGTTTCATTGTGGGCCTCCTATTCGATGCCGCTGACGATTTTGGACGTGCGGCTTTGCAGAACGGCGTTGATAAACAGAATCAGGAACGCCGCGACGAGCATGACCAGGGCAATGGAGGTGGCGCTGGCATAATCATATTCCTGAAGCTGGGCCATAATCAGCAGCGGCGTGATTTCTGTCTTGTAGGGGGTGTTTCCCGCGATAAATACCACGCTGCCGTATTCCCCCAGGCAGCGGGCAAAGGCCATCGTAAAGCCTGCAATCAGCGCGGGGAGGATTTCCGGGAGAATCACCCGGAAGAACGTGTAGAACCGGGAGGCTCCCATCATGCCAGCCGCTTCCTCATACTGCGGGTCGATTTTTTCCAAAACCGGCTGAACGGAGCGCACCACAAAGGGGATGCCGATAAAGACCAGGGCCACGGTGATCCCGATTCTGGTATAGGCGATTTGGATGCCGATTTTGTCAAAAAGGCTGCCCACCCAGCCGTTTGTGGTGGTCAGATGGGTCAGAGAGATACCGGCCACGGCGGTGGGGAGAGCGAAGGGGATCTCAATCATGCCGTCCATGATTCGCTTGCCTGGGAAGTCATACCGTACCAGTACCCAGGCAATCATGAGACCCATTCCGGCGTTGATGAGGGAGGCCACCAGCGCCGTCGAAAAGCTGACCCAGTAGCTGGACATGACCCGCGAGGAGGTCACGGTGGAGAGAAAGTCCGAAAAACTCAGCTGACTGGTGAACACCACCAGAGAACAGAGGGGGATAACGACCACCAGGCTCAAAATCGTCACGGTAACGCCCAGCGACAGGCCGAAGCCGGGAATGACCCGTGTTTTTTTCTTTTGCTTGCGTTTCAAAGTGCGTTCACCCTTTCATAAGAGGTTCCATAGGAAAGAGGAATGGGCCGAGGCCCATTCCCCTGTTTCAGCGCAGCGGCGGTTTGTCATTCCGCTTCTTCGTAGAAGCTGTCGAAAATGCCGCCGTCTACAAAGTGCTTTTCCGTGGCCTCATCCCAGCCGCCGAAGTAGTCGATGTTGGTCAGCTCAAAGCCGTCGGTAATGATCCACTTGCCGTCTTCGGGAATCTCGGTAATGGTCTTGCTGTCGGTTTCCAGCGTATAGGCCGCCAGAATCTCCTCGTTGGTGGGACGGTAGAAGTTCTGGGCCTCCAGCTCCTGGGCCTCGTCAGAGTAGAGGTACTCCAGATAGGCGGTGGCCACTTCCCGGGTTCCCCGGTTGTCAACCACCTCATCGACGATGGCCACCGTGGGCTGGCACAGGATGGAGACGGAGGGATAGACGATTTCATATTCACCGGGGTATTCCTCCAGCGTCAGGAACGCTTCGTTCTCCCAGGCCAGCAGTACATCGCCCTGTCCGTTCTCCACAAAGGAAGTGGTGGCGCCCCGTGCGCCGGAGTCCAGCACGACCACATTTGCGTAGAGGGTAGTCATAGACGCGATGATTTCGTCCTCACTTTGGCCCTGCTGTTCAAAGTAGTACCAGGCGGCCAGATAGTTCCAACGGGCGCCGCCGGAGGTCTTGGGGTTGGGGGTGATAATGCCCACGTCGTCCCGGAGCAGGTCGTCCCAGTCGTAGATTTCCAGGGGGTTACCGGAATGTACCAGGAACACGATGGAAGAGGTGTAAGGGGCGCTGTCGTTGTCAAACTCGGAGGTATAGCCATCCTCAATGAGACCGGCGTCCCGAACGGCGTCCACATCGCCCTCCAGGGCCAGGGTGACTACGTCGGCCTCCAGCCCGTTGGCTACCTCAAGGGCCTGCTTGCCGGAACCGCCGTGGGACTGGACAATGGTGACCTCCTGGCCGGTTTCCTCCAGCCAGTAGGCCGCGAACAGCTCGTTGTAGGCTGCGTACAGCTCACGGGTGGGATCGTAAGAGACGTTGGTGATCTCTACCGCCTCCGTGGACGTGGTTTCTGCGTCCTCTGCAGCCTCGCTTTCCGTGGCCGCCGAAGTGTCGGAGCCGGTGGAAACGGCAGAGGCGTCGGCGTCGCCGGTGTCAGAGCTGCTGGAGCTGGAGCAGGCGGTCAGCGCCCCCAAAACCAGGGACAGCGACAGCAGCAGCGCGGTGATTTGTTTTAGCTTTTTCATTTTTATGTACCTCATTTCATGATAAGTGGATGTCCTTTACCGTCAAGCGGTACTTCCGGCACTTCGTGCCTCCCTGCGATTGCTGTGTCTGAGACGCGACATCGCATTCGCAGCTGGAGGAGATCCTGGAATTGAAGGAATCGCATCGGTTTCATCTCCCTATATTCCTACAGGATTAGCAGGTTTATGTTACAAAAGCTATTTTACGCTGTGACGAAAAAAATGCAACCCCCGCAGCATCTTTGTGAAACGATTCCACCCGGTTCCGAATTGATTCCACCCTCACAAGGAGATATTTCCCGCAAAAAAACGACAGCGCAGAAAATTACGCTGTCGTTGGAATCAGATTTGCCAGTCCTGCCCCGGCCCCTTCCGGTACTCCGTCACAGACACCCCCATCTGCCCCCGGAACTGACGGGAAAAATAGCTGGCGTCCCGGAAGCCCATCTGCGCGCAGACCTCGTAGAGCTTCCAATCGGTGTTCCGCAGCAGGAACGCCGCCCGGTGAAGGCGGATGCGCTGCAAATAAGCATGATAGGACAGCCCCGCCGCCTTTGCAAAGCGCTCACTGAGGGCGGAAGGACTCAGGTAAAAGGTCTGGGCCACCTCCCGCTGAAAGCCCGGGGCGTCCACATGGTTCAGCAGCCAGACCATCACCTCGTTGACGGTCTGGTCCTGCGTAGCAGGGCAGAGGGCAACAAGGGTGCTGTTCAGCCAGTTCCCCTTTTGCATACAGGTGGACTGTACCAGATGGATGTCATTGTCACGAATCTCTTCAATCCCTTCGCACTCCGTCCAGGTGAGGAAATTGGACAGCCAGCTATATCGTTCAAAGGTCTCTTTCACCAGCATCCGAAAGAATACCCGGCACTGGTGATCTGCCTGAATGGGCGTGGGCGCGCAGGCCAGAATCTGCTCCATGCACTGCGCCAGCCGTCCGGGAAAGGCATCGGTTCCCAGGCAGGGCGTCAGCGTTGCCAGCAGCTCTGTCAGCAAGCGCTCTGCCGGAGACTGGCTGTCCTGTCGGCGGCAGACCCGTTCCAGACATTCAGCCAGGGTTTGCTGCTCAAAAGGGTGCAGGAGATAGTCGCAGGCCCCATATAGCAACCCCTCCCTGGCAAAGGAAAAGTTAGGGGCCGCACTGGTTAGGATGACCGCCGGAAGAACCCCGTTAGTCAGGGAGGCACAAAGTGCCGGAAGTGCCCCTTGAGGGTAATGGAGACCCCGCAGCAGCTGCAGCCCATCCTCCCCATACAAAAAGAGGTCCAGAAAGAGAATGTCGAAGCTCCTCTGCTGGAGCAATGGCTTCACGTCCCTGCCGTCCCGGAGAAAGGTAATGTCAAATTGCTCTGAAAACGTCCCCCAAACCGGTTCCGGCATCTCGTCAATCGCCACGAGAATCGACCTTTTTGCGCACATGAGTTTATCACCCCGATTTTTATAAAAGAATGGCCTGACAGGGAGAAGCTGTCAGGCCACAGTGAAAAGAGGGCAATCCTACGGCCGCCCCAAATATGCCTCCACCGACCGGATACAGGCGGCTCCGTCCGCGGCGGCAGTGACCACCTGCCGAAGCGATTTCGCCCGGAGGTCCCCCGCCGCAAAGACACCGGGTAGGCTCGTTACGCCGTCCTCTGACGCTGTCAGATACCCGGCGGCGTCCCGCCCAATCGTTTCCGGCAGCCAGCTTGTATTGGGCCGGGAGCCGATGGAGACAAACACGCCATCCAGCGGCAGTTCCCGGTGGGCGCGGCTGTGAACATCTTCCAGAATTACGGCGCTGACCCGGTCCGGCCCTACGATTTCCCGGACTGCGGCGTTGGGGATGATTTCCACATTCAGACAGTCCTCCAGCTGCCGCAGACTGCTCTGGGCCGCCCGAAAGGTTTCCCGCCGATGAATCAGGTAGACTTTGGCGGCCAGCCTCGCCAAAAGGCGGGCGGCGTCCACCGCTCCATCGCCGCCGCCTACCACGCAGACCGTCCGGCCACGAAAAAATGTGCCGTCGCAGGTGGCGCAATAGGACACGCCGGGCAAATCCTCTCCTGGCACGTCAAGCGTGGTTCGCTGTGTTCCCGTCGCCAAAACGACGGTTTTCCCCTGCACGGCAGAGCCGTCTTCCAGCGTAAGAAGAAACCCTCCGTTTATTTTGCTTAACTGAACGGCACTGCCCTCCTGCATCTCCGCGCCCAGAGCTTCCGCCTGGGCGCGAAAGGATTCCGCCAGGTCAAACCCGCTTTTCTGAAACGCGCCGGGGTAATTGTCCACCTGCGCCGCGTTGATGATGGCTCCGCCCCAGTCCTCGCGCTCCAGCACCAGGGCGGACAGGGCAGAACGCCGGGCGTATATGGCCGCAGTCAGCCCTGCCGGGCCGCCGCCCACAATGATGACATCATACATGGCAACATCCTCCGTGAATCCACACTCCATTCACTCCGCGACGATACCGACGGCTGCTTCCTCCTGAATCTGTATCTTTTCCTGGAAACTGATTCCGTTACGCACCCGGAAGGTGTGCAGCACAGGTTGACAGGCGTCCATTAGGGACAGGATGAGATACCGCGCCCCTGGGTCACGGGCCAGCCGCCTGTCCTCGGCGGAGGGCCGGGAGGGACTTTCCGGGTGGGAATGCCAATTTCCCAGGGGAACCAGGCCCTGGGCGCGCATTTCCCGGATGGCGGCCAGCTGCTCTCTGGGGTCGATGGAGAAATGTTCGCTGCTGTGGTCGGTGTTGGTCAGGCAGTAGACCCGCTCCACAGTGCAGTCCTCACCGTCCCTGGTCCCTGCAATCAGGCCGCAGGCCTCGTTGGGCAGTTCCGTCCGGGCGTGGGTGAGCATGATCTCCAGATGTTCCCGGGTCAGATACAGCATCAAATCCCCTCACATTCCGTCTGTTCGTAGTCAATTAGTTGCGTGATGGTGGGGTGCTTGCCGCAGACCGGGCATTTTTCTGTGTTATCCGGCAGCTTCACCTTGCGGAAGGTCATGGTCATCGCGTCGTAGGTCAGCAGATAGCCGGTGAGCAGTTCTCCCCGGCCAATGATGTACTTGACCGCTTCCATCGCCTGGAGGCTGCCAATCACGCCGCCCATCGCCCCAATGACCCCCGCCTGCTTACAGGTAGGGACTGCGTCTTTGGGAGGCGGGTTGCGAAACACGCAGCGGTAGCAGGGACCTTTTCCGGGGACGTAGGTCATCAGCTGGCCCTGAAACCGGATGATACCCGCGTGGGAAAAGGGCTTTTTTGCCATCACGCAGGCGTCGTTGATGAGAAACTTGGCGGGGAAGTTGTCCGTCCCATCGATGATAAAATCATAATCCCGGATCATATCGAGGATGTTCTCAGAATCCACAAAGGTGTGGTAGGGAACGACCTTTACATCCGGGTTGATGGCCTCCATTGTCTCCCTGGCGGACTGCACTTTGGGTTTGCCCACATCGGGGGTGGTGTGGATGATTTGCCGCTGCAAGTTGGACAGATCCACCTCGTCCGCATCGGCAATGCCGATGGTGCCGACACCGGCGGCGGCCAGATACATGGCAGCCGGAGCGCCCAACCCGCCTGCGCCAATGATGAGCACTTTGGCGTTCAGCAGCTTCTTTTGGCCTTTCACGCCCACTTCCTTCAGGATGATGTGGCGGGAATAGCGCTCCAGTTGTTCGTTGGTAAAAGCCATCAGCGCCCGCCTCCCATAAAGTAAAGGAACTCCACAGTATCCCCATCCTTTAAGACGGTGTTGTCAAAGGCTCCGCTCTCCACGTAGTCATCGTTCAGCGCTACGGTGACATAGAGGGGGCTTTCCACCTTCTCCAGTTCGATGAGCCGGGCCACGGTCAGCCCCTCCTCGTATTCTTTTACCGTTCCAGCGACATTCAGTTTCATAGTGCTTGTTCTCCTATCCATTTGATGAGTTCCGGCTTTTTGACTGCGCCCCGCAGTCTGGCCCGTTCCGCTCCGTTCTCAAAGAAAATGAGAGTGGGAGAGGCCAAAATGCCATAGGTCTGAGTCAGGGCTTCATTTGCGCCGGTGTTGATTTTGACAAAGTCAACCTTCCCTGCGTATTCTTCTTCCAACGCGCTTAAAATCGGGGCCAGCCGCCGACAGGGGACACAGCCATCGGCGTAAAACTCCGCGACCACAGGCCGCTGCGCCTCCAGCACCTGAGTGCGGAAGGTATCGGTTCCCACTTTTTTAGGCATCTTCGTCCTCCACCTTCTGAACCAGCAGCCGATAGGTGCCGTCGCCCCCATCGGCCAGGCGCAACACCTTGTGTCCCTCTTCTTTGACGGAGCGGGGAACGTTTTGCACCGGCTCGCCGTCGTTCAGGCGAACCTCTAAAATCTGTCCATCCTCCAGCTCCTCCAGCGCCACCTTGACCTTGACGAAGGTGACAGGGCATACGACATCTGTGATGTCAACGCGCTCGTCGATTTGAATATCAGCCATGATACGCCTCCTCAATCTGTTCTTTCAGCTTGTCCCAGCCCACCCGGTCACAGGTGAAGCGGAACCGTTCGCCGGGTTTTGCGTACTCGGCAAAGAAGTTGATTGCCGCGTCAGTCACGCGGAACAGGGTCTCCCTGTCCGGCACGATAGGGAGCAGCTCCTCACCCTTGCCAATGTGGTTGCCGAAGGTGCCGCCAAAAGAGACAAGGTAACCCGGCGTCCCCTCCCATGCGTCCACGGGGCAGGACTTGACGCACCGGGCGCAGTGGTTGCAGGCGTTTTCCTCCAGCCTGATTTCGCCATCCTCGATGTGGATTGCCTTGGAGCGGCAGACCTTTTCGCAGACGCCGCAGAAAATACATTGCTCTCCGTTCCAGTGAACGTTCATAGCCCCCTTAATGCCCACGTCGTTTTCTTCCGCTTTCAGGCAGTTGTTCTGGCAGCCGGTGACGCCGAACTTAAATTTGTGGGGCAGCTCCCGCCCGAAATAGTGGGCATCCAACTCCTCGGCCAGCCCATAGGTATCGATGCAGCCGCTGGGACAGATGGCTGCCCCCTGACAAGCGGTGACGGTCCGCACTCTGGGGCCGCAGACGCCGGGAACGACGTTGCCCTGAGCCAGCGTCTCCTTCACTTGCTCAATCTCCTCCAGGCGGACATAGGGAATCTCCACTCCCTGCCGGGAGGTCAGGTGGACATAGTCCTGGCCGTATTGCTCTGCGGCGTCCGCGATGGCCCGGAGCTGTTCTACTGTTACCTTTCCTCCCACGACCTTCAGGCGCAGGGAAAACCGGTTTTTCTGTTTTTGCCGCATGAATCCGCCGGCTTTTAATGCTGCGTAATCAACTGCCATAGTGATTCCTCCTTGTTACGCCCTACTGTCGGCCTGCGCCAGCGCCTGGGCGAAATCCTCTTCCAAATCCTCCAAATCCTCGATCCCAACACTGATGCGGATCAGGTCGTCGTAGACACCGGCGCTCCGCCGCTGGCTTTCGCTGCTGTGCAGATAGATGGTAGAGGCCGGGTGAATGACCAACGTCCGCACATCTCCGATGTTTGTGGCGATTTGGGCATATTGCAAATGGTTCATGACCTGATAAGCACGCGCCTTGCTCCCCAATCGGGCGGTCACAATGGCTCCGCCCATGCCGTTCAGCTCCTGCTGCACCAACGGGAAGAACGGACTGCTCTCCAGGCCGGGATAACGCACTTCCCCCACTCCTGGATGCGCCGCTAAAAAGCGGGCCAGCCCCAGAGCGTTGGCGCAGAGCCGCTCCATGCGCAGCCCCAGCGTTTCCAATCCCAAACTGTTGAGAAAAAGGTTGGACGGCGCGGCACAAACGCCGAAGTTCCGCCACAGGTCCTCCCGCAGCCGCAGGGTAAAGGCCAGTCTCCCAGCCCTGCGGAAGGGCGCCAGCACCCGATATCGGTCAAAGTTCCAGGGGAACGTCCCCCCGTCGATAATCACCCCACTGATGCCGCTTCCGCTTCCGTTGATGTATTTGGAGGTGGAGTGAATGACCACATCCGCCCCCAACTTCAGGGGATGGG
>JAJQBR010000153.1:0-1480 GCA_021203185.1 Clostridiales bacterium
CCAAATGAGGTATTTTTCCAAGAAAATAGTGTTGCACTTGATTGACAACCTGCCTAGTACCCTTGCTGATGGTCTTGACCTTGCTCCAGCTGCCGGAACCGGTCTTGCGGTAAATCCGATAGCCGGTGGCGCCGGAGACGGCGGTCCAGGTGACCTTTACGCCGGATTCCTGATTGGCAACCTTGTTCAGCGCGGGGGTGGCCACGGTGACGGTTTCGGTGGTGGTACCGGTGGAAGTGGAAGTGGTGGTTCCGGTAGTGGAAGTGCTGCCGGTGGCGGTCCAGGTCAGCCGTCCGCCGTAGTTGAGCATATTGGTGGTGGTCCAGGTGCTGTTATTGGCGGGGTAATTGACGGTGGCAGTCACGTCCTCAAAGGCGTTGGTGCCGATGGTGGGGGCGTTGCCCTTGAAGGTGATGGTCTTGAGGCTGTTGCACTCAGCGAAGGCTTCCTTGCCGATGCTGGTGACGGTGGCGGGGATGGTGATGGCGGTGAAGCCGCAGTCCTCAAAGGCGGCGTAGCCGATGGTGGTGAGCTTGGAGGGGAGGGTAACGGAGGTCAGATACTCCATGCCCTCAAAGGCTTCCGCGCCAATGGCGGTGACGGTGGAGGGGAGGGTCACAGAGGTCACTCTGTCCAGGTCGCCGAAGGCGTCCGCGCCGATGTAGGTGACGCCGCTCTTCACGATGATGGAGGTGACGCGATCCTCGAAGTAGTCTTCATAATATTCGCCGTAATAGTATTCGCAGTAGTCGCTGCTCCAGGGAGCGTCCTTTGTGCTGTAGTCGTACATCTTTCCGGTGCCGGAAATGGTCAGGGTGCCGTTACTGTAACTCCAGTTCACGTTGTCGCCGCAGGTTCCAGAGGTGGCGACTGTCGCCTGAGCAGAGACAGTGGTTTCGGCTTCCTGTGTGGTCTCCACCGCCATAGCGGGGACAGCCAGCAGGCTCATGGCCAGGGCCAGGGTGAGAATGAGGGCTAATAGACGCTTCTTCATGGTAGGGTCCTCCTTGTAATAAAAATAGTAGTAAGGTGGGTTTATTTAGACTCCGGGGAGGGGGACCGCCCCGGAGTTTTCGCCTGTTTGGTTGGTTTGCCGCATTTGCGGCGGGGTTTAATCATCTACCTCCTGCTCGTAGTCCAGGATGGTTCCGTCGGCGGCCTTGATTTCGTAGCTGTATTCCATGGTGCCGGACTTGAACTCTACTTCATAGACCTGGATGCCGTCGTCCTTGTCCAACTCCACTTCCATCTCACGGGCGTTGCTTTCGGTGACGCCCGCATGGTTCAGGGCGATCTTCTTGGCCTCGGCGGAGGTGATGATGTCGCCGGAGGTGGTAGTGGTGCCAGTGGTGCCGGTGGTGCCAGTAGAGATGGTCTCCTGAGAGTGGCTGACCACTGCGCCGGTGGCGGCGTTGATCTCGTACTCATACTCGGTGGTGGTGGTGTAGAACTCCACGTCGTAGACCTGTACGCCGTCATC
>JAJQBR010000153.1:1580-14020 GCA_021203185.1 Clostridiales bacterium
GTCGTAGACCTGTACGCCGTCATCATAGTCCAGCTTGGCGGTGATGAAGGTGGCGTCGTCTTCAGTGACGCCCGCGTGGTCGAGGGCGATTTCCTTGGCTTCGGCGACGGTGATGAGGCCGGTGGTGTCGGTGGTGGTGGTTGTGGTTCCGTTCTCGTTGACCTCTTCCACAGCGTCGGTGATGTTCTCCCAGATGGAGTCGCCCGCGTCGTAGTCAACGATGTCGCTGATGTCGATGCCCCGCTCGGTGACCAGGTCGGCCAGTTCCTTCAGGGTCATAGCGGCCAGTTCGGTGGCGTCCAGGGTGTCGTCCTTGCCGGCCAGGTTGAGTACGAATACCGCCTTGCCCAGAGAGATGTTGTTTTCATCGGCGAAGGTCTGCGCGTCTGTGGTGGTCGTGGTGACGGTCTGGTTGAGGACAGAGGCCGTCACCTCGCTGCTCTTGAGGGAGGCGTCCACATCGGAGAGTACCAGGTTCCGAACGGTCTGCGCCCGCTCCTGGTCGTCGTTCTGGACGGAGATGAGGATGCTGCCGTCGTCACCGGTCAGGTAGCCGTTCTGGACCATGGCCCCGATGACGGCGTAGACCGCCACGTTCAGGTCTGTACCCTTCAGGTTCAGTTCTTCGAGAATTTCAGCTCCGTCCTCATTGACGGCTTCGGCCTCAAGAACCTTGTTGTTGCGGTTGGTGGTCAGCTCCACGCTGGGGTTCACATCGATGTCCACGATAGAGTCGGCCACGAAATTGTATTGGTAGTATCTGCCTCCCCACAGGCCCACCGCCAAAATCAGGCAGGCGGCCACCGCCATGCTCAGCAGGCGGAGGGGACGATTATGCTTAGTGCGGGTGCGAGCCGCTGCGTTTGTATTCTTATCTTGCCGCTTCATAGGCGTCACGTTCCTTTCTGGAATGGAGTCTATTTCCTCAACGATGCGCTCGTACATATCGTCGGGAACCATTTGGGAGAGAGCAGCGGAAAGGTTATCTTCAATTCGATTCTTCATTCGACTTGGCCCTCCAAATGCTTTCTCAGCTTCTTGATGGCGCGGTGGTATTTCGACAACACAGTGTTCAGGGGAATCTGCATGATTTCGGCGATCTCCCGGTTTTTCATCCCCTCTACGGCGTGGAGCATCACGATTTGCTGCTCCTTGCTGTCCAGCAGCTGCAAGACCGCCTGTAGGGTCATGCGCAGTTCCGCTGACTCGATGTGGGAATAGCTGGCGCTGTTCAAAATCTCGTTGTCCTCCAGGGAGGTGGTCTTTTGGTGTTCCCGCAGCTTCATCAAGGAGAAGTTGCGGGCGATGGTGAAGATCCAGGCCATCGGCTTGCCCTTGCCCTGGTAGTCCGCCGCCTTGTGGTAGACCGCCAGGATGGTCTCCTGGAGTACGTCCTCCGCGTCATGGGTGTTTTTGGTGATTGAAAGAGCGAAACCATAGACGTTCTTCCCCACGCTCTCGTAGAGCGTGTGCAGCGCGTCGTGGTCACCTTCGGCGACCCGCTGGATCAGCAGGTCGTCCACGGCCGGGTGGGTATGGCTGCCCCAACCGGCCGCCGCCGTAGAATGTGCCATAGCTTTATTTCCTTTCTGGGTTGTACAACCGGTTCTTGTTTGCCCTTTCACTATAACAATGTGGGAAGGGTCCGTTTTATTGCAGGGGTCTCAAAAAAATTTAAAAAAGTTTTTCCGCCGTTGCCGGGGACGTTGGAGGTGTGGTATACTTTCTTTAATCCACTCCGCGAAAGGAGGTTCGCACAATGATGTATCCGTTTTTGACGCTGTACGACAACACCGAGATTGTCCACTCTGAAATGAAGCCGGATGGACGCGTAAAGGTCTATGTGGAAAAACCAGATGACGAAGATTTTTTTCATAATGCCGTCTGCTGGATCCCCGGCTACCAGTGGGAGGACAACCACGGCTTTACCAAAGAGGAGATCGCGTACTACGAAGAAGTGATTCGCTCCACGGCACACCTGATTTTGGAATTTTCGCAGCGGGGAGGGTTTGCGAATGCCTTAAATCTTTAAAATCGGCTCCTACACGGTTTTCTTCTGGTCCAACGAAAACGAGCCGTTGGAACCCATCCATGTCCATGTGGCAGAGAAAGCCAATCCAAACGCTACGAAAATATGGATTACCTCCACAGGGAAATGTTACCTGTTCCACAACAAATCTCGAATCCCTGACCGGCTTCTCCGAGATATTATGCGGGTCATCGAGGCCCGAAGCGGTGAGATACAGGCCCGTTGGTTGGAGTTCTTTGGCGAGATTTCCTATTACTGCTGAAAATGTTGGATAAAATGGTCAAATGGAGAAAACAGCATGAACAACTTCGGCACCCAGCCCCTCCAGACGAAGCCTCTGCTTCTGCGCCGGTTTCGGCCGGAGGACGTGCAACAATCTGGGCGTCCGGGACGTGGTGTGCTGGGGTGTTCTGCGGTCTGACCGTCCCGGCGGCAATTAAACAGTATAGCACAATGGGATACGCTTTGCCATAGGGGAGCCGCACATTTCTTTGCAGAATCTTTACAAAGTTTTTACGAAAATTTTTTCGAGTTACCTATTGACAACTCCACAATTTTAGGATATACTCTCAACAGTTAGCAAGAGCAAACCGCTTGTTGTTCCTCCTTTCTCCGGCAAGCGGTACTTCTGCCGTCAGGCGGTAGGTTGCTGACTTACTCCTCCGAATGTTCCTCACTTTTGGAGCCTTGCGCCGGGGACTGAGGCCATAGCAGTCCCCGGCCCACAGTCAAATGCCGCAGTTGCAGCCTGCGGCAAACAAAATCCCCATGAGTTAGTTGCAGCTAACTCATGGGGATTTGCTTTTTTCTGATTCTTTTTCCTCAGAACGCCCGTGTGCCATCGGACGGCTCCATGAGAATCTGTGAAAGCGGTTCACAGCCGCTCCGAATTTCCGGTTTTTTCATAAAACGTGGTTTTCGCTGATTTTCCATCGTTGCATAGAAAAAGGAGCGCTGCAGTTTTGGCTGTTCTGCAACGCTCCCTTTTTAATTGGGTAAATCAGTCCCGGTAGCCGTTGGGGTTGTTCTTCTGCCAGTTCCAGGAGTCCCGGCACATCTCCAGAATACCGTACTGGGCCTTCCACCCCAGTTCCCGCTCGGCCTTGGCAGGGTCGGAGTAGCAGGTGGCGATGTCTCCGGCCCGGCGGGGTTTGATGGAGTAGGGGATTTTGACGCCGCTGGCCTCCTCGAAGGCGTGAACCACGTCCAGCACGGAGTAGCCCTTACCGGTTCCCAGGTTGTAGATGGCAAGGCCGCAGTTCTGCTCCACAGCGGCCAGGGCCTTCACATGGCCCACCGCCAGGTCCACCACATGGATGTAATCCCGGACGCCAGTGCCGTCTGGGGTGTCGTAGTCGTCGCCAAAGACACCCAGCTCCGGCCGCTTGCCGATGGCGACCTGGGTGATGTAGGGCATCAGGTTGTTGGGGATGCCGTTGGGATCCTCGCCCATAGTGCCGGAGGGGTGGGCGCCGATGGGGTTGAAGTACCGCAGCAGCACCACGTTCCACTCCGGGTCGGCCTTCTGCATATCCATCATAATCTGCTCGATCATGCTCTTGGTCTGGCCGTAGGGGTTGGTACACTGGCCCTTGGGACACTCCTCCGTAATGGGAATGACGGCGGGGTTGCCATACACGGTGGCGGAGGAGGAAAAGATGATGTTCTTGCAGCCGTGCTTGCGCATGACGTCCAGCAGTACCAGTGTCCCGGCGATGTTGTTGTCGTAGTATTCCAGGGGCTTGGCCACGGACTCGCCCACGGCCTTCAGCCCGGCAAAGTGGATGCAGCAGTCAAACTGATGCTCCTCCATAACCCGGGTCAGCCCTTCCCGGTCCCGGATGTCCACCTGATAGAAGGGGACGGCCTGGCCGGTGATGGCGGCCACCCGCTGGAGGGATTTTTCAGAGGCGTTGTAAAGGTTGTCCACCACCACGACCTGGTGGCCCGCCTGCTGCAGTTCGATGACGGTGTGGCTGCCGATGTACCCGGCGCCGCCGGTGACTAAAATCTTCATGTCCGTATCCTCCAAATAATGTTAGAAATAGGGGGGGAGGACGGCGTTCCCGTCGCTTCTTTTGCTATCTTACAACAACTGCGGCGGCGTGTAAATAGAATTTTGCGGCAAAAAACAAGCAAATTTTACTGTGCGATTTTTCTTGCGGAGGGAAAACGGATAGGGAACGCACACCAGGAAGGGAAAGTTTTGTCGAAAACGGATAAGAACTTTCAAAAAGGACTTGACTATTTTGTGCATTTTTGAGATAATAAAGATAGAGAAAGTGCCGTAACATTCGACAGGAGCGATTCTGGCAACATTTTTCCCAGACAGGGCGAAGCCACGGTTGCCCGGCCATCCCAGCCCATTTGTCCGGGAGCCTTCTGTCGCGGCGGCGGATGGAATTTTAGAAAAGAAAGGTGTGTTTATCATGGCAAAAACGTATCCAATCATCACAATCACCCGTCAGTACGGCAGCTGGGGCCGCATTGTGGCCAGGGAATTGGGCAAGGCGCTGGGGATTCCTTTTTATGACGATGAACTGCTGGAAATGGCAGCCAAGGAGAGTCATTTTGACCCCAAGCTCTTCGAGCGGGCGGAAAACACCAACGCAGCCAACAGCTTTATCTATGCCATTAACCGCCTGGGGGCGGGGAGTACCTACAACGTCCCGGTCAGCGACCAGCTGTTTTCCGCCACCTCATCGGTCATCCGCCACATTGCCGACACCCGCCCGGCGGTGATTGTGGGCCGCTGCGCGGACTACATCCTCCGGGACTACACCCGGACGGTGGACATCTTCGTCCAGGCGGAGCCTGCGGTTCGCACCCAGCGCATTATGGAGCTGCTGAAGCTGAACGAGCAAAATGCGTCCAACTACATCAAGAAGATGGATCGGTCTCAGGCCAGTTACTATAACTTCTATTCCGACATGAAGTGGGACAGGCTGGATCACTACGACCTGGTCATCAACACCACCCACCTGGAGCTGGAGCAAATCATACGCATCCTCCAGCTGTATGTGCAGGAGGTGCTGGGGGAGGAACTGACCGACGCCATTGCGGAGACGCTGGCTAAGGAGCGGGCCAAGGAGCAGGCCGACGCGCAGCAAGCGTAACAAAAACAGGGAAAAGGCGAGGACAGCCCCAAAAGGGGAAACTTTCCTCGCCTTTTTTGCTTGTGGGACATAGGAACCGGGTACTCACCGCAACTCCCGCTGGATGCCCTCGGTGATGCGGTAGATGTCCTCCATGGTGGAGATGTGGCTGATTTCCCCCTTCCAGTAGCCGGAGTGGGCCACCCCTCGCAGGTACCAGGCGTACTGCTTCCGGGCCTCCAGACAGGCGATTTTCTCCCCCTTCTGGTTCCGGGCCAGCTCCATCTGGCGCAGGGCCACCGCCATTCGTTCCCGCAGAGGGGGCAGCGGCGGGATTTCCTCCCCCTGAATGGCGGCCAGCCCCCGCTGAAACAGCCAGGGGTTGCCGAAGGCCCCACGACCAATCATGGCCCCGTCCGCGCCGGTGTAGCGGAGAATGTGGGCGGCGTCCTCCGGCTCAAAGACATCTCCGTTGGCGATGACAGGAATGGACACCGCCTGCTTCACCTGGCGAATGATATCCCAATCCGCCCGACCGGCGTACATCTGGGTTTTGGTTCGTCCGTGGATGGTGATTGCCGCCGCGCCTGCGGCCTCCATCGCCTGGGCAAACGCCACGGCGTTGACGCTGCCTTTATCCCAGCCCTTTCGGGTCTTGACAGTGACAGGCACCCCAGTCTCCCGGTGAACTGCCTCCACAATGGCCATCGCCTTTTCCGGGTCTTTCATCAGGGCGGAGCCGTCCCCATTGTTCGCCACCTTTGGCACTGGACAGCCCATGTTGATGTCAATGCAGTCCGGCTGAACCAGGCGCATGACCTTGTCCGCCGCCTGCGCCATACAGTCGATGTCGCTGCCGAAGAGCTGCACCGCCGCCGGATGCTCCTCCGGGCCAAGTTCCATCAGGCGCAGGGTCTTTTTGTCCTGGAAGCACAGGGCTTTGGCGGAAACCATCTCCGTAACGGTGTAACCGGCTCCCAGTTCCCGGCAGATGGTGCGGAAAGCCAGGTCAGTGACTCCCGCCATGGGAGCCAGAATCAGCGGGTTGGCCAGTGTAATGGGGCCGATGTTCAAAGGGATCTCTCCTTGTCTGGTCAGTTCCGGTCTATTTTATCACGGGTTTGCCGGTTCGGCAAGGGGCCTTCTGGCAGGGCGGGGCAACGTGTGGTCCCTTGCGGAAACCGGTCAGGCATGATAAAGTAAGAAATCCTTTGTGGATTTCAAGATTTCGCAACGAGGAATTGCGCGAAATATACCGTCCAGACGCCGGGAGTTATTCAATCAGAGGTTCCTTAGAACTCCCCGCCTTTGCGCCCCAGGTGAGGCTGGTCGTCTCCCCGGTTCCGGTGGAGGCGGCCCGCGTCGGGCCACAGCCGGTCCGTGTGCTGGAAAGTTGCGTCCCCGTCCCGGATGTCCGGTGTCAGGTCATATCCAAATTCTGCATCAGTTTTTCGCTCCGGGCGTGGTTTTTTGCGCTTTTTCATGGTGTTTTCCCCTTTTTAACGGCAGTTTGCCGGTGTTTTACCGGTAGTATGCGCCCTTTTTGCCGGTTTATGTATCTCAGCGCCGCCCCGGACAGCGCCCGCCAGTTCAGACAAAATTCTTTCGAGAATTTGGGGCCAGCCCCTTGATTTTTTCGCGTAATCTGCTACAATGAGTTTATTCTTAAAGAAGGAGGAACTTCTACTATGGCATACAAGATTACTGACGGCTGCATCTCCTGCGGCTCCTGCGCGGAGCAGTGTCCCGTGGGCGCGATCTCCGAGGGCGACACCTCTTACGTCATCGACGCCGATACCTGCATCTCCTGCGGTTCCTGCGCCGGCCAGTGTCCCATGGGTGCGATTGAGGAGGAATAATCCCACTCTCACGGCACTTTTCCCGGTACATTGCCCCATGTAAGTGGGGACGCATCCGCCAGGCGCAGCCGCGTTCCGGCGGAGTGAAAAGAATACGGCCACACGGGGGTACAAGCCCTGTGTGGCCGTGTTTTTTGTGTGCATTGAGCCGTGGAAAAATTTCTTGACAAACGCCCTCCCACCTTATATAATACTGTGTTGTTATCGGGACGTGGCGAAGTTTGGTATCGCGCTTGGTTCGGGTCCAAGAGGCCCGGGGTTCGAATCCCCGCGTTCCGACCAAAACGAAAGGGAGCGTTGCAGTTTTTCGTATTCTGCAACGCTCCTTTATGTTATAACGCCGGGGGGACAGACAGGTTTGCTCTTATCGCGCAGTGCGCCCGACAAGGCGTCGCATTGGCGTTCACGCGCAGAAAGGAAATGCAAATGGCAATCACAAGAAATGAAATGCCAATTTTAGGGAAGCTCTGATTAAATGGCCTTGGATGGCTGGGCGAGCAGATTTTGCGCAAATCGAGGCGTAAAATCGCAGGAATCCTTTGTGGATTTCAAGATTTTATAACGAAGAGTTGCACGAAATATGCCGTCCAAACGCCGGGAGTTATTTAATCAGAGGTTCCTTAGAATATGATTCAGAGAAGCAGGCGCTTTTGATGCCGGGAATCGAAGGGAATTACAGGTATACAAAAAAGCGGTTCTCCTGCTGATGGGACAGGAAGTGGAAGACTATGTATCAATTCATCCCTGTGAAATCATCGGACAGCTTGAGAACATAACGAAGGTCTTTTATGTGTATAAAACGATACACAGGGGAACAGAGATTACATTTTGTCGTACACCCCTGGGCGGCGCCGGAGCCGTACAAATCATGGAAGAACTGATTGCAGGCGGCGCGGAAGAAATCGTTGCGGCTGGGAACTGCGGCGCGCTGATTGAAGATGCGGAGGGAGATTTCTTTGTGCCGGTGACAGCCTTGCGGCAGGAGGACACTTCCTATCACTACTTACCTCCGGCGCGGGAGGTGAAACTGGACGAAAACGCTGTCCTGGCAGTTGAAAAGGCGCTGGCAGAAAACGGGGAATCCTATCGGAGATGCAAGACATGGACCACAGACGGCTTCTTTCGGGAAAGAAAAGAGATGGTTTTGTACCGAAAAGAGGAAGGGTGCAGCGTGGTGGAGATGGAGTGTGCATCTCTGGCGGCGTGTGCCAAAATGCGGGGCGTTCAGTTTGGGCAACTGCTGTTCACTGCTGACTCATTGGCGGATGCGGAAAACTATGACGAAAGAACCTGGGGGAAGGGACGGCTTTCCTATGCCATAAAGCTGGCGTTTGACGCGGTTGTAGAAATGAAACCGTGAATCCCAGCGGGGTCACTTTGTCCCGTTGATCAGCGCCAGCTTCTCCCGGCGAGTCAGCCCCTTGATGGCCTTTTCCCGGCGGAGGGCCTCCCCCTTGCTGGGCCATTCCTCCCGGTAGACCACCTGCACCGGCAGGCGGCTGCGGGTGTATTTCGCACCCCGGCCCCGGTTGTGGACTTCTGCCCGCCGGTCCACGTCGGCGGCGATGCCGGTATAGAGGGTGCCGTCGCCGCACCGCACCATATAAACCCACCAGCTGTGGGGTTCCATCTGTGCCGCCTCCTTTTTGCCCGTTTGGATCCAGTTTAACGCGAAAAAAGGGAAGCCGCAAGGGGTTTCCGCAAAAAAGCGCCGCAACATTGCTGCTGCGGCGCTGTCGTATCTGAAACGAATCGTAGATGATTCGGAATTTTTAGTCTGCCCCTCGCGCCGACATCTGCCAGCGAGTGGAGCAGTGAGGTCAGAAAAGATGTGGCCCATCCATAGGAGGATTGGCGGAAGCAGCCCCCGGAGGGCTTTCGCCCGCCTCCTTGTTTGACTGTCCCTATCCTACCACACCGCCGCCGCGAATTGTTGGCGAAACTGCAAAAGAGTTGTGAAAAGAACATGAATCGTTTTGCGAATTTTGCACAAACGGAAGGTTTTTCTATTTTTTAGGGAAGCTCTGATTAAATGGCCTTGGATGGCTGGGCGAGCAGATTTTGCGCAAATCGAGGTGCGAAATCACAGGAATCCTTTGTGGATTTCAAGATTTCGCAACGAAGAGTTGCACGAAATATGCCGTCCAGACGCCGGGAGTTATTTAATCAGAGGTTCTTTAGAAAAGATGCGACAGCCGAACCCGTTTTCCCGGTTCAAAGGACTTGCAATCTCCTGGAAGGTTTGTTATGATAAGAAAAAGGAACGTTTTCCCGCAAAATGGAGCGGTACGCACCCTGAAAGCGGCGCAGAACGCCGCACACGGATTCCCAGCCCGCGGCAGGAGGTTTTCCCAGCAGTGAAAAAACAGCGCAGAAAATTCCATTTTTCCGCTAACCCGGGGCGGGTTCTGGCTTTCAGTTTTTTTGCCATCATTCTGGTGGGGGCGGCGCTGCTGATCCTGCCCGTCTCCAGTCGGGACGGAACCTGGACCAGCCCATTGACCGCCCTCTTCACCGCCACCAGCGCCACCTGCGTCACCGGGCTTGCCACAGTGGACACCGGGCTTTGGTGGAGCGGCTTTGGCCAGGCGGTGATTTTGGTGATGATCCAGCTGGGCGGGCTGGGCTTTATGACGGTGCTGTGTACCTGCGCCATTCTGCTGCGCCGCCGCCTGTCCATCTCCCGGCAGATGGTGCTGATGGGGGCGCTGAACGTCAATACCGCCGATGACGCAGTGGAAATCGCCAAACACGCGATACTGCTGACGCTCTCCTTTGAGGGGACGGGAGCCGTCGTGCTGGCGACTCGGTTTGTGCCGGAGTACGGCTGGGGCAAAGGCGTTTGGTACGGCGTGTTCCACGCGGTCTCCGCCTTCTGCAACGCCGGGTTCGACCTGGTAGGAGGCATGGCGAACTATGTCCACGACCCGGTGGTAAATTTGACGCTGGTGGTTTTGATTGTCTGCTCCGGCCTGGGCTTTTTCGTTTGGGAGGATCTGCTTTGGCGAGGGGGACGATCCCTCTCCCTGCCCAGCCGCCTGGTGTTGCTGACCACGGCGGCGCTGGTGGTTTCCGGCACGGTGTTCTTCCTGCTGCTGGAGTGGGACGGCGCGTTCAGCGGGTTCTCCGCACCTCAAAAATTGTTGGCGGCCCTGTTCCAGTCGGTGACGCTGCGGACAGCGGGGTTCTCCACCGTGGATCAGGGGGCGCTGACCGAGAGCAGTCAGGCCCTGAGCATCTTTTATATGCTCATCGGCGGCGGCTCCGGCTCCACCGCCGGCGGCATCAAGGTCGGCACCGCCGCAGTGCTGGCCCTGGCCCTGCGCTCCGGTCTCCACGGCCGGGAGCGGGTAACGGTGCGGGGCCGCACCATTCCCCACCGGCAGGTGTTCAACGCCATGACCCTGACGCTGCTGGTGGTCATGGCGTTCTTCACCGGGGCGGTGTTCCTCTCCGTTTGGGAGGGGCTGCCCTTCCTGGCCTCCGCTTTCGAGACGGCCTCCGCCATCGCCACAGTGGGCCTCTCTACCGGCATTACCGCGTCCCTCTCCGCTCAGTCCCAGGTGATGCTGATTTGCCTGATGTACCTGGGACGGGTGGGCATCCTGTCCTTCTCCTTCGCGGTGTTGACCCACAGGCCGGTGGAGGAAAAAATAAACTATCCCTATGTGGATATGATGATCGGATGATAGCTGTTAGCCCTTAGCTTTTAGCCTGGTGGTGCTGTCTTTTTAAGCTCTACGTCTTTGGGTTGCTGTGCCTGACTAACAGCTAACGGCTAATAGCTAACAGCTTATTTCCCCTTTGGAGGGTACTCTCTTATGAAAACCTACGCAGTTGTGGGCCTGGGGCGTTTTGGCGACGCCGTGGCCCGGGAACTGATGCGCCCCGTCAAGGGCCACCGTCCCACCAATGAGGTGCTGGCCATCGACATCGACGGGGAGCACATCCAGACCATCGCAGACCACGTGACACGGGCAGTTCAGGCCGACCTGCGGGACCCGGAGGTGGTGCAGGCCCTGAACGTGGCGGCCTGCGACGTGGCGCTGGTGTGCATCGGCTCCGACATCAGCACCAGCGTGCTGGTGACGTTGAACCTGAAAGAAGCCGGGGCCAAGTGCGTCATCGCCAAGGCCAGCAGCGAAGCCCACCGCCGCATTTTGGAGCGCATTGGCGCGGACCGGGTCATCTTCCCCGAACACGACGTTGGTCGGCGGCTGGCCCGCACCCTGAGCCAGCACAGCGCCTATGACCTGCTGGATCTTTCGGACGACTATGCGGTGGTTCGCGTCCCCATCCCCAGGAGCTGGTGGGGAAAAACGTTGGCGGACTTAAACGTCCGGGCCAAATACGACATCAACGTGCTGACCGTTCAGGCCAGCGGCAGCAGCCAGCTCCAGGTCTCCCCCTCCCCCCAGGCCCCTCTGCCGGAGCAGGGCGGCGTCATGTCCGTACTGACCAGCCGTGATGCGCTGGAACGGCTCCAGCAGCTGTGACGGGAGGACGCGATGGAACGAATCACCAGCCGCGCCAACCCTCTGTTGGGCCACATCAAAAAGCTGCTGAAAGACCGGAACTACCGCCGGGAAACGGGGGAATTCGTCTGTGACGGCGTGAAGCTGCTGGACGAGGCCCTTCGGTGGGGAGCGGAGATCACCGCCCTGATTTGCTCCGAGGGGTTGGAACTGCCCGCCCTGCCCGAAACCGGGCGGCTGGTGCAGATCCCCGTCGGGATGATGTCCTCGATTTCTCCCATGAAAGCCCCCCAGGGGGTGCTGTTCATCTGCAAGCTGCCCTCTCTGACCCCGCCAGCGCGGTTGGACGGGCGGACGTATCTGGTGCTGGACGGCCTGCAAGACCCCGGCAACGTGGGGACCATCTGGCGCAGCGCCGACGCCTTTGGCGCGGCGGGGCTGCTGCTCACCGGCCACAGCGCCGACCCCTACAGCTGGAAGACCGTCCGGGCCAGCATGGGCGCGGCCTTCCGTCTGCCCGTGTGGGAGGTCACGCCGGAGGAACTGCAAACCCTGTGCCGGGCCAATGACCTGCCCCTGTGGGGAACCGCGCTCCAGGCAGACACCGCCGACCTGCGGCAGCTGGGCGGGGGCCGCTGCGCCCTGGCCATCGGCAGCGAGGGCAGCGGACTCTCCCGAGAGGTGCTGGCCCTGTGCGATGGGACAGTGAAAATCCCCATGGAGCCACAGTGCGAGTCGCTGAACGCGGCCATGGCCGCCACGGTGGCGCTGTGGGAACGGTATCGGTGTTTAAGCTGTTAGCTATTAGCCGTTAGCTGTTAGTCAGGTTCTGCAAATCAAAAGTGTAGAGCTTAAAAGGCAGCACTGCAAAGCTAAAAGCTGAGGAAGCTCTGAAATCTGCAATAAAGGGATAATCACTTTAGCCACTAGTTGTTAGTTGTCGCTCAAAAATCGGAGGGATTATGCGAACACATAAGGAACT
>JAJQBR010000129.1 GCA_021203185.1 Clostridiales bacterium
CGTAATTGCACATTGCTAATTGCTAATTGAAAAATCCCCGCAAGGGGACGGCTACTGCAAACCATTCCCATCTTCCATAGTTATGTCTCAAAGGAAACATTTTATCCCCGTAAGGGGACGGCTACTCGCAACTTTTCCAGACTTTCTAGTGGGATCAAGAAACATTTTATCCCCGTAAGGGGGCAAACCCCTCCACCACGCTTCGCGTGGTCGGGGTGGTCGCTGAACGGCGGACGGATGTTTCCAAGCCACAAGGCCCGCAAGGCTGCAAAATTTAATCCCCGTAAGGGGACGGAAACTCAGACAAATACGGGTCGCTATAAACCCTCACCAAGAAACATTTAATCCCCGTCAGGGGACGGAAACACAAAGTTCTTCATAATATTCCTCCTTTTAAGAACATTTTATCCCCGTAAGGGGGCAAGCGGGGGTTTACCTCCGCGCACCGCAGTTTGCAGTGGGCGCGCCCATTGGCGTAATTGCACATTGCTAATTGCTAATTGAAAAATCCCCGCAAGGGGACGGCTACCGTCAAACCACGTTTGTGGATTCTTCATTTCCTATGAAACATTAATCCCCGTAAGGGGCCAAGCGCGGGTTTTCCTCCGCGTCCCGCAGTTTGCAGCGAGTGCGCCCTTTGGCGTAATTGCACATTGCTAATTGCAAATTGCTAATTGAATTATCCCCGTAAGGGGACGGAAACGTTCTCTTCCCGCATTTAGTTCAGACAAAATTGAAACATTTTATCCCCGTAAGGGGCCAACCACCTCCACCGTACTTCACAGGGGAGGCAAGTGGGGTGGTCGCTGAACGGCAGATAGATGTTTCCCGGCCACACTAAGCCCGCAAGGGTGCAAAATTTAATCCCCGTCAGGGGACGGCTATTTGGTCAAGTACGGGTCGGCATAAAATTTCGCCGACGAAACATTTAATCCCCTGACGGCGGATGGATGTTTCCAAGCCACTAAGCCCGCAAGGGTGCAAATTTAATCCCCGTCAGGGGGCAAACCACAGCGCAAAAAAACACGCCCGACCGACAAGCTCTGTCAGCCGGGCGTGTTTTGCGTCCCGCTGCCGCCGCTGTGTGGGGCAGACGCGGCGCTGCTATGCTACTTTTCGTGTAATTTGAAGCGTTTTATTCCATTTGTATTCATTTTGGCCGAAAGCTAGTCCCCGACAGGCGCGACAAAACCCACCCGCGAACACGGGTGGGTTTGCCAGGATGTATAGCTCGAAAAAGGGATAACTTGCGCTTACTTGATGACCTGGATGGACTCACGGTCGCTGAACAGGAACACCACGACCAGGAACACGATGCCCTGAATCAGCTGCTGCATGGCGGTGGTGAAGCCCAGCATGACCAGGCCGGTACTCAGGAACTTGTAGAGCAGCACGCCCACGATAATGTTGGTGAACCGGGACTTTGCGCCGCCGGAGATGGGCATACCGCCCAGCACCAGCGCGATGAGGATCTGGGTCTCCAGCTGGTTGCCGCCGGTGGAGGTGACGGAGCCGACCTTGATGGCGTTGATGAAGGCCGCAAAGCCGGTGATGCAGCCCGCCGCCACATAGACCAGGAACTTGGTCTTTTCGACCTTGATGCCCGCGAAACGGGCCGCCTTTTCGCCTGCGCCGATGGCTTTCAGGTTGGCGCCCAGGCAGGTGAACCTGTAGATGAAGAACCCGATGGCCAGCACCACCAAGGTGATGGTCAGCATAAAGGGCATGGTGTTCAGGTTGGAGATAGAACTGACAGCGTACACCGGGGACTTGGTGGTCAGGTAGGCCACCAGACCGCGCAGGGCGTACATCATACAGTTGGTGACGATGAAGGACGGGATTTTACGGACCACATGGAAGTAGCCGTTGACAGCGCCCAGCAGACCGCCGGCCACGATGCCGCCGATGATGGCCAGGAACAGGTTGATGTTGGACAGGTAGCAGACCACGATGCAGGTCACACCCATCAGGGAACCCTGGGAGAAGTCCAGGCAGCCCATGCTCATAACGAAGAACACGCCCATGCAGGCGATGGCCAGCATATAGGTCTGGCTCAGCAGCAGTTTCAGGTTGGTGGGGTTGACGATTTGTCCTTTTGTCAGGATGGCAAACAGGGCGATGACAAAGACCAGCCCGGCTACGGGAAGAATCTCCCGGATCATTGCGCGATTGATTTTGTTTTTCATGTCCCCGCCTCCTTAAACCATCTTGTCGATCAGGGACTCTTCAGACAGGTCCGGGCTTCTGGTAAACTCGCCGCTGACCTTTCCGTCGCGCATGATAACGATGCGGTCGCTCATGCCCAGCAGCTCCATAATCTCCTCGGAGATCATCAGCACTGACTTCCCTTCTTTTCTCATGCGGTCCATCAGGTCGTAGATGTCCGCTTTCACCATCACGTCGATGCCGCGGGTGGGGCTGTCCAGAATCAGGATATCCGACCCCTTGCCAATCCACCGGGCCAGAACCACCTTCTGCTTGTTGCCGCCGGACAGGTTGGAGACGAACTGATCCACGTTGACCATCTTGACGCTCATCATCTGGGCGTACTTGTTGGCGAACTCCTTCATCTTCTTGCCGGAGAGCAGCGTACCCATGTCCCGCATGGAGGGGAGGGTGATGTTGTCCTGGATGGTGTCGTTGATGACCAGGGACTCGTTGTCGCGGTCCTTGGAGGTGTAGGCCATGCTGTGGTTGATGGCGGTGTTAATGTCGTTGACGGGGGTGCCGTCGGCCAGGGTAACGGAGCCGGTGCGGTCATAGGACGCGCCGAAGGCCGCCTTGCCCAGCTCGTGCATACCGCAGTCGCTCAGGCCGCCGATGCCCAAAATCTCGCCCTTGTGCAGTTCCAGGTTGACGTGATCCAGCTCGCCGGGGACGGAAACGTCTTTCAGGGAGAGTACCACCTCGTCGGGAACCTTTTCGCCGTAGTCGGTGCGGTAGTAGCGGTCGCCCAGTTCACGGCCCACCATCAGGCGTTTCAGGTCGTCCTCGGTGACGTCGTCAGCGTTGACGGTGGCGATGAAGTCGCCGTCGCGGAGGATGGAGATGCGGTCGGAGTAATGCAGCACTTCGCCCAGGTCGTGGGAGATGAAGATAACGCAGTTGCCCTCCTCCCGGATGCGGAGCATATGCTTGAACAGCTCGTCACGACCGCTCTGGTTCAGGGCGGTGGTGGTTTCGTCCACGACCACGATTTTTGGGTGGAAGTAGGTGGCCTTGACGATCTCGATGAGCTTGCGGTCCTCAAAGTTGTAGTTGTCGATGACGGCGGTGGCCGAAATGCGGCTGAATCCGTACTCGTTCAGCAGCTCCTGGGCCTTTTTGTTCATGGCGGCGGTGTTCTTAATGCCGTACTTGATGAACTGGTCCTCGTTGCCCAGGAAGATGTTTTCCGCCACCGTCAGGCCGGACAGAGTACCCAGCTCCTGCACGATGATGGCGATGCCGTGGTGGTTGGCGTCCACCTGGTTCTTGGGGTGAACCTCCTCCCCGTCCAGGGTGAAGGTGCCGCCGTCCATGGTGTAGATGCCGCAGAGCATATTGGTGAAGGTGGACTTGCCGGAGCCGTTTTCACCAATCAGCGCGTGGATTTCGCCCTTGTTGAACTCCAGCGATACGTTTTTGACTGCGTGGGTGAGACCGAAAGACTTGTCGATATTTTCCGCTTTTAATAACAGTTCTCCCATTCTTCTCACCCCTTTACTTGACGACCGCGCCCTTGACCGCCTTGGTCGTCATGGTGACGATGACCAGGAGGGTCAGGCCGGTAACGATATTCTGCACCGTGGTCGGCGCGCCCAGCACCACGAAGCCGTTGAACAGCAGGGAGACCACCATCTGGCCCACCACGACGGCCACCACGGGATGGCCGTACTTCTTGAAGGCCACGCCGAAGAACGCGCCCATCAGGGGGGTGAAGTTCCGGCTCAGGGAACTCATGTTGGAGGCGGAGGTCATGGAGGTGCCGTAGCTGATAGTCAGCAGGGCCATGATGCCCGCGAACATACCGCACAGGGTAAAGGAAATGACCTTGTACTTGTTCACGTCCACGCCCATGTTCTTGGCCACGAACTCGTTGCTGCCGATGGCGTTGCTGTAGGTGCCGACTTTGGTGTATTTCAGCAGGCCCGCGCACAGCAGATAGGCCAGCACGGCGATAATCAGGTTATAGGGGTAGGAGCCGAAAGCCCGCAGGGATTTGTCCAAAATCTTCTCCGTGCCGCCGGCGGCGAAAACGCTCAGGCTCTCGTAAATCAGCGCCAGACCAGTGGTGACAATCATGGACGGGATGCGCAGCTTGATGTAGACGATGCCGTTGATGACGCCCATCAGCGTACCGGCAATGATGGGGGCCAGAATCAGGCCCAGATAGCCGAAGGACTGACTGGCCGTCACCGCAATGACGGAGGACAGGACGATGTTCGCGCCGATGGAGAAGTCAAACAGGCCCATCGAGACGATGAAGTACAGGCCGCAGCCGCCCACCGCGTAGATGATGGCGGTCTGTGCGTAGAGGATCAGCTTCTGAGGTGTGCCGAAGGTGGCGGGCCGCAGAATCTTGAAGAACCCCCAGAACACCAGCAGCAGCAGGGCCAACAAAACCAGACCATACCACTGTGATGTCTTAAATCTGTCAAATTTTTCTTTCATAGTTCTCCTTTCTGCGTATATGTCTCTGCCCGTCAGGGGCTGGTATGGAGAAAGGGACATACGAGATGTCCCTTTCCCCCTGCATATACGAGCGGTAAAAGATTACTCGATTTCTCGTGCGGTTGCTGCGTCGGCCAGGAATTAGCTGGCGTGGCGCTCCATAACGTCCTCAATGGACAGGCTGGTGGCAGCTTCCTTCAAAGCGTCGAAGTCATAGGTGGCCAGTTCCAGGATCTCGTCGGTGGTGTAAGGAGTATCCTCGACGAAGTAGGTCTCGTAGTTGGCGTAGTCCTCGGAGGAGGAGACGAACACATAGGGGAACTCGATCTCATAGCCGAACTCACCGGAGGAAACGGTCAGGTCGCCGGTGACAGCCTGATAAGCCATCAGGAAGGCATACAGCGGGTCGCAGAAGTGGCCGCCGGACTCAGCGAACATACCGCCGCTCTCCAGCTGCTCGCCCAGATCCTCCAGGAAGTCGGTGGAGACCACGTCGATGGTGCCGGTGAGGCCCAGGTTCTCAATGGCGCCGATGGAGCCGACCAGGGGGTCGCCGCCGCCGCCGGCCACGATCAGAGCGTCCATATCAGGATAGGTGTTGATGAAGCTGGTGGTGACCTGCGCGCCTTCCTCAGAGGAGGTGTTGGCATAGACGGGGTCGGTCATGGTCGCCTGGTCGTCGGGGTTGGCCTCGTTCCAGTCGTCCAGAGCCGCCTGATAGCCAGCCCAGCGCTGCTGGAAGGTGGCGTCGCCAACGGTCCAGCCTTCCAGACAGATGTTCCGGTCGCCGTTCTCCAGCAGCAGGTTCATCAGGGTGTAGCCGTTGCCGTACTCGTCCTCATGGACCGCGCCCACATAGTAGTTAGAGTTGACGGCGGTCTGATAGACCTCAGGGCTGTCCTCTTCGCTGATGATGCGGAAGAACTGCACCAGATAGGTGCCGTATTCATCGCAGGTGTTGATGGCGGAGGTCATCTCGGAGTCGGCGGAGTTGCAGATGATGATGGCGTCGCAGCCGGCGGCGCACAGGGTCTCGACAGAGGCGGTGACCTGCTCGGAGACGTGACCCTGGTCCACAAAGACCACTTCCACGCCCAGGGCGTCAGCGGCGGTGTTGATGATGTCGGCGCACAGAGAGCCAAGCACGTCGGTGGAACTCCAGATGGAGATGCCGATTTTGATATCAGTGGTTGTGGTTGTGGCGGCAGTGCTGTCCCCGCTGGCGGACGAGTCGCTGTCCCCGCTGCTGCTGCTTGAGCTGCCGCAGGCGGCCAGGCTCAGCACCATGGCAAACGCCAGGAGCAGCGCGATGAGTTTTTTCTTCATGTGTTTTTTCCTCCTTGAATCAGTTGGGGTGGAACGTGCAGCCTGCCCTGCGCAGGCAGGCCCAGGCAATGAAAAGAATCGACCTGGTGCTGCCGGGATTGGCCCGATAAAACGCAAAGAGAGGGCAGGAATCCTGCAATCCCCACACACATCTTTTCGGAAAGACCAAACCATTTAGCCACAAGTCACTTCCTATTTCACTTGTATAAATTGTACAACATTTTTGCCGAAAAGACAACTCTTTTTTCCTTGAAACACAAAATTCGGCGGATAGAACAAAACAAATTCCATGTCCATTCACGTTTTTCCATACAACTTTCGTATCACTTTCCATAAAGAGGTGGGTGGAAGGACCGCCCAGATATCCTTTCGCGGCCTGAATGGAAGTATCGTCGCTCCTGCATCCGGCGGCAGTCTGACAGATGAACCGGAGGCGAATCAATTTCGCGTTGAAAAAAAACGGTATTTCCGCGAAAAACCGCCTGTTTTCATACCGGGCTGAGAAAAAACGCACCGTCCAGCGCCGCACGCTCACTGGAAATCTTCGGTCTGCACCTGTCCGTCGCCTTTCTCCGCCGCCTGCTTGCCCCTTTCTGCGAAAAGATACCTCGACTGCCGTCGGCGCAGCGGTTTCCACATAATTTGTATAGATAGTACCGGCGCGCATCTCCAAAATTGTATTGTTTATTTTCACGAAAACGCCTCCGCCGGGCGGCGAGGCGAACGCCGCAAAATCAACGGAACCGGAAGCGAGGATTCCAGGGAGGCACAGGGCCGCTTTTGGCGCAGAAAAGGGCTGCATCAAAACCGAGGTCCTGATGCAGCCCTTTTTTTCGGGTTTACGCTTGCTTTCGGGCGGTTTTACCGCAGGCGAATGATCTTCGCCGGACACTTCTCCGCGCACTTGCCGCAGCCAATGCACTTGTCGTAGTCGATGTGAGCGACGTTGTCCTTCAGGGCGATGGCCCCCTGGTCACACTGGCGCACACACAGGCCGCAGCCCAGGCAGCCCACGTCGCACAGGGCCTTGACCGTCTTGCCCTTCTCGGTGCTGCTGCACTGGACGGCGTAGGTGCTGCGATCCGGCACCAGCTCGATGAGGTTCTGCGGGCAGGCTTTTACGCAGCTGCCGCAGGCCACACACATGGAGCGGTTCACCACGGCCACGCCATTGACCACATGGATAGCGTCAAACTGGCAGGCCTGTACGCAGCTGCCATAGCCCAGGCAGCCCTGCTGACAGGCGCGGATGCCCTTGCCGGGCAGGGAACCCGCCGCCTCGCAGCTCTCGATGCCAATGTAGTTGCACTTGACCTTCATCACGTCGCAGGTACCCGCGCACTTGACAAAGGCGACCATTTTTTCGGTGCTGTCGGCGCTGATGCCCATGATTTCAGAAATCTTATCCGCCACAGGCGCGCCGCCCACCGGGCAGGCGTTGACCGGGGCTTCGCCCTTGACGATAGCCGCCGCCACTGCGTCACAGCCGGCGTAGCCGCAGCCGCCGCAGTTGTTGCCGGGCAGACATTCCCGAACGGCGGCCTCCCGTTCGTCCACCTCCACATGGAAGGTCTCGCTGACGAACACCAGCATCAGGCCAACCAACAGGCCAATCACGGCGAGAACCAGGATACTGGAAACAATCAATGTCATTGTTCATCCTCCCCTTCTCAAGCCAGGCCGCTGAAGCCGCAGAACGCAATGGCCATCAGCGCGGCGCTGAGCAGCACGATGGGTGCGCCCTGGAACGCCTTGGGGATGTTTTCGTTGTACGCCAGCCGCTCCCGGATACCGGCCAGGACGACGATGGCGATGGTGTAGCCGATGGCGGTGCCAAAACCGGCCAGAACGCTCTGGATGAAGTTGTAGCCATCGGTGACGTTGTTCAGCGCCACGCCCAACACCGCACAGTTGGTGGTAATCAGGGGCAGATAGATGCCCAGAGCGCTGTGGAGGGCAGGAACCGCCTTTTTCAGGAACATCTCCACCATCTGTACCAGGGCCGCGATGACCAGGATGAACACGATGGTCTGCAAATAGCTCAGGCCCAGGGGGTCCAGCACGAAGTCGTAAATCAGGTTGGCTACGCCGGAGGCGATGGTGATGACGAAGATGACCGCAGCGCCCAGGCTGCCCGCCGTCTCAATCTGCTTGGAAACGCCCAGGAAGGAGCAAAGCCCCAAGAACTGGTTCAGCACCACGTTATCGACAAAGGCGGCGGTAATCACAATCATAAACAACGTTGTCATACGGTTTCACCCTCCTTTGTCTCAGCGGTTTCCTGTTTGGGTGTGGCGCAGGGCTGGCCGCAGGTGGCGCAGCAGCCGTCGCAACCCTCCACCTTGTCGTTGGCGGCGGTGTCGATTTGCGCGCCGTTCATAATGGCGATGATGATGGCCAGCACCAGGAACGCGCCGGGCGCCTTGGTCAGAATGGCAATCGGCTCATAGAAGCCGGGCATGACCTGCACACCGAACAGGGTTCCCGCGCCGAACAGCTCACGGACGATGCCGATGAGGGTCAGGGCCAGGGTGAAGCCGAGGCCCATGCCCAGGCCGTCCATGACGGACAGCAGGGGCGGGTTCTTGGCGGCGTAAGCCTCCGCCCGGCCCAAGATGATGCAGTTCACTACGATCAGCGGGATGTAAATGCCCAGCGCATCGTAGAGGAAGGGGATGTACGCCTGGATCAGCAGCTGGATCACCGTCACCAGCGAGGCGACGATGACGATGTATGCCGGCAGACGAACCTGGTCTGGAATGACCTTCCGCAGGGCGGAAATAATCAGGTTGGAGAGAACCAGCACCGCCAGGGTGGAAACGCCCATACCGAAGCCGTTGACCGCCGAGGTGGTGACCGCCAGGGTGGGACACATACCCAGCATCATAATAAAGGTGGGGTTTTCCTTGACGACGCCGTTATAAATACGCTCTGTATATTTGTTCATCAATAGTCCCCTCCTTACTGAATGTAGTTGGCGTAGAAGTCGATGGCGGCATTGACCGCGTTGACCACCGCGCCGGAGGTGGTGGAGGCGCCGGAGACGGAGTCGATTTCATCGTCCGCCGTGGAGCCGCCGTTCTTGTTCAGGGTGAAGGATTCCACCTGGACGCCCACGAACTGCTCCTTGAAGCTGTCCTCATCCACGCGCATACCCATGCCCGCAGTCTCGTTCAGCTCGGTGAAGGAGATGCCCAGAATGGTGCCTTCGGTGTCGATGCCCACCGTCAGGGTGATGTTGCCATCGAAGCCGTCGGCGGTGGTCACGTTGATACCGTAGCCCACTACGTTGCCGGAGGCGTCGGTGCCGACCACCACGTCATTGATATACACATTGCCGTAGGTGCCGCGGCCATAGACATCCTCCGCGAACTCTTCCACGTTGGCAGAAATGCCGTCGTCGTAGCTGAACTCCTCTGCCAGCGGCACGACCTCCGCATAGGCGGCGGCGTTGGCGGCGATGGCCTGCTGCTCGATGGTCTCGGCAGTCATGGCGTTGACGCCGCCCAGGGCCAGACCGGCCAGCAGGGTAATGACTGTCAGGGCGACAGCGGCTCTGGGGACCTTGGGCTTGGGCTTCTTGGCATTGTCGCCCACGCCGAAGGGCTTGGGAATGGAGACCCGGTCGATGAGCGGGACCACCAGGTTGCCCAGGATAATGGCGTAGCTGACGCTCTCGGTGGAGCTGCCGTAGGTGCGGAAAATGGCGGTCAGCAGGCCCAGCACCACGCCGTAGTAGATTTGCCCACGGCCGGTGATGGGGCTGGTGACAGGGTCGGTGGCCATGAACAGCGCGCCGAACATCAGGCCGCCGCCGCACAGCTCCGCCAGCAGGAACAGGGGGTCAAAGCCCTGTCCGCCGAAGAGGCCCATGAAAATCACGAAGCTCAGCAGGTAGGAGCCGGGGGTCTGCCAGGTAATACCGCCGACGATGAGCAAGTAGACCGCGCCGATGAGCATGGCCGCGCAGCTGACGCCGATGGTGCCGTCGGTGAAGCCCAGGAACATCTCGGTGATGTTCACCGTGCCGCCGTTTGCCAGCACCGCCAGGGGGGTGGCGCTGGAGACACCGTCAATGCCGAAGTCAGACATCACCGTGCTGAACGAAATCAGCAGGAAGCAGCGGCCCGCCAGGGCGGGGTTCATAAAGTTCTGGCCCAGGCCGCCAAACACGCACTTGACGAACAAAATGGCGAACAGGCTGCCCAGATAGGGGATGTACAGCGGCACCGTGGGGGACAGGCACAGGCCCAGCATCAGGCCGGTGACAACGGCGGAGCCGTCCTTCACGGTGTTCTCCCGGTGGGTGATGTAGTCGAAGATAAACTCCGTCATCACCGCCGTCAGGACGCTTACGGCCAAAATCATAAAGGCGTGGAAACCGAAATGCCAGATACCAAAGACGGTGACAGGCATCAGGGCCAAAATCACGTCGTACATAATGTGGCCGGTGGACAGGTAAGGTTCTCTCATGTGGGGAGAGGAGGAGACATTCAACAGTTTATCCATTCCTGATCCCTCCTCACAGCTTGCCCTGGCGCTGGAGTTCCAGCACCACAGGCTTGGTTTGTTTGAACATCTGGGTCAGCGGACGCTTGGCCGGGCAGATGTAGGTGCAGCAGCCGCAGCCAATGCAGTCCAGGCCGTGGAGCTTCACATAGCGCTCGTACTCCTTGGCGGTGGCGGCCTGGGCCATCATCTGGGGTACCAGACCCACCGGGCAGGCCCGCACACACCGTCCGCAGCGGATGCAGGCGGTCTCCTTGATTTCGCAATCCTCCACCGGGTCGTTGATCATGCAGACCAGGGCGTTGTAGCTCTTGGCGATGGGGATGTCCAGGTCGGTGATGGCCATGCCCATCATGGGGCCGCCGATGAGAACCTTTTTCGGCTCGGTCTTCAGCCCCCCGGCGGCCTCCAGAATCTCACTGCAGGAGGTGCCGATTTTCACCAGGAAGTTGTGGGGTTCCGCCACGGCGTCGCCGGTGACGGTGAAGCCCTTCTCCATCAGCGGCTCGTTCAGGCAGACGGCGTGATAGATGGCGGCCAGGGTGGTGACGTTGTTGACGATGCACCCCAGGTTGGCGGGGATATCGTCGGAGGTCATTTTCCGGTTGGTGACGGCGTGGACCAGATTGCGCTCGCTGCCCTGGGGGAACTTGGTCTTGAGGACCATGACGGACAGCTTCTGTTCGCCCTCGATGGCCTTTTGCATGGCGGCAATGGCGTCAGGCTTGTCGTCCTGAATGGCGATGACCGCATCGGCGGCGGGGAACATCTGCATCAGCACTTTCAGTCCGCCGACAATCCAGCCGGGCTGCTCCTGCATGAGCCGGTCGTCACAGGTGATGTACGGCTCACACTCCGCGCCGTTGGCGATGAGGTGGTCGATTTCCTCCGGCTGCTCCGGGCAGAGCTTGATGTGGGTGGGGGTGGCCGCGCCGCCCAGACCCACTACGCCTGCGGCCTGCACCTTGGCCACGATTTCCTCGTTGGTCAGCTTGGTGTAGTCGCAGGGCTCCCCCACGCCGGGGGCCAGGTTGTACAGCCCATCGTTGTCGATGACAATGCACTGGGCCATGACCCCGGCAGAGGTCATGCGGGGTTCGATGGCCTTGACCTTGCCGGAGCCGGAGGTGATGATGTTGGCGGACTCGAATCCGTCCGCTTTGGCGATGATCTGCCCTGCCAGGACAGCCTCGCCTCGTTTTACAATGGGGATGGCAGGCTTGCCAACGTGCTGGTTCAGGGGGAACACCAGTTCTCCCTTGGCCTGATGAAAGATAATTGGCACATTGGCGCTTAGTTCTTTATAACCCTTTAAGCGTACGCCACCCCGGAATGTCAGTTTTGGCATAAATGCTTACCCTCACTTTCCTAAAGCAGAAATGGAGCTTACAGGGAGGCGACTTCCTTTCCGGCCACATAACCATAATACATAGCCATAGAGTGGGATACGCCTTTCAGCGTGATGGGATATTCAGCGGCAAAGCGGCTGCCCTGCACGTTGCCGGCCACATACAGGCCGGGGATGATGTTGCGGTTTTCATCGAAGGTGTGGCAGTTCTCGTCGGATTCCAGGCCGCCGCAGATAACCAGCAGCAGAGCGGTCTCGAACTGGTCGGCGTAGTAGGGCGGGTTCTCCAGCGGCCACATCCGGCTGGCGGTCTTGCCGAAGTCGGCGTCGAAGCCGTCCTCGGCCAGCTCGTTATAGCGCTCGATGGATTCCAGGGCCGTGGCCTGGGCGTCCTCGTCGTCGGGGTACATCAGAGCTACCAGATCTTCCAGCGTGTCGGCGGTGACACAGCGTCCGTCGTCGATGGCGGCCTGGAGCTGATAGGGACTCTTGTAGTTCCGGTAGGTGGTGTTGTTGGCGGGGCCTTCGTCCTCGCTGGCGTAATCTTCGTAGTAGCAGGCTCCGCCGTGTTCCGCGGGCATATAGGGCAGTTGCTCCGGCCAGTTGGCATCGAAGATCTGCCAGGACTTGCGGTCCTTTTGCAGCTCGATCTGGTTTTCGATCTGCTGACCGGGGAGATCCTCGTTCATAAAGCGCTTGCCGTTCAAATCCAGGTTCAGGAAACCGGCGATACCCATGACGCCGACGCCCTCCAGGTCCGCGCCGCCGCCCATGTGGTGGATCATCGGCGCGTGAGCCTGCTGCACCTGCGCACCGGCCCACATACCCAGCTTGATGCCGTCGCCCATGTTGGTGAAGTTGCCCTCCACGTCCACGTTGGTGAACATCCGGGTGATGCCATTCTCAATGACATCGGGGCAGAAGTGCTGCACCATGGCCTCGTTCTGGGAATAGTCGCCGGTGGCGAGAATAACGCCCTTGGAGGCGTTGACACGGAAATACGTCCCCTCGTTGGCGTCGCGGATGTACGCGCCCACACAGGTACCGTCCTCCATGATGAGCTTCTCGGCGAAGCAGCCATAGTGGGCGTCCACGTTACCGGTGGCAACAGCCGCGTCCATGTTGGCGTTGAAGTTGACGCTCTGGTCGGGTTTAAACTCCACGGAGGTGGGATAGCAGGGGAACCGCTCCTGGGTCCAGTCGTAAGCCTCAGGCAGCGGGTAGAAGATGGGAATCAGGAAGTTGTCCGCGCTCTCATCGGGGATGGCGGAACGGGTCTCCGGGGCGATGTACAGGCTGGTGTTGGGTTCCACCCACCAGTCAAACACGTCGCCGATGTTGTTGGCCCATTTGGTCATAATGGCCTGCTTGACCTTGTAGCAGGATTCCTGCACATGGAAATCAGAAATGGCGTTGATTTGCTCTTTCGTCCAGTAATCCCGGTTCCAGTTGGCCTGCACGTTGCCGTTGATAACAGCGTACTCACCGCTGCGGCACTGAGGGCTGTCGGCCTTCTCAATGGCGATGACCTGCGCGCCCTCCTCGGCGGCGGCGCGGATAGCAGCCACGCCGGAGACGCCGCAGCCAATGACCAACACCTCGCACTCCAGGGTCTCGGAGCAGTCGTCGTCGGTGATGTCGGGTTCCTCGCCCAGCCAGTCGTCGTCGCTGGAGGAGGCAGAAGTTTCCTCGGCGGCGGCAGTGGCGGTACCCTGGGCCTGGGCAATACAGTCGGCGGCGGCGGTGCGGATGGCGTTGCTGGTCAGGGTCGCGCCGGAGACGCCGTCGATGTCGGCGGACTGAGCCTCCAAAATGGCGGCGGCCATGTCCTCGCCGATGGCTCCGCCGATGTCGGCGGTTTCGTTGGAAACGTCGATCTGCACATCGGTGATGCTGGTCTCGTCGAAGGTCATGGTGACGGTGACTTCACCCAGTCCGGTGGCGGTGGCGGAATAGGTGCCGGGGGTGTACCCGCCGGAACTGGCGGCGGCAGTGGTCGCGGCGGCGCTGGTGTCGCCAGTACTGGCGGCGGTGGTGGCACCACTGCTGGAGGTGGAATACTCACAGGCGTTGAGGATGCCCAGCGTCGCTACGCTGGC
>JAJQBR010000088.1 GCA_021203185.1 Clostridiales bacterium
CTACCAGAGAGGTGGCCTGGAGGGCCTTGGCCGCTCGGCGGTTGCCGCCGCGCCTGTCCCCCAGGGCGGCGCACCGGGTCAGCCGGGGCAGCAGCGCCAGGCTCAGGGCGTTGACGAAGGCGAAGGGCAGCGTCAGCAGGGGCAGCGTCATACCGAACACCACGCCGTACAGCTCCATAGCGTCCCCCGCCGCCAGGCCGAAGGCTTCCAGCTGCCGGGGGATGAGAACGGAGTCGGCGGAGGAAATGAGATTGTTTAACAGAGCGGCGGCGCTGACCGGTACCGCCACCTGGGCCAACTGCCGCCGGAGGCTGGCGGGACGCTCCTGCGCTCCCGGCTGGAGCCGATAGGGGCCTTCCCGCCGCCGCCGGAAGAAGGTCAGGGTGGTGGAGGAGAAAATTTCGCTGACCACCATCCCCAGCACAATGACCGCCACCGCGTGGGCCTGGGACAGGGGCAGCAGCAGGGCCAGCAGCCCCAAAATGGCGGCGGTGCGGATGAACTGCTCGCCAATTTCCACGGCGGCGGGGAGGCGTGTCTCCCCCAGACCGTAGAAATGGTGCTTAGTCAGGTTCTCCACCCCGGTCAGCAGCAGCACCGGCAGCAGCAGTACCAGCCCCAGCCGCGTCCGCTCGTCCCCCAGCACCTGGGCGGTCAGAGGTCGGGAAAACAGGCACACCGCCGCCGCGATGGGTACCCACAGCAGTACCAGCCCCCGCAAACTGGTGTGGAGCAGCTGAGTGGCGGCCTTCTGGTTGCCGGTGGCGGCGTATTTGCCGGAGAGGGAGGACAGCCCCACCGTCATGCCGGTGATGGTGACGGACACTAGCACCGAATAGACCGGCATGATGAGCTGGTACAGCCCCATGGTCTCCGCTCCCACCAGCCGGGAGAGCATCACCCGGTAAAAAAACCCAGCCCCTGGGAGATCACCCCCACCCCGGTCAGCAGCAGCGTGGAGCGGGTCAGGGAATCGGAATCTTGTTTCATGCGGCCACCCCCAGTGATTCAAGGACAGGGTATGCACGTCCCAGCGGGAAAATACGCTGAAAATTGGCTCATCCAATCCCTGCAAATCCCTTGACAAGGGGGCGGGGAGATGGTAAGGTTATGGTAACCTCTTTTTCAGAAAGGAAGGATCACTTTGGTTAATATGCGGAAAGCAGCTATCGTTGGCTGCGGGTTTGTCGGTTCCGCGTCGGCGTTCAGCCTGATGCAGAGCGGACTTTTTTCGGAACTGGTCCTCATCGACGCGGACCGCCAGCGGGCCGAGGGCGAAGCCCTGGACATCAGCCACGGCCTGCCCTACGCCCGGCCCATGCAGATCTACGCCGGGGACTACGACGATGTGACGGACTGCTCCGTTATCGTCATCACCGCCGGGGCCGCCCAGAAGGAGGGCGAGACCCGGCTGGATTTGGTCCACAAAAACGTGGGCATTTTCCGTTCCATCGTCCCGGAGATCGCCAGGCGGGGCTTCGAGGGTATTCTGCTGGTGGTGGCCAACCCGGTGGACATCCTGACCGCCGCCGCCGTCAAGCTCTCCGGCTTCCCGGAGCATCGGGTCATCGGCTCCGGCACCGTGCTGGATACCGCCCGGCTGAAATACGTCCTGGGCCAGCACCTGAGCGTGGACAGCCGCAACGTCAACGCCTTCATCATCGGGGAACACGGAGACAGCGAACTGGCCGCCTGGAGCTGCGTGGACGTGGGCGGTGTCAGCCTGCCCGACTTCTGCGAAATGCGGGGCCACCACAACGACCACGACCTGGCTGCGCAGAAGATTTATGAGAACGTGAAAAACAGCGCCTACGAGATCATCTCCAAAAAGCGCGCCACCTACTACGGCGTAGCCATGGCGGTGAACCGCATCTGCGAGTGCATCGTCCGCAACGAGCACTCCATCCTCCCCGTCTCCAGCATGATCCACGGGGCCTACGGCATCGACGGCGTGGCCCTGAGCCTGCCCGCCGTGGTGGGGGCCGACGGCATGGAGACGCTGGTACCCATCCACCTGAGCGACGAGGAGACCGCCGCCCTCCAGGACTCCGCCAGGGTGCTGAAAGAGGTGCTGGACAAAGAATTTCCCCAGTAAAGGCCGAAATTGTCCCTCTTTGCGGATTCAAAAGCAGATATTTACCCAAACAGGCCCTTTTGTTGAAAGAGGGCTTGTTTTTTGCGCCCTGATGCTGGTATAATAAATATCTATTTATAGCTCTTAGCTTTTAGCTTGGATAGTGTTTGCTGTTTGGTTAGCACTTTTGCCAACGTAGTATAGGTTTTCCATGAAGAACTACCGTTCCGCAACTGATTGCCCCTCTTGCCTCCCCTGAAAGGGGAGGGGGACCATGCGAAGCATGGTGGAGGGGTTTCTCACTGAAATGGTTGACAAGGCTGGTTCAAAGGGACAACCGCAAAAGCTGGCAGCGCCTGACTAACAGCTAACGGCTAATAGCCAACAGCTCAAAAGACGGGAGGTGGCCCCCGGTGGGGACTGTCGAGACCTTTTTCAATTCCTTTGACCTGTCCAACCTGCTCTACTACCTGGTGCGGGCGCTGGCGGCGCTGCTGTGCATCGTCATCCACGAGATGAGCCACGGCTACGCGGCGCTGGCTCTGGGGGACCAGACCGCCAAGCGCAGCGGCCGCCTGTCCTTCAACCCCCTGCACCACATCGACCCGCTGGGCCTGCTGCTGATGATTACGGCGGGGTTCGGCTGGGCCAAGCCCGTGCCGGTGGATATGCGCCAGTTCAAGCACCCCAAGCAGGGCATGGCGCTGACCGCACTGGCCGGGCCGGTTTCCAACTTCGTTTTGGCGGCGCTGGCCCTGGGCGGGGCCAGCCTGCTGTATCACTTCGCGGTGTTCCCCACCCAGCTGGTCTACGAGATTGTCTCCTGGGTCTATGTGTTTTTGCTCTACATGGCGATTTTAAGCGTGGGCCTGGGGGTGTTCAACCTGTTCCCCATCCCGCCGCTGGACGGGAGCAAGGTGCTGTTCTCCTTCCTCCCGGACCGGCTGTACAGTACCATACTGCACTATGAGCGGTACGTCGCCCTGCTGCTGTTCGCGCTGGTGTTCCTTGGCTGGCTGGACGCTCCCCTCTACGCGGCGCGGACGGCGGTGCTGACCGTACTCTGCCGTCTGGTGGGCCTGCCGGAAGGGATCGTGACCTGATGGATACGCCGGTTTATCACCTGGAGGGGGTAGTTCGCACCCGCGACCAGGCGGAGAACTTCGACGGGCCGCTGGACCTGATCCTGAGCCTGCTGAGCAAAAACAAGATGGAGATTCAGGACATCCAAATCGCCCTGATTTTGGATCAGTATATGGCGTGGATGGACCAGCGCAAGGAGCTGGATCTGGATGTGGCCAGCGAGTTTGTGTCCATGGCCGCCCAACTGGTGTATATCAAGACCCGGATGCTGCTGGCTCTGAACAGCGAGGAGACCCTCAGCGAAATGGAGGAGCTGATCGCCTCCCTGGAGGAGCGCAAGCGCAGCGAGAACTACGCTAAGGTCAAGCAGCTCCTGCCGGAGCTGAGCCGCCGATGCGGACTGGGGGCCGATCTGCTGACCCGGGGCCAACTGCCGGTCCAGCCGGACAAGACCTATCGCTACCAGCACCAGCCGGAGGATCTGTACCAGTCCATGCTGGGCCTGTACCGCCGCAACGGGGAGCAGCTCCCCCCGCCGGAGGCGGTGTTCCACGGCATCGTGGGCCGGGAACCGTACCCCGTGGCGGACAAGGCCCGGGAGGTGCTGGATCGACTGGTGCAGAGCGGCGTCACCAGGCTGCGGCAGCTGTTCCTGGCCTGCCGCACCCGTTCGGAAATCGTAGCGACTTTTTTGGCGATACTGGAGCTGTGCAAAAACTGCCGCATCTCCCTGGCGGGGTTCGGCAGGGACTGCACCGTCACCTGCGTGACGGCACAGCAGGAGGAAGGCGGGGACATCGATGGAGGATAAAGTGATAGAATCCGCCCTGGAGGGTATCCTATTCACGGCGGGAGAGCCGGTGGAGTGCAAGCGGCTGTGCCAGGTGCTGGACATCGACCAGCAGCAGCTGGAGGACGCCGCCCGGCGGCTGGGGGACTTCTACCGCTATGAGCAGCGGGGGCTCCGCCTGCTCCGGCTGGAGGATTCTTACCAGTTGGCCTCCGCCCCGGAACACGCCGACGTTATCCGCCGGGCGCTGGAGACCCGCAAGCCCCCCAAGCTGTCCCCGGCGGTGCTGGAGGTGCTGTCCATCATCGCCTACTTCCAGCCCACCACAAGGGGCTATGTGGAGCAGGTGCGGGGGGTCTCCTCCGCCTATTCCATCAATTCCCTGTTGGAGCGGGGCCTCATCGAGGAGTGCGGAAAGCTGGCCGCACCGGGGCGGCCCACCCTGTTCCGCACCACGCGGCTGTTTTTAAAGACCTTTGGCCTCTCCTCTCTGGAGGAGCTGCCGCCCCTGCCGGAAAATGGCGAAACGGGGGAGGCCCTGGCGGAGAAGGAGGCGGGGAAGTGAAGATTTTGTTGGCAGTGCTGCTGGTGGTGGCGGCGCTGGCGGCTGTCGTCTTTCTGCTCCGGCTGGGGGGCCGGGTGGAGTATTCCGCCCAGGGACTGCGGGTGCAGCTCAAAATCGGTCCTGCCTTCCTGACAGTGTACCCCAGAAAGCCGAAAGAGAAGAAAGAGAAGAAGAAGTCGGCCAAAAAGAAGTCCGACCAGCCCAAAAAGCCCGCCGAACCCCCAAGACCCTCCCTGCTCCAGCGGGTGGGGGGCAGTTTGGACGAGTTGATGGACGAGCTGCCAGCCCTGCTGGACCTGCTGGGGGAGTCGGTGGAGAAGCTGCGGGTGGACGAGCTGCTGCTGGACTACACCATCGCCGGACGCGCTAATCCGGCACAGGCCGGCATCCTCTACGGCGGCATCTGCGCCACCGGCGGCGCGGTGGCCGGGGTGCTGCAACAAAAGCTGACCATCAAAGAGCAGTCAGTCCGGTGCCAGGTGGATTTCACCGCCCGCGAGACAAAGGTCTACGTCCGGCTGACCCTGTCCTATACCGTGGCCCAGCTCATCGTGTTGGGCGTCCACGTGTTGAAAGAACTGCAAAAAATACAGAGTATCCTTAACAAATCACAGCAGGAGGAGAACAAAAATGGAAAAAAAGCATCCGCTGAATGAGGTCATCGACATCACCATCGACAAAGTCAAGCAGATGGTGGACGTAAACACCGTGGTGGGCCAGCCCATCCACACCCCGGAGGGGGTCACGGTCATTCCCGTCTCCCGGATGAGCTTCGGCTTCGGCTCCGGCGGCAGCGACTGGGCCACCAAAAACCAGCCTGCCGACAAGGACAACGCCTTTGGCGGCGGGGCCGGGGCTGGGGTCAGCGTGGAACCCACTGGCTTCCTCATCATCAGGAGCGAGAGCGTTCGGTTCCTGCCGGTGGCCCCCTATCCTGGCGGCCCGGTGGAGAAGGTCATCGACCTGATGCCGGAAATCGTGGACCGGGTGGAGAGCTTTGTGGACAAGCACAAGGCCGACAAAGCGGAAAAGGCCGAAAAGCCGGAAGAGGCCGCCAGTGAAGAATAACACAGGCAAAAGCATCTTCCGGCGGCTGCTGGCCGGACTGCTGGCGGTGTGCCTGACCCTGGGCGGCGTGGGCAGCGCGTCGGCCATCTCCACCAACGCTGTGTCCACCTGTGTTATGGACGTGGACTCCGGTCGGGTGCTGTACTCCCACAACGCCAACAAAAAGCGGCCCATCGCCAGCATCACCAAAATTATGACCGGCCTGCTGGCCTGCGAGCTGAGCAGCGAGGAGGATCTGGAGCAGGTGCTGACCTGCTCGGAGACCGCCAACGCCGAGGAAGGCAGCTCCCTCTATATGGAGGTGGGGGACAAAATCACCCTGCTCTCCTGCATCTACGGGGCCATGCTCCGCAGCGGCAACGACGCGGCCATGCTGCTGGCGGAGACCATCGCCGGGGATGAGGAATCCTTCGTGGCGCTGATGAACGAAAAGGCTCAGGAGTTGGGCATGGAAAACACCCTCTATGGCAACCCCAACGGTCTGGAGGACGAGGGCAACTACTCCACCGCCTACGATATGTGCCTGCTGGGGTGCTACGCCATCCAGAACGAACTGTTTGCTGAAATCGTGGGAACGTATTATATCGAGACCGAGGACGGCTGGAAAATTGAGAACCACAACCAGCTTCTGAGCATGGACAGCCGCTGCATCGGCATTAAGACCGGCTACACCTCCGCCGCAGGGCGGACGCTGGTCTCCTGCTTCGAGGACCCGGACACCGGCCAGCGCATCGTCTGCTGCACCCTGGCGGATTCCTACGACTTTCAGGACCACATCGCCGTCTATGACTGGGCCTTTGAGACCTATCCCACCCACACCTTCTGTCAGGCCGGGGACGTGGTCACCACCCTGACGGTGGGCGGCACAGAGTACACCTTGACTGCGGTGGACACCGTCTCCTACCCCCTGACCGACGCGGAGGCCCAGCAGGTCTACGCCCGGATGCGTCTGCCCCAGAACAGCGACGTAACCATTAAAGAAGGGGACGTGGTGGGCCGCATCGTCTACTACCTGGACGGCGAGGAAATTGGCCGCACTGACCTGGTCTACACCCCCCAGACCGGGGAGGAGTGACCGTGGAGCGGCTGCAAAAGATCCTCTCCGCCAGGGGGGTGCTGTCCCGCCGGGCGGCGGAGCGGTATATTCAGGCGGGCCGGGTGACGGTGAACGGCGTCCCGGCGGTGCTGGGCCAGCAGGCCGACCCGGACCGGGACAGGATCGCCGTGGACGGGGTGGAGCTGCCCCACCCGACAGAGCCGGTGTATCTGCTGCTGAACAAGCCCCGTGGGTACGTCACCACCCTCTCCGACGAGCAGGGGCGAAAAACCGTGGCCCAGCTGGTGGCCGACTGCGGCCAGCGGGTCTATCCCGTGGGGCGGCTGGATTTGAACTCCGAGGGGCTGCTGCTGCTGACCAACGACGGGGAACTGACCCAGCGCCTGACCCACCCCAGCCATCAGGTGGAAAAAGAGTACCTGGTGCGGGTGACGGGGGACGTGGAGGCCGCCCTGCCCCGGCTGCGGCGGGGCATGACCGTGGAGGGGGAAACCTACCAGGGGGCGGAGGTCCGCGCCCTGCCCTCCGGGGAGCAGGATTCTGCCCTGCTGTCCTTCACCATCCGCCAGGGGAAAAATCGCCAGGTGCGGAAGATGTGTGCCGCCTGCGGCCTCATCGTCCACCGGCTCCGCCGGGTGCGGGAGGGGACGCTGCGACTGGGCGATTTGAACGTTGGAAGCTGGCGTTATCTCACAACAGAGGAAATTCAGCGGCTGAAAGCCCTGTGAAAACCGTCAAAATGCAAGAAGCGAAAAAAATCTTGCAAAAATAGCTTGCAATTCCTGCTGCAAAAGGGTATAGTATCTCTAACAAAGAGAGCGACCCCATCCACCCCACAAAAGAGGAGCAGGTGTTATGGCGAACGACATTTTGGCGACCATTCAGGAAAATATGCCCCATTTCTCCAAGGGGCAAAAGCTGATTGCCAACTTCATTCTCAATTCCTACGACAAGGCGGCGTTTATGACGGCCAGCAAGCTGGGCCGCACCGTCAACGTCAGCGAGTCCACGGTGGTGCGCTTCGCGGCGGAGTTGGGCTTTGACGGCTACTCCAGTATGCAGAAGGCCCTCCAGGAGATGATCCGCAACAAGCTGACCTCCATCCAGCGCATCGAGGTGTCCAAGAACCGTATCGGCAACCAGGACGTGCTGAGCATGGTCATGCAGTCGGATGTCGAGAAAATTCGCCTGACGCTGGAGGAGACAGACCGCACCATCTTCGATGAGGCGGTGCGGCGCATCGCCGGGGCCAAACGGCTCTACATCCTGGGCGTGCGCTCGGCGTCCGCCCTGTCGGAGTTTTTGACCTACTACTTCCGGTTCATGTTCGACGACGTCGTCAACGTGGAGACCAGCGCCATGAGCGAGACCTTCGAGCAGATCCTCCACATCAAAGAGGGGGATGTCCTCATCGGCCTGTCCTTCCCCCGCTATTCCCGGCGGACGGTGAAGGCTATGCGCTATGCCAAGGACCGGGGGGCCACCGCCATCGCCATCACCGACAGCAAAGCCTCCCCCCTGGCGGAGATTGCCGACGTTTCCCTGCTGGCCAAGAGCGATATGGCCTCCTTTGTGGACTCTCTGGTTGCGCCGCTGAGTTTGGTGACGGCGCTCATCGTGTCGGTCAGCCGCATCCGCGCGGAAAAGCTGGAGCATAACCTGAGCCACTTGGAGCAGATTTGGCAGGAGTACGACGTGTACGAGCGGACGGACCGGAGGTAATTTTAGCTTTTAGCCTTTAGCTCCTAGCTCTTAGCTTTGTGGTGCTTAACGGTTCGCTTTGCGCTTTAGACTGGTAATGCCGACTAACAGCTAATGGCTAATAGCTTATTACCACGCGGCTGATTCAAAGCGATATTCAGAATCATTTTTTCAATCAACGTCCCTACAACCACTTTGGCCGGAGTCAGTTCTTCCGGGAACTGGCTCCTTTTTTATATGAGGGGGAACCTTTTGAACACCGTACTTGTCACAGGCGGCGGAGCCGCCGGTATGATGGCCGCCATCACGGCGGCCAGGGCGGGAGCCGCCGTGACGCTCATCGAGCGGAACGAGAAGGTAGGGCGCAAGCTCTACATCACCGGTAAGGGCAGGTGCAACCTGACCAACCGCTGCCCGGTGGACGAAGCCCTGCAAAACTACCCCAGAGGGGGACGGTTCCTCCACAGCGCCATGAGCCGCTTCTCCCCGGAGGATGCCCAGGCGTTTTTCGAGGGGCTGGGTGTGCCGCTGAAGGTGGAGCGGGGCAACCGGGTGTTCCCCGTCTCTGACCGGGCCGCAGACGTCATCGACGCGCTGTTTTACGAGCTGCGCCGCCAACGGGTGAACATCGTCACCGGGCGGGTGACGGAACTGCTGCAAACGGAGGGCCGGGTTTCCGGCGTGACGCTGGAGGACGGGCGCACCCTCCGGGCCGACGCGATCATCGTCGCCACTGGCGGCGCGTCTTACCCGGCCACCGGCTCCACCGGGGACGGCTACGCCCTGGCCCAATCCGTGGGCCACACGGTGGTTCCGGCCCGCGCCTCCCTGGTGCCGCTGGTGACGGTGAGGGAGGACTGCCCGCAGATGCAGGGGCTTTCCCTGCGCAACGTGACGCTAAAGGTCAAAAACCAGAAGAAAAAGACGGTCTACGAGGGCTTTGGGGAGCTGCTGTTCACCCACTTCGGTCTCTCCGGGCCGCTGGTGCTTTCCGCCAGCGCCTGTTTACAGGGCTTTGACAAAGACAAATACTCTGCTATAATAGACCTGAAACCCGCCCTGTCGGAAAAGCAGCTGGACGAGCGCATTTTGCGGGACTTCGGTCAGAACCCCAACCGGGACGTGCAAAACGTGCTGGGCGCTCTGCTGCCCCGGCTGATGATCCCTGTGGTGCTGCGGCGGACGGAGATTCCGCCGGAGACCAAGGTACATGACGTGACCAAAGGCCAGCGTCGGCGGCTGGTGGAGGAGTTGAAGGGGTTCCGGCTGGAACTTGTCGGAACCCGGCCTGTGGCGGAGGCCATCGTCACCTCCGGCGGCGTAAAGCTCAGCGAGGTGAACTCCACCACCATGGCCTCCAAAAAATGCGCCGGGCTGTACTTCGCCGGGGAAGTGCTGGACATCGACGGCTACACCGGCGGCTTCAACCTACAGGCGGCCTGGGCCACCGGCGCAGCGGCGGGACGCAGCGCGGCGGAAGCGGAAAAAGGAGAACCTTGAACATGGAAAAACGAATCAGCGTGGCCATCGACGGCCCCAGCGGGGCGGGGAAAAGCACCCTGGCCCGAAAAGTCGCGGCGGAGCTGGGCTTTTTGTATGTGGACACCGGGGCCATTTACCGGACAGTAGCGCTGTACTGCTACCGGGTGGGCCTTGACCGCAGCGACGGCGAGGCCATCGCTGCCCGCCTGCCGGAAATTCAGCCGGAGTTGTTCTATGGCGAGGACGGCTTGCAGCATATGCTGCTGAACGGCGAGGACGTGACGGAGGAAATCCGTCAGCCTGAGCTGTCCCTCTACACCTCGGCGGTGTCGGCCATTCCTGCGGTTCGGGCCTTCCTGCTGGATCTCCAGCGGGACCTGGCAAGAAAACACAGCGTCGTCATGGACGGGCGGGACATCGGCACCGTGGTGCTGCCCCAGGCGGAGGTCAAGCTGTTCCTGACCGCCGCGCCGGAGGCCCGGGCGGAGCGCCGCTGGAAGGAGCTGCGGGACAAGGGCAGCGCCGTTTCCTATGAGGAGGTGCTGGCGGACGTCATCCTCCGGGACGAAAACGACAAAAACCGGCCCATCGCTCCCCTCCGCCAGGCGGAGGACGCGGTACTGATAGACACCACCAACTACAATTTGAAAGAGAGCCTTCAACTGCTGCTGAGGGCCATTCGAGAGAGGATGTGAGCCTATGGCAGACGAGAAGAAAAAGAAAAAGAAGCGCACCCGCGCCCAGGAGGAGCGGAACTACCGGATTTTGTACGTCATTCTCTACCCCATCTGGAACTTTTTCTACCCCTTTAAGGTGCTGCACCGGGACCGCATCCCGGAGGGGCCGTGTATCATCTGCCCCAACCACACCTCCCTGGCCGACCCGCCCATGATCTGCTTCGCCGCCAGCCGGAAGCACATCATCCGCATTATGGCAAAAAAATCCCTGCTGGAAATCCCCATCATGGGCCGTGTGCTGGATGCCATCGGCACCTTTGCCGTGGACCGGGGCAACAACGATATGTCCGCCATCAAAAACGCCATGCGGGTGCTGAAGGACGGCTGCAAGCTGATGATGTTCCCCGAAGGGACCCGCGTAGGCGAGGGGGAGGAGGGCAGCGCCAAAACCGGCGCGGCGATGCTGGCCCTGCGGACCGGCGCGCCCATCGTGCCGGTGTATTCCACCCGGCCCAAGAAGATGTTCCACCGCTCTACGGTGGTCTTTGGGGAACCCTACGTGGTCAAACCCGCCGGACGCCGGGCCACCAGGGAGGAGCAGGAGGCCGTGGCCGACGACCTGCTCAGCCGCATTTACGCTCTGGAGAGTGAGACCAAATGACCGTTACCTTAGCCAAGACAGCCGGCTTCTGCTACGGTGTCCGCCGGGCGGTGGATCTGGCGGAACAGACTGCCGCCGAGGGGAAGCCTTGCGCCATGCTGGGCAGTCTGGTTCACAACGACCATGTGGTAGAACACTTCGCCCGGCAGGGCATGGCCTGCGTCGCCGACCCCAGCGACATCCCAGAGGGGACGGCGGTGGTGATTCGCTCCCACGGGGAGAGCCGCGCCGTCTGTGAGGAACTGGAGCGCCGGGGCCTGCGGGTGGTGGACGCCACCTGCCCCAGCGTGAAGCGCATCCACAAGCTGGCTGCCCAGGCGGAGGAGCGGGGACGGATTCCCGTTATCGTGGGCAAGCGGGGCCACCCGGAGGTCACAGCCACCGCCGGGTGGTGCAAAAACGCCGTGGTGGTGGAATCCGGGGAGGAATTGGAGCGCTGGATCGCCGCGCAGCCGGAGGGTGGCGGCGTACCGCTGACACTTGTCTCTCAGACAACGTCAAACCGGGAAGTTTGGAAAAAAGCTGTGGAAATTGCAAAAAAACTCTGTACAAACGCGGAAACATTTGATACAATATGTAATGCTACGTATCAGCGCCAGTCAGAAGCAGAGTTTTTGGCCCGACAGTGCCAGGTCATGGTAGTCATCGGCGACCATAAGAGCGCCAACACCCGTCACCTGGCCGAACTTTGTCAGCAGCATTGCAGTCATGTTTATTGGATCGAACAGGCGTCAGAGCTGCCATTGGATGCGATTAAATGCGCAGCGTCTGTTGGAATCACTGCGGGCGCGTCCACGCCCGGGTGGATAATAAAGGAGGTTTTTTACACTATGAGCGAGGAAAAAACGGAGATCGAGGAATCTTTCGCCGAAATGCTGGAGAAATCGATCAAAACTTTAAATACAGGGGACAAGGTCACAGGCACCGTTGTGAACATCACTCCGACTGAGATCCAGGTCGAGCTGGGCACAAAGCACACCGGCTACATTCCGCTGAGCGAGCTGTCTGACGACCCCTCTGTCAAGGTGGAGGATCTGGTCAAGGTCGGCGACGAAATCGAGACTCAGGTCACCCGCATCAACGACCAGGACGGCATCGTCACCCTGTCCAAGAAGCGTCTGGACGCGGCCAAGAACTGGGAGATGATCGAGGAAGCCCGCGAGAACGGCACCGTCGTCGAGGGCTATATCCGCGAGGAGAACAAGGGCGGCGTGGTCGCCAACGTCAACGGCATCCGCGTTTTCGTCCCCGCCTCTCAGACCGGCCTGCGCCGCAACGAGCCGATGGACGTGCTGGTGGGTACCACCGCCCGGATGCAGATCACCGAGGTCAACCGCTCCCGCCGCCGCGTGGTGGGTTCCATCCGCGCCGTGGCCGCCGCAGAGCGCGCCGCCAAAGCCCAGGCCATCTGGGACAACATCGAGGTGGATAAGCACTACCAGGGTACCGTCAAGAGCCTGACCTCTTACGGCGCGTTCGTGGACATCGGCGGCGTGGACGGCATGGTTCACATCTCCGAACTGTCCTGGAGCCGCATTAAGCACCCCTCCGAGGCCGTCTCTGTGGGCGACGTGGTGGATGTCTACGTCATCAAGTACGACCCCGAGCGGAAGAAGATCTCTCTGGGCATGAAGGATCGCAGCGTCTCCCCCTGGGAGAACTTCATCAGCCAGTATGCCATCGGCGACAACGCCGAGGTCAAGATTGTCAAACTGATGAGTTTCGGCGCCTTCGCTGAGATCGTCCCCGGCGTGGACGGCCTGATTCACATCTCCCAGATCGCCGACCATCGGGTGGAGAAGCCCGAGGACGAGCTGGCCGAGGGCCAGATGGTCGAGGTCAAAATCACCGACATCAACATGGAGGCCAAGAAGGTTTCCCTGTCCCGCCGCGCCGTTCTGCGCGAGGAGTACGACGAGGACTAATCCCGTCCGTTCCGGGTCAAACTGCCCGTAAAACTACGGTTTTTTAGCAAAAGTTCCCCCTTTTTGGAGGGGGAACTTTTCTTTTTTTGTATGTTTTGCCGTTGTTTTCCACCAAAAAGAGTGATATAATGTACTATAATACGGCGGAAGTCTAAACTTTTTGGAGGTGGATCTCATGTTTCAAATTGGTGACCTGATCGTGCATCCTATGCACGGCGCAGGCGTAGTGGACGACATTGTAGAACGGACGGTTGACGGCGTGGTGCGGCAGTATTACAGCCTCAAGCTGCCTGTGGGCAACATGAAGGTGATGATTCCCGTGGACACCAGCGAGCAAATCGGTGTGCGGCCCATCGCCACAGCGGAGCGGGCGGAGGAGGTCCTGACCTCCATTCCCTTCCTGTCGGTGGACATGGACGGCAACTGGAACCGCCGCTACCGGGAGAACATGGAAAAGCTCAAGAGCGGCAATATGATGCAGGTGGCCTCCGTCATCAAGGGGCTGCTGCTGCGGGACCAGGTGAAAGCCCTCTCCACCGGGGAGCGGAAGATGCTCCACTCCGCCAAGCAGATTTTGATTTCCGAGGTGGTTCTCTGCCAGCACGTCAGCTTCGAGTCGGTGGAGGAACGCATTTTCCGGGCCGTGTCGTAATAAATTAGCTATTAGCTTTTAGCTTTTAGCCGTTAGCTTGGATCGTGCTTGCAGTTTGGTCAGCACTTTTGCCCAAAATAGTACAAGTTTTCCATGGAAAACCCCTCCACCATGCTTCGCATGGTCCCCGGCAGGTTGTCAATCAAGTGC
>JAJQBR010000154.1 GCA_021203185.1 Clostridiales bacterium
AATGATAAATCATATCACATTCCTTGCTGATCTGATTGTACTCAGAGATATAAGTACGGTTTGATGTAGTTGACACCTTACTTCCTCCGTTCTAATCCGAAATCGGATTTGCTCTACTGCATTGTATATCCGAAATCGGATTTTGTCAACAGGGAAAATGGAACAGGAGTAGAGGTAAATGTATATTTCTTTCAGGCTAACGGCAAAAGGATTCACATACTTCTTCTTGCGAACATACCGCTTTATGCCGGAGCAACTGCCTGTGAAGCCGTGCTCGTCCCGTAGGCGGTATGCCTGCTTCATTGGAATCTTGCGGTCCGCATCCAGCCACCCATCCATGAGGGGAATGAACTCGCTCAGCACCGGATAACTCTATGGCTTAGTACCCGAGAGATGGTTCTCATTTCAGTCCTGCTGGTATGTATATTTTCGGACGGTCTCAAGGTTTTAGCCTGTAAATCGGGAAATTTTCCGCAGGCAATTCTCTTCATTTTCGTAGAGATCTTTGATATATTGTACTTGAGCCATTCGTAACACCTTTCTGCTACCTCCGTAGTTCTTGAACCAAGACGAATGGTAGCTGATATTTCAGGTGCTGACAATGGCTCTTTTTACTAGTGTTCACATCCTGGGAACCTTTTGCGCTACTTTCATTTTACTGAAAACAGTTCCAATGCCAGTAGTAGCAAAAGCACGTATTTTTCAAAATGCCGCTTGATATGGAAACACTTTTATGGTACGCTAGTTACAATAAAGAAAGACTTCTCTCGTGTCTATTCGGAGGTGAACGGAGATGAACAAGCTGAAATTGCCACTGGGTATTGAAAACTTCATGGATATGCGCACCCGTGGCTATTACTACGTGGATAAGACCAATTTGATTCGGGATTTGCTGAACCAGGGAGCGTTGGTGACTCTTTTTACCCGCCCCCGGCGTTTCGGCAAGAGCCTGAACATGAGTATGCTCCGGTATTTCTTTGAAGTTGGGACAGACAAAAGCCTTTTCGATGGGCTGGCCATCTCTAAGGAGACCGCACTATGTAAACAGCATATAGGGCAGTACCCGGTCATTTCTATCAGCCTGAAAGACGTGGAGGGATGGGAGTTCGCGGATGCCCGACGGGGACTGTGGAGTACCATTGGGTTTGAAGCAAGAAGGCTCAGCTTTCTTGAAAACAGCGACCGATTGAGTCAGACAGAGCGGCAAATGTTCTGTAACTTGGAGCTTGAACGTGGAAATCTTGAGGACAGTCTTAGACTGCTCTCTCAGCTTCTCTATAAGCACTATGGAAAAAAAGTTGTCATCTTGATCGATGAGTACGACGTTCCACTGGACAAAGCCTATCAGCGTGGCTATTACGACCAGATGATTCTGCTGATTCGACAAATACTAAACGCCGTGCTCAAAACCAACGACGCTTTGCAGCTTGCGGTGTTGACCGGCTGCCTGCGGATTTCCAAAGAGAGTATTTTTACCGGGCTGAATAATCTGAGTGTCAATACTATCGTGGATGCCCAATATGATGAATGGTTTGGGTTTACAGATACCGAAGTGCGGGAAATCCTCCACTATTACGGATTGACTGAACATTACGAACTCACAAAAGAGTGGTATGACGGATATAAATTTGGGCAGACAAATGTATATTGCCCATGGGACGTTATCAACTGGTGTAACTACCTGCAACATGAACCAGTTATCAGGCCACAGAACTTCTGGGCCAACACCAGCAGCAACGATATGATCGTCCGTTTTGCGGAGAAGGCTGATTTAGGAACCCGTGAGCAGATCGAAGCGTTGATTGAGGGAGAGTCTGTGTATAAAGAGTTGCAGCTTGATTTAACCTACCCGGAAATTGACGAGGAACCAGACCATATCTGGAGTGTGCTGTTTACCACTGGATATTTGACGCAACGGGGAATGAACGACTTTGGTGAATATGAGTTGGTGATTCCCAACAGGGAAATCCGTTCTATCTTTATTGAAAAAATTGACAAGTGGTTTTCCAACAAAATCAAAAAGGATACAGATGGTCTGAATAGACTGATTGATGCTGTTGAAGGCGGTGACCCAGAGGAGATTCAGGACTATTTGAACGACTGTATGGCCGACTCCATCAGTTTCCTGGACGGTGGAGCCATCGAAGTCAGAGAAAACTTCTATCACGGTATGCTGATTGGTATGCTCAAGACCAACCGGGCATGGCGCATCCGCTCCAATCGTGAAGCAGGCAGTGGACGGGCAGATATTATCGTGGAGCCGGTGAAGAAACGACAAAAGAATTTTGGCATCATTATTGAAGTGAAATATACTGCGGACGAGCGGCAACTGGAACAGAAGGCTCAAGAGGCGCTGGAACAAATCACATCGAAGCATTACGATGAGTTCTTTGGCATTGATGTGCCGCCGGAGATCATCCACTACGGCATCGCCTTTTATAAGAAAAAGTGCCGGGTCAGGATGGAGCGGGTACAGGGAGCTTAACGAGATTCGCTTGCCCCAATTTTACCCCAACCTAAACGTCCCTGTTTGCGGCGAATCAGGAACTGTGTATAAATGGCCTAAAAAGGCTTCCTAAACCCACAGAAATACGCTATTGTAGGAACAATTTTTGAAGAATCCAAATGTTGTCATCCTCATAACCCGGAGGTCGTTGGTTCAAATCCGGCCCCCGCAACCATAAAAAGTTCTGAGATCTGAGGATTTCAGAACTTTTTCTTTACTTTTTAGTATGTTTTGAATGGGAATTTCTTGAAAATAAGCCGTTTTATGGCCCAGGAATGGCCCAAGCATTTTTTCAAAAAGTGGCGAATAGTTGCTATAAACCGTTGAAAATAGAACTTTTTTCGATAAAACAATTTGGAATGTTTCAAAAAATAAAAATGATGTGGCCCAAATATGGCCATACATGAGCTATTTACCCCGGAGTAGCGCTCTACTTCGGGGTAAAAAAGTTCAAAATGTCCTTATGCTTCTTACAGCACACATTGCACCACAAATTGGCCTGGAGTAAGCTCAATTTCTGTCAGCGGGCTGGCATTTGGCGGAAAGAAGTTTGTTGCCAGTTCCTCATTGAGACAGTCTGTGATTTGGCGGATCTGATTACGCGAGTAGGTTGTCCTGTTGCAAAGTCGATGACCCCAGAAATGCGAACCTCCCAACAGTTCGGGGATTTTTGTCGGATGGTTCCCTCTCCGTCTTTCCGGTTTTTTATCATGGTTTCCAAATCCTTTCTGAATAATAGAGAAAGCTGCCTTGCGTGAATAGCAGGACAGCTTTTCTCTTCAATATAATAATATACAGTTAGAATTTGGAAGAATCACAAATGAACTTCAATAGAGGGGATGTTCACACCAGTATCTCCATTATATACTGCCCCGGCTGGGCATTGACATTGTACAGAGGCGTCGAACCGGGTGGACAGGTCACTCCGTTCAACGACTGCCGGATTGCGGCCTGCATTTACCGTCAAGCGGTACTTCCGAAGCTACGCTTCTCCCTGTGCTCCACACCGGTCTCCATAGTGGGAGCAGTCACTTGGATTTCGGGAAAATCCGGGGCGGTCACAAGAAAGCTGCCGTCTTGGGGCGTTACGAGGATGGGATAACCCTGTGGCTGAATGGAGGGCTGCCCGGCGCTGTAAAGGTCGTTCATCAGATTGATGCCTTTCCACTTGTGCGTATCAAGGACGTGGGCATAGGTATCCATTGTGAAGGAAATGGAGTAGTGGCCCAGCAGCGTGGAGAGTGTTTTCTCGTCCATCCCCTGTTCCATCGCTCTGGTGGCAAAGGTGTGGCGGAGGGCATGGAAGTTGAAGTGGCGCAGGCCAGCCAAGTCTAAAATCTGGTGGTAGTAGTCGGAAAAAGTGCGCGGTTCGATGTAGCCGCCCAGTGGATTCGTGACGACGAAGCCGCTGTTCAAGTAGGTGTCTCCTGCCGCCTGTTGGTCGGCCTCCTGGACGGAGCGCCAGCAGAGAAGGTCCTGGATGGCGCCGGGCAGTAGAGGGATACTGCGTAGCGAATTGACCGATTTTGGCGGCTGGATTACGATCTCCGTTTTAGGGCCGCTGTAGTTGTCTGGCAGGCCGGGGATTTGCAGGCGGTTCAACGTCTGGCAGACGTTGAGCATATTGCTGCGAAAATTGATGTTTTCCCAGCGCAGCCCCAGGAGTTCTCCCAGACGCAAGCCGGTGGCAAGCACCAGACGGATGAAAACCCCATAGCGGTGCTGGTAACTGGACTGAACCAACCGGCCCTGCTCCTCCCGCGTCAGAACGTCAATCGTGGGCCGCTCCACATGGGGCAGGTTCAAAGAGGAGGCAGGGTTAGTTGGAATCAGCCCCTCCCGCACAGCCTGCTCCAGCGCCTTGTGGAGGTACAGGTTCAGGTTGCTGATGGTTTTAGAAGATAGACCCTCCGTTTGCACTTTATAGTTGTAGAACTGTTGGAGCAGACGGGGTGTGATTTCTGTCAACGGATAAGCGCCTAATGCTGGTTTGAAATGACGTTTGGCATAGGTTTCATAGCTCATTTGTGTGGATTGCTTTAATGTATTCCTGGCATAGACCTCCATCCAGAAGTCCAGCCATTCTCCGAGGGTCATGTTTGTGATTTTCTTGCTGCCCACTGTGACGGACAGGCTGTGAAGCAGCTGTACGGCCTCCTGTTCTGTTGCCGCATAGCGGGAAATACGGGTTTTCTTACCGGTTTGGAAGTCAGTGACGCCAGAGATACGGACCTCATAACAGCCGTTGCTCTTTTGGCGAATGCTTCCCTCGCCGTTTCTTCGTTTGGTACCCATTATAAATTCCTCCATTTTTAATTTCACCATACGATGGGTTACAGGTTTTATAAAGTGGTTAGGAGGGGTGTAAAGTTTTACAATGGGGTTGGAGGAGTGGTAATCAGAAGATTTTTAGCCGCTTCTCAGTACGTATTGGGTACCTTTTTTGCTGGAAATCGCTTGTTGATGTGGCGGTGCAGTGTGTTTTGTATTGACTTTCCTGAAGGTGTGAATGATCGCCGCCTTTAGACGGCGGCGCGGGGAGAAGCGAAGCTTTGCAGGGAGGGGCAAAGCCCCGGGAGTACCCCTTGAGGGTAGAAGTGCCGTTTAACAGCGGGGACACCTGCATGGCAGAGCAAAAGGATAACAAAATTTGGACGATAAAAAATAGATGCCTTCATAACTGAAAAAAGCGCGACTGCTCAGAAGAACAGCCGCGCAGAAAGGGGAAGGATGGAAATCATGTTTCGTTGGTCAGAGCATCATAGCCCTCTTCGCCGGTGCGAACCCGAACCACATTCTGGACATTGTAGACGAAAATCTTGCCATCGCCCACGTTGCCAGTATACAAGGTCTTCTTAGCCACAGCGATGACCTTTTCCACCGGTACAGTGGATACAACCACGTCAACCTTCAGCTTGGGCAGCAGCGACATGGTCATGGAGACGCCCCGGTAGTATCCGGTGCGGCCCTTTTGAGCGCCGCAGCCCATCACCTGCGTCACCGTCATGCCGGTGACGCCGATCTCCGTGAGGGCAGCCTTGAGATCCTCAAAGTGGTTCTGGTTGCAGAAAATGCTAACGCGGGTGTAGGGGCCATAGCCCTCCAGCGCGGCAGTGTCGTCCACGGGGACGGAGGCATCCACCGGCACGCTGACGGTTGCGGGAGCCGACGCTTCGGTCATGCTGCCGCCGGGCATTCGGTCGTGGATGGAGAAACCGCCATAGGCGGACATCAGACCGTGCTCGCTGGTGTCCAGACCGACCAACTCCTCCTCAGTGCTGACGCGCAGGCCAACAGTGGCCCTGATGATAAGGAAAGCGATGGTGATGGTCACGGCGGTCCAGCCGATGACCGTCAGCACACCCAGCAGTTGGATACCCAGCTGGCCGAAGCCGCCGCCATAGAACAGGCCCACCAAAGAGTCGTTGCCGGGGGCCGAGGTGGTGGCAAAGAGGCCCACGGCGATGGTGCCCCAAATGCCGTTCAGACAGTGGACGGCCACGGCACCCACCGGGTCGTCAATGTAGAGCACGTTGTCCAGCAGCCAGACGCCAAAGACGACCAGCACACCGGCCACAGCACCGATAATCAGAGCACCGGTCACATCCGTCACATCGCAGGGGGCGGTGATGGCGACCAGACCCGCCAGAGAGGCGTTCAGGCACATGGAGACATCGGGCTTACCATAGCGGACCCAAGTGAAAATCATGCAGACGACGGTGGCTACGGCGGGAGCCACGGTGGTGGTCAGGAAGATGGAACCCAGCTGTTCCACGCTGGTGGCGGCAGCGCCGTTAAAGCCGTACCAGCCCAGCCACAGGATGAAGCAGCCCAGGCAGCCTAAGGGCAGGCTGTGGCCGGGGAAGGCGTTGACCTTGACCACCTTGCCGGAATCCTCCCGGACGAACTTGCCAATGCGGGGACCCAGCAGCTTCGCGCCGATCAGCGCGGAAAGACCGCCCACCATATGGATGGCACAGGAGCCGGCGAAATCATGGAAGCCCAGCTGGGACAGCCAGCCGCCGCCCCAGATCCAGTGGGCCTCGATGGGGTAAATCAGAGCGGAGATGACGGCAGAGTAAATGCAGTAGGACAGGAACTTGGTTCGCTCCGCCATTGCGCCGGAGACGATGGTGGCGGTGGTGGCACAGAACACCAGGTTGAACACGAAGTTGGACCAGTCAAAGCTGGCGTAGCTGGTGAAGATGTCCAGTCCCGGCTTGCCAATGAAGCCAAACAGGTCTTCGCCCAGCAGAAGACTAAAGCCGATCAGGATAAAAACCACGGTGCCAATGCAGAAGTCCATCAGGTTCTTCATCAGGATGTTGCCTGCGTTCTTGGCCCGGGTGAAGCCGGTCTCCACCATGGCGAATCCGGCCTGCATCCAGAAGACCAGAGCGGCGCCGATCAAAAACCAAACGCCAAAGACGACGGAGTTGACTTCTTCCAAACTAGCAGCGTCCATAAAATATAACCTCCCTCATTACGATAACGGTTGAATGTACGCTCTCTTTTCGTGGAATATGCAGCTGCGAAACAAAAAGGATGTCAGATTCCGCATCGGGAACGCTGGCATCCTTGTCTTGACGCCACACAGTTTAACACGTTTTGCAGCAAAGTCAATACGCAAAATACAACTTTGGCTCTTTGGGTAAAAAACCGGCTAAAATGAAATAGATGATTGTAAAACTTGCATATTCCCTTGCTTCATAGAGGGAGAACAGGATAAAATGAATTTCCGATGAAGCAGTTATGCAAGAGGGCATAAAAAACATTCCGTTGGCGATGAGGACAGCTTTTTACGGGCAAATCCCAAAACAAGGCCCGTTCCAGCGGGAATTTTGCAGGATTTTGTATACTGCATTGCAAAAATACCAAGAGGCAACTTGTGTATATTCACAAAAATAATCGAAATGTAAGCTGATTTTATGTGATTATGAACCTTGCAGAAAAGAAATGAGGACCGTATAATAAAGCAAAAGGCAAGGACGCTCTGCAAAAAATGCAGCAAAGCGTCCTTGTTTTTTGTTACCCCGTCTTTATTTTAAGGAGGAATCATCATGAAGAAGAAATTGCTCAGTCTCCTGCTGGCGATGTGCTTTGCTTTCAGTCTGGCTGCGTGCGGGTCGTCTGATAGCACAAGCGGCACATCCGACAGCGACACATCCACCGCAACGGCTGCAGAGACCTCTGCCGCCGCAGAGGAAGATTCGGCTTCCGGTGCGGTTGACGGTACCATCACGCTGGGCATGATCGGCCCCATGACCGGCAGCCTGGCCGTCTACGGCACCCACGTCGCCAACGGCGTCAACCTGGCCATCGAGCAGATCAACGCTGCCGGCGGCGTCACCGTGGGCGACGAAACCTATGAACTGGCAGTGGAATCCAAGGACGATCAGGGCGACTCTACAGAGTGTCTGAACGCCATGAACGCTCTGATCTCTGACGGCATTGAGTTGGTCATCGGCTCTGCCACCTCCGGCTGCACCTCCAGCATCACCTCTGTCGCCAACTCCGAGGGCGTCGTCCTAGTCACGCCCTCCGGCACGGCGGACGCCCTGACCACCGAGATGGACTATGTATTCCGTACCTGCTTTAAGGACTCTTTCCAGGGCGAGCTGGCCGCACAGTACGCCGCAGATGAGGGATACACCAAGGTAGGCATCGTCTACTGCTCCGCCGATACCTATTCCGCTGGTCTGCGGGATGCCTTTACCGCAGCTGCCGGAGAGCTGGGACTGGAGATCGTGGCGGAGGAATCCGTGGCTACCATGACCGAGGTAGATTACACCAACCAGTTCACCAAGATGGTGGAGGCTGGGGCCGAGCTGGTCTTTGTCCCCTTCTACTATGATGTCACCGGTCCCTACTTGGTCCCCCAGGCTCGCAGCGTGGGCTTCGACGGTATCCTGTTGGGCGCTGACGGTGTGGACAACACCGAGACCACCATCCCCGATGGCGCAGACCTGTCCGTCTACAATGACTTCCTGTTTGTCAACCACTACTCCACCGAGCTGGCCACCAGCGACATCTCCATCAGCTTCGTTGAAAGTTATGAGGAATCCTACGGTGAGACGCCCAACAACTTTGACGCGCTGGGCTACGACGCCGTCCTGGTGTTGAAGCAGGCCATCGAATCCTGCGGCGCGTTTGACGCGGACAGCGTTCAGGCCGCTCTGGCGGATACCTCCGTGGTGTACGAGGTCTCCACCGGCACCTTCTCCTTCGACGACACCGGCACCCCCATCAAGACCGGCGTGCTGATGGGCTATTCCTACACCGAGGGCGACGACGCGGTCACCAAGATCGCCGTCACGACCCTGAGTCTGGACTGATTGCGAGCATCCAGAGCAACATGGGGGAGACGCTTCTGCGCCTCCCCCTTTGCGGGATAACAAGAGAGGAGCGTCCGATGACCACTTTTATCCAATTTTTGATTACAGGGCTTCGGCTGGGGAGCGTCTACGCCCTGATCGCCCTGGGCTACACAATGGTCTACGGCATTATCAAGCTCATCAACTTTGCCCATGGCGATTTTATCATGGTAGGCGGTTACACCCTGTTTTTTATGATCCCCATCCTCATGAATATGGGACTGCCCGGCTGGCTGGCGGTGGTTCCTGCCATTCTGGTCTGCGCCTGCGTGGGTATGCTGGTGGAACTGCTGGCCTATCGCCCCGTCCGAAAAAAGGGAAATAACCTGACCTCGCTGATCACCGCCATTGCCATGAGCTTTGTGCTGGAAAACCTGGCGCAGGCCATTCCTGCCATTGGCCCGGACCCCAAAGTCCCCTATACGCTGTTCACCAGCACGTTTTCCATTGCAGGGGTCTCTGTCAGCAGCGCCACCATCATCACCGTGGTGGTCTCCGCCGTTATCATGGTGGCGCTGTACTTCTTTACGCAGAAGTCCCGCATTGGCTGCGCCATGCGCTGTGTGTCGGAGGATAAGGAGGCCGCTACCCTGATGGGGGTCAACGTGAACCAGACCATCATTGCCACCTTTGGGATCGGCGCCGGACTGGCGGCGGTGGCGGCGCTGATGTACATCGCGCAGTATCCCAAGGTTTACACCACCATGGGGGCGACGTTGGGCATTTACGCCTTCGTGGCCGCCGTTCTGGGCGGCATCGGTTCCCTGCCTGGAGCCATGCTGGGCGGCCTGGTGATCGGCATCGTCCAATCCGGGGCCAATACCTATATCAGCTCGTCCATGTCGGATACCTTTGTCTATCTGATTTTGATTGCGGTGCTTATGATCCGTCCGGCGGGCATTTTGGGCAAGAATGTGGGGGAGAAGGTATGAAAAAGAGCGAAACGAGGACCCGTTATCTGGTCAATTTCATTGCCGTTGTGCTTCTCTTTGTCCTCTCCGTGGTGATGAGCAATGCCGGAGGCGACACCCTGAAGCTAAAGGTTGTCCCCTCCATCTGGCAGTGCTGTTATCTGATTATCATGGCGGCCTCCCTGAACCTGGTGCTGGGCTTTTTGGGGCAGCTTTCCCTGGGACACTGCGGTTTTATGGCCGTGGGCGCATATACGGCGGCCCTGCTTTCTCTCGCGTTCCAGCGCGCAGGTTTTTACGACGAGAAGTCCGGCCCTGCCTTTCTGCTGGTGCTGCTCCTCAGTACGCTGGCCGCCGGTGTTCTGGCGGCGCTGATGGGCCTGCTGGTGGGCATTCCGGCCCTCCGACTGAAAGGGGACTATCTGGCCATTATCACCCTGGGCTTCGGCATGATCATCGTCAACGTCATCAACAATCTGCCCTTCTGCGGCCAGCAGGGACTGGGACAGGGTTCTGCCTCTTCCGCGCTGTACGCCACGGGGCTGGGCTTCTCCAACGACGAGAAGGTGCAATACCTGTGGGTGGCGGTTTTGGTGGTGCTTTTGTGCATGACTGCCATGCTGCTCTTTGTCCGCTCCAAATATGGGCGGGCCATCCGCGCCATCCGGGACAACGAGATCGCCGCCTCCACCTCCGGTATCAACGTCAGCTATTACAAGGTGCTGACCTTCACCATTTCCGCCTTCTTTGCAGGCGTGACCGGCGCGCTCTACTCCTGCTGTAATGCGGCGCTGGCCACCACCTCCTTTGCCTTTACCAACGGTTCTATTTTGAACTCCGTGTTCATCGTGGTCATGGTGGTGGTGGGCGGCATGGGTTCCATGACCGGCTCCGTCATTGCCGCCGTGACTCTGTTCCTGCTGAATTACACCATCAAAAACGGCGCTTGGGTATCAACGCTGCCCGCCTTCCTGCAAAATGTCTTTACCTACCCCATGCTGGTGTACTCCATTGTGCTGATTATCGTCATTCTGTTCCGACCCCGCGGCATCATGGGGAGCCGGGAGTTCGCTCTGTGCGATGTTCCCAAGTGGCCGGGCATGATAAAAGCCTGGTTTAGCTCCCGTTCCGGAGAAAAGGAGGTCGTCGGTCATGAGTGAAGCGAAAACCCCTGTTCTGGAGACCCGCCGTTTGGGCGTCTCCTTCGGCGGCCTTCATGCCGTCCAGGATTTTAACCTCTCCATCTACCCTGGCGAACTGGTGGGGCTGATCGGCCCCAATGGTGCGGGCAAAACCACAGTTTTTAATTTGCTGACCGGTGTTTACGTCCCCACGGAGGGAACCGTTCTGCTGGACGGTGTGCCGCTGAACGGCAAAAAGGTACACCAGTTCGTAGCGGCGGGCATTGCCCGCACCTTCCAGAATATCCGCCTGTTTGAGGATATGACGGTGATTGAGAACGTCAAGGTGGCTTTCACGAAGGATATTCACTATGGCCTGCTGGATTCCCTGCTGCGCACGCCGAAATACTGGAAAGCGGAGGCCCAGGTCACAGAGAAGGCGATGGAGTTGCTGACCATCTGCCATCTGGAGGACAAGGCGGACGTGCTGGCCTCCAGTCTGCCATATGGCCAGCAACGGAAGCTGGAGATCGCCCGCGCACTGGGCACAAACATGAAGGTGTTGCTGCTGGATGAACCTGCTGCCGGCATGAACCCTACCGAGACGGCGGAATTGCTGGCGTGCATCAACGCCATCCGGGATCAGTTTGGCATCGCCATTTTGCTCATTGAGCATGATATGTCTCTTGTTATGAACATCTGTGAGCGCATCCAGGTCATCGACTACGGGCAGACCATCGCCTCCGGTCTGCCGGATGAAATCGCCAACGATCCCAAGGTCATTGCGGCCTATTTGGGCGAATAGGGAGGGCGAAGTATGCTGGAAATTAAGAATTTGAACGTGCATTACGGCGCGATTCACGCGCTGAAAGGCATTTCCCTGACGGTGCAGGACGGCGAACTGGTCTCCCTGATCGGAGCCAACGGCGCAGGCAAAACCACCTCTCTCCATACCATCTCCGGTCTGCTGACCGCTACCAGCGGCGAGGTGTTGCTGGACGGGCAGAATTTGCAGAAGGTGCCGCCCCACACCATCATTCAGATGGGGCTGGCCCATGTGCCGGAGGGCCGACACGTGTTTGCCAGCATGACGGTGGAGGAAAACCTCCGTATGGGGGCCTATATCATCCGGGACCAGAAAAAGGTTTCTGCCAGTCTGGAGCGGGTCTATCACCATTTTCCCCGGCTGAAGGAGCGCCGTCGGCAGCTGGCCGGTACCCTTTCCGGCGGTGAGCAGCAGATGCTGGCCACCGGACGGGCGCTGATGACAGACCCCAAAATCGTGCTGATGGATGAACCGTCCATGGGGCTGTCCCCCATTCTGGTGAAGGAGATTTTCTCCATCATTCAGACTCTCCACAAGAGCGGCATAACCATCCTGCTGGTGGAGCAAAACGCGAAAATGGCCCTGGCAGTCAGTGACCGGGCCTATGTGTTGGAGACAGGCACCATTGCTATGGAAGGCCCGGCCAGCGCACTGGCCGCCGACGACCGGGTGCGTAAGGCATACCTGGGTGCGTGAGAGGAGGAGATTCTATGGAACGGTATGCAATCACCGTTGCCCGGGAGACCGGCAGCGGCGGGCACAACATTACCCGCAAGCTGTCCGCCGCCCTGGGTATCCCCTACTATGACCGGGAGTTGCTGCGTTTGGCTTCCGATGTCAGCGGCATACACGAAGGGCTGTTCGGCATGGCCGACGAACGCATCGGTGTCAAAGAGATGCTGTTTGCCGCCCGACGTGCCTACAACGGAGAGATCCTTCCCCCGGACAGTGACGACTATGTGTCCACGCTGAATCTGTTTAGCTTCCAGGCGAAAATCATCAAGGACCTGGCTGCCCAGGAGAGCTGCATCATTTTGGGCCGCTGTTCCAACTATTTGCTGGCAGACCAGACCCGTGTGCTAAAGGTGTTCATCCACGCTCCCCTGGAGGCCCGCATTGAGCGGGTAGCATCCTACTCTCTCGCGTGGAACCGCAGAGATGTCATTCGACACATCCGGGAGGAGGACAAGCGCCGCGCGGACTATTACCACTACTATACCGGTTTGAAGTGGCGGGACATCGGAGGTTATGATTTGTCCCTGGACTCTGCACAGCTGGGGGAAGATGGATGCGTAGATCTGATTCAGCGGGCGCTTTCCCTATTTTTTGAATCAACTGTGTGAGAGGAATACCTGGAGATAACGATGATGCCGCTGTGAGCGGCATTACGGGCAAAAAAACTGAGACAAGAAGAGAAAAAACAGCGGCCAACCGTTTCGTTGGTCGCTGTTCCGCGTTTCCATTTTATCCTCTTATGCCATTTTCCGAAGCTCCCGGTAGATGATCTCCGACAGCGCCGCCATAATTGCGTTGTACTTCCCCCGGTCCTCGAACAGGGAGGTATAGGTATCCTGGCTCTCGGTATAGCTTTCCATCGCAGCGTCGCCGAACGCCTTGGGGAAAATGCTCTCGGCGAAAATCTGCGGGTCACTGGTCTTGGCGATGCTCGCCAGCTTCTTGTCCTTCATCAGCTTGGCCTGGAGCGCCATCAGCATGACCCGGTCGCCGTCCGTAAAATTGCCCTTGTACCGCTCGTTGATCTTCTGAATGATCTCGTCCAGCGGTTCATCCTGCTCCAGACCCATCGCGTCCTTCTGCCGGGCGGCTTCATAGACGCCCTTTGTGTCCGGCTGGAGGACGATGGTCCCGTCAAAGGTCTTTTGCAGCTTATAAAACTCCAGCTGGAGCTTGCCCTCCAGGTCCAGCGGTTCCCCGACCGCGGGTGGCAGCAGCTTGAGCAGGTAGGAGCAGAACACAAACTCCTGGTGCAGCTCCTTGTCGAACATCCGCACCACCTGA